>JAAYMC010000077.1 GCA_012521555.1 Clostridiales bacterium
ACGAGATACGCCTCGAAGCCGCCGGCTTCGAGCCAGTCGATAATCTGCCGGACCTGTTCGGGCATTTCAATTGTCATTTGAATCCCCCCTCCGCAAAAAAGCGCGCCGCGGCGCTTTGCGGGCAAGTAATGGCGCCGCAGTATGAAGATAATATACCACAGCAGGCGGCGCCGCGCCAAGCGCGCGAAACGCTACTTTCAGTATTCCTGTTTTATCCAAATAATAATCCCCGGCAGGAGCAATTTTGGCGTTTCGGTTATTGACGCTCCGGCGCGCCTTTGCTAGAATGTTGAACGGTAAACAGTTTGATGTCCAACAATATCTCAAGGAGGTATCCGGCATGCAAAGGCGCACACCGGTCGGCTCGGAAATACACGCTCTGTCGAACCTGCTCAGGCGCAGGGTGGAAAACACGAAGCCGATGAAGTATGTTGCGCAGATCACCGGAGCCAACGGCTGGATCATCGGCCACCTCGCCTTAAACCGCGACCGCGACATCTTCCAGCGCGACATTGAAAAGCGCTTTTCCATCACGCGGTCCACGGCGTCGAAAGTGCTCACGCGCATGGAGCAAAAGGGGCTTATCATGCGGCAGAGCGTCGACTACGACCAGCGGCTGAAGAAAATCGTGCTCACCGATAAAGCGCTGGCCCTGCACGAGGCGATTATCCGCGAGCTGGACAACATGGAGGCCGACCTTCTGCGCGGCTTTTCGGAGGAAGAAATCGACCAGCTCTACAACTTCATCGCGCGGCTGAAAAAGAACATCTCGTCGTAAAAGACGCCATCGCGCCGCGCCGGGCCGGCCGCGAAGCCGGCTAAGCGGCCCGTTAAGCTTACTGCTTTGTAAAAAACAATCTTGTTCATATAGGAGGAACCCGCCCTAATGATCAGGCAGCTTGCACGCAGTGTCCGCGAGTACAAGTGGTACGCCATCCTCACGCCGGTCTTCGTGCTTATGGAAGTGGTGCTGGAAGTCCTCATCCCTTACATCATGTCGCGCATCATCGACCACGGCGTGAGCGCAGGCGATATCAGCTACGTCCTGAAAATGGGAAGCGTACTCGTCGTCTGCGCGGTTTTATCCCTCGTAGCCGGCTACGCGGCCGGCCATACGTCCGCCGTCGCCGCGACGGGATTTGCCGCAAACCTCAGACACGACATCTTCACGAAAATCCAGACCTTCTCCTTCTCAAACATCGACAAATTCTCCACGTCGAGCATCGTCACGCGCTCGACGACGGACGTCGCCAACCTCCAGATGGCGTTCATGATGCTCATCCGCATGGCGTCGCGCGCCCCGTTTCTGCTCATCTCGTCCCTCGTCGCGTCGTTTTCCATCAGCGCGCGCCTGTCGCTCATCTTCATCTGCATGATACCCATCCTCCTCGGGGGACTGCTCTTTATCATCTACAAGACGCACCCGATCTTCAAGCGGATTTTCCATACGTACGACAAGCTCAACCGCGTCGTTGAGGAAAACGTCCGCGGCATCCGCGTGGTCAAATCGTTCGTCCGCGAAAAATTTGAAATATCCAAGTTCAAGGAAATTTCAAGCCGGATTTTCTTTGACTTTCGGAGAGCCGAGCGCATCAACGCCTTCAACGCGCCCCTCATGCAGACGTGCACCTACGCGACGATGCTTCTCATCTCCTGGTTTGGCGCGCGGGCGATTGTGGCCAGCGGCAACAACCCGGACATCGGCCTGTCGACCGGGGGGCTGATGAGCCTTATCACCTACACCATGTCCATCCTCTTCAGCCTCATGGCGCTGTCAATGCTGTTTATCATGATCATCATCTCCCGCGCCTCCGCCGAACGCGTGACGGAGCTTCTCAACGAGGAGAGCGACATTCAAAACGGGCCAAATCCCGTTTACACCGTCAAGGACGGCAGCATCGTCTTTGAAAACGTCTCCTTCTCGTATCACAAGGACAGCCCCAAGCCCGTCCTCAAGGACATTAACCTGACCATCAAAAGCGGCGAGACGGTGGGCATCATCGGCGGCACGGGCTCGTCGAAGTCGAGCCTCGTCCAGCTCATCCCGCGCCTGTACGACGTGACGGACGGGCGCGTGCTCGTCGGCGGCGTGGACGTGCGCGATTACGACATTGAGACGCTGCGGCAGGCCGTGGGCATGGTGCTGCAGAAAAACGAGCTGTTTGCCGGCACCATCGCCGAAAACCTGCGCTGGGGCGACCCGAACGCCACCGACGAGGAGCTTGTCGAGGCCTGCAAGGTCGCGCAGGCGCACGAGTTTATCGAGCGCTTTCCGGACAAATACAACACGTACATCGAACAGGGCGGCACGAACGTCTCCGGCGGCCAGAAGCAGCGCCTGTGCATCGCCCGCGCGCTGCTGAAAAAGCCGAAAATCCTCATCCTGGACGACTCGACCAGCGCCGTGGACACCAAGACGGACGCGCTCATCCGCAAGGCGTTCAGAAACCAGCTGCCCGAGACAACGAAAATCATCATCGCCCAGCGCATCTCCTCCGTGCAGGACGCCGACAAAATCGTCGTGCTCGACGAAGGCCGCATCACCGCCGTCGGCACGCACGAGGAGCTGCTCGAAAGGAGCGAAATCTACCGCGACGTATACGAGTCGCAGCTGAAGGGGGTTGGCATCGGTGGCTAACGCGAAAGCGATGCCGGTAAATGAAAACGGGAACCGCCGGTTCCGCAAGGATACGCTCAAGCGCCTGCTCCGCTACATTTTCCGCTACAGGGCGCGCGCCGTCGTCGTCGTGCTCTTCATCATCGTCAGCTCCGCAACGGGCGCGCTCGCCTCGCTCTTTCTCCGGCGGCTGATTGACGACTACATCGTCCCCCTTCTCGGCCAGTCAAACCCCGATTTCTCCGGGCTCGTCCGCATGCTCCTGACCATGGCGGGCATTTACCTTGTCGGCGTGTGCTGCACATACCTCTATAACTTCGTCATGTCGGGCATCGCGCAGGGCGTCCTGCGCGACATCCGCGACGATATGTTCTCCCGCATGCAGACGTTCCCCATCCGCTTCTTCGACCAAAACTCCTTCGGCGACATCATGAGCCGCTACACGAACGACGCCGACACGCTCCGCCAGCTCCTCACGCAGGCGATGCCGCAGCTGCTGGCCCAGACGATCTCCATCATCTCCATCCTCGTCGCGATGCTCACCACGAGCGTGTGGCTGACGCTTCTCGTCGTCGTCTACGTCGTCGCGCTGCGGAAAATCGTCGCCGTCGTCACGGCAAAAAGCCGGATGTACATGCGCCGCCAGCAAAAGCTTTTGGGTGAGCTCAACGGCTTCGTTGAAGAGATGATCAACGGCCAGAAAGTCATCAAGGTCTTCTGCCACGAAGAGCAGGCCATCCGGGACTTCGAGCAGCGCAACGAGGAGCTGCGCAAAAACGCCATGCTCGCAAGCCGCTACACGAACATCCTCATGCCCATCCTCGTCGCCCTCGGGTACCTCCTTTACGTGGTACTCACCATCGTCGGCTCCCTCATGGCCATCAACGGCGTGACGAACGTGAGCCTCACGGGCACAGGGCCGCTCACCCTCGGCATGATCGCCTCGTTCCTGCAGCTGTCGCGCAACTTCTCCGGCCCGATTTCCCACATGTCCCAGCAGCTCAACGCCATCGTCTCGGCCCTCGCGGGCGCCGAGCGCGTCTTTACGCTCATGGACGAACCGGGCGAAGAGGACGACGGCGCCGTCACGCTCGTGAACATCGCCTACGATAAGGACGGCCACATCGTCGAGTCGGAGCACCGCACGGGCCTGTGGGCGTGGAAAATCCCGGGCAAAACGGGGAACGCCCAGTACGTCCCGCTCCGCGGCGAGGTGCGCATCGAAAACGTCGACTTCGGGTACCTGCCCGGCACGACCGTCCTCCACGACGTGTCGTTTTACGCCAAGCCCGGCCAGAAGGTGGCCTTCGTCGGCGCGACGGGCGCGGGCAAGACGACGATTACAAACCTCCTCAACCGCTTCTACGACATCTCCAGCGGCACCATCACCTACGACGGCATCAACATCAAGGACATTAAAAAATCCGACCTGCGCCGCTCGCTCGGCATAGTTCTGCAGGACGTGAGCCTCTTTACCGGGACGGTCATGGAGAACATCCGCTACGGCCGCCTCGACGCGACGGACGAGGAGTGCATCGCCGCCGCGCAGCTGGCCAACGCCGACGGGTTCATCCGCTCCCTCCCCCACGGGTACGACACCGTCCTGGAGGGCGACGGCAGCGGCCTCTCGCAGGGCCAGCGTCAGCTGATCTCCATCGCGCGCGCCGCCGTGGCCGATCCCCCCGTCATGATTTTAGACGAGGCCACCTCCTCCATCGACACGCGCACCGAGGCGTACGTCCAGCGCGGCATGGACTCGCTGATGAAGGGGCGCACCGTCTTCGTCATCGCGCACCGCCTGTCGACCGTAAAAAACTCCAACGTCATCATCGTCATCGACCAGGGCCGCATCATCGAGCGCGGCAGCCACGACGAGCTCATCGAGCAGAAAGGCCGCTACTACCAGCTCTACACCGGCGCCTTCGAGCTCGAATAACATGGAAACAGCACGCCGCACGGAGAAATCCGTGCGGCGCGTTTTCTTCAGTCCCTGCGCAAACAGAATTTCTTCTGTACTTTTATACGCCTTCTTGCTATTATGCTATTGTAAGAAAAGAGCCACCTAACGGACGCGGCAAAAGACGACATGGCGGAGGTTATTGATGTGAGCACCTATATACCGGTCATCTTTCCTACCGTCGCAATCTTTCTCATCGGGCTGTTTTATATGTACTACATCCGCGCCGTCCTCCCCCGCGAGGGGACGACGGAGTGGATCACGCGCGCCGTCAAGCGCCCGCGCTTTACGATGTCCTTCCGCCTGCACAAGATGGAGCGGCGCGATATACTCCCCGTCGTGGTCATCACGCTCGCGTCCGCCTTCCTCGGCTTCTTTAAGCTCGGGGACACGCAAGCCCCCCAGAGCTTTCACCGCTTTACGGGCAACAATAAAACCGTCGTCATTTCGCTTGACGAACCAAGGGAAATCGGGAAACTCTATTACTACACCGGACTTTGGACAGGCTCCTACACGCTGGAGTTTTCGGAAGACGGCACGGTGTGGTTTGAGCCGCCGCCCTCGTCGGGGCAAAAGAACGTGATGAGCCAGCCCCACGGCGACCTGTTTAAGTGGCGCGAGGCGTATATATCGGGGCTGCCTGTTACGGCGCGGTATGTCCGCATCACGGCCTCCACGGCGCCCCTCGAGCTGGGGGAAATCGCCCTCTTTGGCGCGGACGGCGCCCTCATTCCGGCGGGCAAGCTCTCCTGCCCGGACGCGCCCGCCCTGCTCGACGAGCAGTCCCTCGTCCCGGACACGCCGACGTACCTTAACAGCATGTACTTCGACGAGATCTACCACGGCCGGACGGCGTATGAATTTCTCCACGGCATCAAAGCCTACGAGACGACGCCCCCGCCTCTCGGCAAGCTCATCATCGCCGCCGGCATCGCCCTTTTCGGGATGACGCCCTTCGGCTGGCGCTTTATGGGGACGCTCTTCGGCGTGCTGATGGTGCCGATTTTCTACGTCTTCGTCAAAAACATGTTCGGCAAGACGCGCGTGGCCGTCTGCGGCACGCTGCTGTTTGCCTTCGATTTCATGCGCTTTACGCAGACCCGCATCGCCACGATCGACACCTACGGCGTCTTCTTCATCCTGCTGTCCTACCTGTTCATGTACCGCTACGTCACGCAGGAGGAGGACACGCCCTTTAAGAAAACGCTCGCGCCGCTGGCCCTGTCCGGCCTGTTCTTCGGCTTTGGCTGCGCGAGCAAGTGGATTGTCGTGTACGCCGGGCTCGGCCTTTTCGCCCTCTACCTCATCGCGCAGGTCCGGCGCATCGTGTACTACCGCAAAAACGACCTGCCGGGGCTTGGCGGCTATATCGTCAAAACGCTCCTTTTCTCCTTTATCTTCTATATCCTCATTCCCGCCGCCATCTACTGCCTGAGCTACATCCCTTACGCGTACGCATACGGGCTGCGGCTTAAAGACGGCATGCTGTGGAATAAGGATTTCTACCGCATGGTGTGGGACAACCAGCTGTATATGTTCCGCTACCACTCGCAGCTGAAGGACACGCACCCGTACCAGTCGAGCTGGTACCAGTGGATTGTGGACGGCCGCCCGATACTCTACTTCAGCAAGCTGTACAACGGCGGCGCCGTCAAGTCGGCTTTCGCCGCCTTCGGCAACCCCGCGCTCTGGTGGGGCGGGTTTGCGGCCATCATCGCCATGGCGGTGCACGCTGTGCGCCGGAAGGACGGCAAGGCGCTGTTTATCCTCATCGGCTACCTCTCGCAGCTTCTGCCGTGGGTCATCATCCCCCGCATCGTGTTCATCTACCACTACTTCCCGAGCACGCTGTTTCTGGCCCTCGCGATGGCGTACGTCTTCAACACCATCTTCGAGCGCGGGTACGGGCGCTGCCGCCGCATTGTCTACGGCTACACCGCCGCGACGGTGTTCCTGTTCGTGATGTTCTACCCCGTTTTGTCGGGCGAGCCCGTCCCCACCTTCTACACGACATACTTCCTGTGCTGGTTCCCCGGCGCATGGCCATTTTATTAAGTTTAAGTCTTTTCGGAGGAATTGTCTTATGCTTGCAATTGGAAGCGATCACGGCGGCTTTGAGCTCAAAAAGGCGCTGATGGACGTCCTGACGAAACAGGGCGTTGAGTTTAAGGATTTCGGCACGTATTCGCCGGACAGCTGCGATTACCCCAACATCGCCGGCGAAGTCTGCCGCGCCATCCTCTCCGGCGCGTGCGACAGGGGCGTGCTCATCTGCGGGACGGGCATCGGCATGTCCATGGCCGCAAACCGTTTCAGCGGCATCCGCGCGGCGCTGTGCTCGGACTGCTACTCGGCTGAGATGACCCGCCGCCACAACGACGCCAACGTCCTCGTGCTGGGCGGCCGCGTCATCGGCCCCGGGCTCGCGGAAAAGATACTCGAAATTTTCCTGAATACGCCCTTTGAAGGCGGCCGCCACGCGCGCCGCATCGGGATGCTCGACAGCATTGCCTCCTGCGAAAACACATGAAAAAGCGCGCGTACCCGCGGGTCTACCGGAGCTACAGGCCGCTGAAAATCCTGCTTAAAATCCTGCTGTGCCTCGTCATTGTCTTTGTCGTCGGCACCGTCGTGCTCTTTTTCGCCCTGCGGCGCTATATCCGCTACACGCCGGACGGCACGCTCTACCTCGAAATCCCATGGCTCGGCTACAACGTCTCCGAGCCGCCGGGCGGGGAAGCCGCGCCGGAAGGCGGCGTGCCTGAAGAACCGGATACGGAAAATGCGCCGGAAAGCCGAGACACGGGCGCGGAAAACACGCCGGTAGGCGGTGCTTCGGCTGCGGAAAACGCGCCGGTAGGCGGCGATACGGCTGCGGAAAATTCACCGGCAGGCACTCAGGCCGGAGAATAAAAGCGCTGTTTTAAGAGAAGCGGACAGGCGGGTTATACGAGCCGCAAGGCGCGCCGTTACGGCGCGCCTTTTCGCGCCCGGATTAAGCGCGCTTCGCGGCGGCGTCAAACATCCCGCGAACGGTACGCCTTGCACCACGTCAAAGCACTTAAAGAGCAAGCGGCACCCGCACTCTTTTCCCCACCGCCAAAACGCCCTGCGCGGGCGCTTTCCGCCGGACTGCGCGCACGCTCTTCGTGCGTTTTTACCGGCGCAACCACCCCCGCCAAAACGGCCCCTGCCGCGGCGCACAGCGCTTTCGTTCATTCTTCCCCAGCCCAGCCCCCGCCCCGCTCATGCGGGTAAGTCCCCCGGCCAAATATCAAAACACCCCGCTCAGGGCGGGGTGTTTTCGTTTGCGCTTTGGCGCGCTCACAAAAAATTTGTCAGTTTCACGTCGGCGGCGCCGGGGTTGAAGCGGCGAAAAATTACAATTTGTAATATCCATCCCGGCGCTTTCACGCGCGCGCCGTCTCCGCCGATTTCATTTCGAAAAGCCACAGATTTGTGAAAATCTGGGTACAAATGCGCGTCAAAATCCGCTCCGGGCGGCGCGGAATTTTCCATCTTTTAGGTAAAATTTTTAGTCGTTTATATACTTTTCCGGCCCGTTTGAGCCTTGATTTTTAATTAAATTTTACCAAACTTTAGCACGTTCGACAGGATTGGTGTTTCTTTTTGTAAACGTTTGGTCTATAATAGCATGAAGAATTTGCAGCTTTTGTAACATATTGTTACCATCAGGTGGGATAGGGAATGGCACTAAAGATACTGCACACGGCGGACCTGCATCTCGACTCTCCGTTTGAAGCGCTGTCCCCCGAGAAAGCGGCAACGCGGCGTCAGGAACAGCGCGCGCTCCTCGACCGGCTCGCGGCTATCGTCAACGAGGAAGGCGTCGACGTCGTCCTCATGGCGGGCGACCTGCTCGACAGCGCCCACTCCTACCGCGAGACGCACGAATCGCTTCTCCTGTGTCTGTCCAGAATGAACGCGCGGGTGTTCATCTCCCCCGGCAACCACGACTACTACACGCCAAAATCCCCCTACGCCTTTCTGAAGTTCCCCGAGAACGTACATATCTTCAAAACGCCGAACATCACGTCCGTCGAGCTGCCCGAGCTGGGCTGCCGCATCTTCGGCGCCGGTTTCGGCGGGCGGCAAAGCGGGCCGCTCCTGCAGGGCTTTTCCGCCCCGCGAGACGAGCTTATTAACATCATGGTTATCCACGGCGAGCTTGCCGGCGACCAGTACAACCCCATCCGCGAACCGGAAATCGCCTCGTCCGGCCTTCACTACCTCGCCCTCGGCCACGTGCACGCCTTCAGCGGCGTGCGCCGCGCCGGCATGACGGCCTACGCCTACCCCGGCTGCCCCGAAGGGCGCGGGTTTGACGAGACGGGCGAAAAAGGCGTTCTCATCGGGACTGTCTCGCACGACGGGTGCGACCTTGCCTTCCGCCCCGTCGCCGCGCGGCAGTATAAAATTCTCCGTGTGGACTGCTCGGATTCAGTAAACCTCCTCGAAACCGTCCTGAGCAGCCTGCCCGGCGATACGGAAAACGACATCTACCGCATCGTCCTCACGGGGCGCACCCCAAGCCGCCCCGACACGGCGATGCTCAGCGACGCCCTCTCCAGCCGCTTCTTCCACCTGTCCGTCCTCGACGAGACGGTGCCCACCCGCGACATCTGGGACGGGGCGGGCGAAGACTCCCTGCGCGGGCTGTTCCTCGAGCGCTTGCGGCTAAAGTACGAGGCCGCGCGGGACGCCGGCGAGCGCGACGAAATCCTCCGCGCTGTCCGGTTCGGGCTGGCCGCGCTCGACAACATGGAGGAGGCGGCTATCTTATGATTATCCGGAAGATGACGGCCTCCTTCGGCCGGCTTGAAGACAGCACCCTCACCTTAAGCCCCGGCCTGAACCTCATCTGCGCGCCGAACGAGGCGGGAAAGAGCACGTGGTGCACCTTTATCCAGACGATGTTTTACGGCCTGCCCGCGTCCGAACGCGCGCGGGAAGGCTTCCTGCCCGTTAAAAAGCGGTTCGTCCCGTGGAGCGGCGCGCCCATGGGCGGCTCGATGGAGCTGTTGCTGGGCGACGGCCGCGCCATCACGCTCGAGCGCCGCTCGAGTGGGCGGCAGCCCATGCGGGACTTCGCCGCGTTCGTGACGGGGACAAGCATCCCCGTGCCGGAGCTCACGTCCGAAACAGTGGGCGAATCTCTCCTTGGCGTCCCGCGCGCCGTCTTCGAGCGCAGCGCGTTCATCGGGCAAAACTGCATCCGCGTCGACCACTCGGACGAGCTCGAGCGGCGCATCGCCGCCCTCGTCACGACGGGGGACGAGTCCTCCTCCTACAAAGCCGCCGACGCGGCCCTGCGCGCCTGGCAGCGCAAGCGCAATTACAAGGGCAGGGGCATCATCCCGCAGCTCGAGCGCGAGATTGCGTCCATCGACGAGACGCTCCGGCGCATCGAGGAGTGCCTCGAGCGCGCCGCGGCCCTCAAGGAGCAGGGCGAGGCCCTCACCGGCGAAATCGACGCGCTGGAACAGGAGCTCTCTGAGTGCGAGCAGTTCGAGCGCGAGTCCGCCCTGCGCCGCGCGAAAAGCGCCCTCGAAAAGGCCACGGAAAAGGCCGAGAAGCTTCGGGCGCAGCTTGAGAGCATCGGCAACCTTCCCGCCGAAGAGGACATTTCTTCCATATTTGCTGACTTAAAAGCGCTGGAAACGGTTAAAATGATGGAGGACGCGGAGCGCGCGCGCCTGGACGAGGCGGCGTCGGCGCTTGATGATGCGCGCGCCGCGCTTGAAAAATACCGCGCCGAGGACATCGAGCGCGATACGCCCCGCGCCGAAAAGCTCATGAAAACCCTCTCTCTGACAAAGCTCAAAAGCGCCCTGACGGGCTCTCTCGGCGCCGTCCTCGTCTTAGGCGGCCTTGTCGCCGCATTTCTGGAAGGCCCCGCGCGCATTGCCGGCTGCATCGCGGCTATCCTTGCCGCCGCGGCGCTCATTGTTCGGGCGGCCGTGTCGGTGAAAACACGCAAGGAACTTGACGACATCCTCGCCCGGCACAACGTGCCCGGCGTCGAGGCGTTTGCAGCGCTCAAAGCGGAAATCAGCGCCGCAAAAGCGCGCGTGCAGGAAGCCGAGCAGACCGTCTCCGCCCGCAAAAACTCATACGAATCGGCGGTAACGGCCGTTAAGTCCCACCGGGACCGCCTGGCCGAGGCGTTCCGCCGGTTCGGGCTTGGCGACACGCCCGAGGAGGCGCTGCGGACGCTCGCGGCCATCAAACGGCTGCAGGCGGAAATCGAAGCGGCCGAAGCGGAAAAGGCGGCGGCTGAAAAGCTCTACGCCGCCGAAGCGGAAGCCCTGCCGCACGCGACGCTCAGGCCCGCGCCGGAACCCGCGCGCCCCCGCAACCTCGTCCAGACGGATCTGCGTGCGGCGCGCTTAAGGCAGAAAATGCTCGCCGAACAGGAAAACATCGCCCGCGGCGAAGCGCAGGCGCTCGGCGACCCCGTCGTGCTCGGCACGCGGCGCCTGGGCTGCATTGAAGCCCTCGCGGAGGCCAAGCGCGACTTTAACGCGCTGCAGCTGGCCATCGAGACGCTCGCCGAGGTCAACCACGAGCTTGAGACGCGCTTTTCCCCGCTCATCGGCTCTCTCGCGGGGGAAATCCTCTCGAAAATCACCGGCGGGCGCTACGAAAAGCTCGTGCTCGACCGCACCTTCTCCGCCCGCGC
>JAAYMC010000078.1 GCA_012521555.1 Clostridiales bacterium
AAAATCCGCGAGAGGATACCGGGCGTCGTGCTGCGCACGAGCCTGATTACGGGCCTGCCCGGCGAGGGCGAGGAGGAATTTGAGGAGCTGTGCGCGTTCCTGCGCGAGGCGAAAATCGAGCGCGCCGGCGTGTTCCCGTACTCGCCCGAGGAGGGGACGCCCGCCGCCGAGATGGATTACCCGCCGCCCGACGTGGCGCGGCGGCGCGCCGAGCTCATCGCGGAGATCCAGTACGGCATTATGGACGCGTTTAACAAAAGCCGCGTCGGCAAAGTGGAGACCGTGCTGGTGGAAGGGCGGCGCGGCCGGTACATGTACGGGCGCAGCGGCGCCGAGTCGCCCGATATCGACGGCGTCGTGCTGTTTACGGGCGGAAGGCCCGCGCCGGGAGAATTTGTGCGCGTGCGCATCACCGGCGAAAAAGACGGGGACGTCGTCGGCGAAATGGTAAAGCCTTAGCCGGCGCTTAAGCCCTGAGTTAGCCAAAGCGTGCCAGATCATAGCCGGATTGCCGGAAAAACGGAGGACAGTATGAACACAGCCAATAAGCTGACGATGCTCAGAATTGCGATGATCCCGGTTTTCCTCATCGTTTTGTATCTGGGGTTCAAAGGGAGCACGTACGTGGCGCTGGCGATTTTCATCATCGCGAGCATCACCGATTTTGCCGACGGGCAGATCGCCCGCAGCCGCGGCATCATTACGGACTTCGGCAAATTCATGGACCCGCTGGCCGATAAAATCCTCGTCATGGCGGCGCTGCTCTGGTTTACCGAGCAGGGCCGGATGCCGGCGTGGGCGACGCTCATCGTCCTCGTGCGGGAATTTGCCGTCACGGCGCTGCGCCTGATTGCCGTGGACAACGGCCGCGTCATCGCGGCGGGGCTGTCCGGCAAGGTGAAAACGGTGCTCACCATGCTGGGGATTGCCGTGCTGTTCCTGCCCGTCGGGCAGGCCGTCGTCACGGCGTGCATCTGGGTGATTGTGCTGGTTACCGTGCTGTCCGGCGCGGAATACTTCGTAAGGAACAAGGACGTCATCAGCTGGTCAAAATAGCGGAAATAGAAGGGGACAGTTTTGGACTACAAGCCATTGCGTTTGAGCGACATAGAGACACTCAGGCCGTATTTCGAAAAAAACGAATGCCGAATATGCGACTGCACCATCGGCGGGACGTTTATGTGGCGCGAGCTGTATGAGACGCAGTACGCGCTGCGCGACAAGATTCTCTATCTTAAAGTTGTCTACCTGCCGGGCGTGACCGCGTTCACCCCGCCGCACGGGGACATACCCGACGAAGCCGAAGCCTACGAGACGATCCGCGAGGAATGCCGCGCGCTCGGTATCCCGCCGCGCGTGTGCGCCGTGTCGGAAGGCCGGCTTCAAAGTTTACTCAAGATTTATCCCGACGCACGGTACGAGACGAACCGCGCGTGGTCGGACTACCTCTACCGCGCGGAGGACCTCATCACGCTCGCTGGGCGGCGCTACGCGGGCCAGCGCAACCACATCAACGCCTTTCTCCGCGAGAACCCGGACTGGTCCTTCGAGGTGCTGACGGAGGAAAACCGCGCCGAGTTCCGCGCGTTTTTCGCCGGCCACTTTGAGGCGCACGATCAGGATAACGAGACATACAATGAAGGGAACCGAAAAACTCTCGAGGTGCTCGATTATCTTGAGCTGTACCGCCTCATCGGCGGCGCGCTCCGCGCGGGCGGCAGGATTGTCGGTGCCACGCTCGGCGAAAGGGTCGGCGACACGCTGTTTGTGCACAGCGAAAAAGCCTACAGGGAGATCCGCGGGGCGTATCAGATGCTCGTCAACCAGTTCGCGAAGGCCTTCGCGTCGGACTTGACGTATATCAACCGCGAAGAGGACGACGGCGTGGAAGGGCTGCGGACGGCCAAGATGGCGTATCACCCCGTAAGGCTCCTCGACAAGTACCTCGTCGAGCTTCCGGTGTAGCATCCGAGAAAAACTGGAGGCCGTACTGTGAAAAAAGCGCAGCTTTCGCGCATGGGGCTGCTTGACATTATCGACGACATGACGGCGGAGCGTTACTGCGGCGGCTGGCAGGAGTGGTACGGCGACTGGTGGAAGCGCAGGGCCGGCTGCGGGCCGACGGTCGTCTCCACCATACTCACCTATCTGGAGCGGCGCAGCACCGCGTCAGGCAACGACCCCATGCCCAAATGTGAATTTCTCGCCCGGATGAACGAGATGTGGGAGTACGTGACCCCCGGCGTCGGCGGGATTCCCTCCACAGACAAGCTCATCGCGGGCGCGCAGAAATATATCGACGCAAAAAACCTTCCCATCCGCCTTGAGGCGCTTGATATCCCCGCGAAAAAGGAGCAGCGCCCGAGCGACGGGGAGATGGCGGCGTTTCTCGCGCAGGCGCTCAGGGCGGACGCGCCCGTCGCGTTTTTGTGCCTCGACAACGGCGAGGAAAAAATGCTCGACGACTGGCACTGGGTTACCCTCGTCTCCCTCGAATACGGGGAGGAGGGCGTCTTCGCCGACGTGACGGACGAAGGGCGGCATTTCCGCGTTGACCTCGGCCTGTGGCGGAGGACCACAAAGCGCGGCGGCGGGTTCGTGCGCTTTATGCCGCGCGAGGACGCTTGATTCGCGCACTCCCGTGCGAGGATGCAGAAGAGTTCCAATAAGCCGCCCTGCTCCCTGAACGGGACGCAGTTTTAGCTGGGAAGATAAAAGAAAAAACCTTCAAAGGAGCGCATCCTTTGAAGGTTTTTTTATTATCGTCGGATGAATTGTGCGGGCCTTGCGCGCTTTCGGCGCTTCCCGCAAAGGCTGCGGGCGTTTCCTTCAGGCCCTTTGCCGCGCGGTTTTTCCCCGCCGCTTTCGCGCGCTTCTTTGCCGCGCGCTTTCCATTCGGGCAAGATGGGGTGCGACGCCGCAAAAAAGCGCCAAACGGCGCGCCCGCGAATAAAATGGAGTGCAGTACTTATGGAAATGGAGGCAAAAACGTGTACACGCAGCAAAACCAGGGAGCGTACGGCTATTCCCCGCGGGAAATCCTCTACACGGCGGGCGTTCCGGCTCCGGAAAACGTTCAGCCCTACATAGACGACCCCATCTACGCGGCCGGGGAGGAGCCGGCGGAGTATCCGGACATCTACTACATGCTTCAGGCGCACGTCCTGGCCGCCTGCGACCGTTTCGAGGCGATGCACGGCGGGCCTTTGACGAAGCGGCACCTGAAGGACCTCTCGGACGCGCTGTTTGACAACATCGCCCGCATCCACCCGCAGCTTGTCGGCAGCGACTACAACGAAAACGACGCCGTCGCGGCCGTATCGGCCATACCGGTCCAGCAGCAATACCAAAGCGGCTTTCGCGCCAGAAACCTGCTGCGGGATATCCTCGAAATTCTCCTTATCTCCGAGTATTACCGCCGGATCCGCCGCAGATAATTTCCCGCGTACATAAAACGAGGCAGGCAGCAATCAGCTGCCTGCTGTCTTTTCGGGACAAAAAAACCGCCGTGCGGCGGCGTTTTGGTGCGAGCAAGCCTGTAAGCCGGATTCTGTTCAAAGCAGCCATCTATCTAGGCCCATTGTTGCCAATGGGCTCAAGCCACCTCCTCAGAGCGGCCGGGCAGGCCTTTATGCTCTTCCACGGTGTTGCTCCGGATAGAGTTTACAGCGACGGGCTGTCTCCAGCCGCCGAGTGAGCTCTTACCTCACTTTTCCACCCTTACCGGAAGAGAACCTTCCGGCGGTATATCTCTGTTGCACTCGTCCTGAAGTCGCCTTCGGCGGGCGTTACCCGCTATCCTTGCCCTATGGAGCCCGGACTTTCCTCAGGAGAAGCCTTTCGGCGTTTCTCCCGCGGCTGCTCGGCTTACTCGCAGAGATATTGTACGACAAATCGGGTGTTATGTCAAACGGTCTTCGCCGCCTTTTGCGCATTTTCGGTTTGAAAATCATGGGTCTTTTGGATATAATGTTCCCGCATGTATGGATACAATGACTCTGTCAACGCTGCGGCGCGCTGCCGCCTTGAGAGGTTTAATCTATGACATTATCGGATTATCTGGAGCGCCTGAAGGGAAAACGGATTGCCGTGCTCGGCATCGGCGTGAGCAACACGCCGCTGATCGAGCTGCTCCTTAACGCGGGGTGCGACGTGACCGCCTGCGACCGCAGCACGCCCGGGGCGATGGGGGAGCGGGCGGAGCGCCTTGTGCGCCTCGGGGCGAAGCTGCGCCTCGGGGAAGACTACCTCAAAGACCTCGACGCGGACGTCATCTTCCGCACGCCGGGCATGCGCCCGGACCTGCCGGAGATTGAGGCGGCCGTCTCCCGCGGGGCGGTGCTCACCTCGGAGATGGAGGCGTTTTTCGAGGTCTGCCCCTGCCCCATCGCCGCCGTGACGGGCAGCGACGGCAAGACGACGACCACCACGCTGATCGCCGAATTTCTCCGCGAGGCGGGGTACACCGTCCACCTCGGCGGCAACATCGGCACGCCGCTTTTAGACCGCGCGGGCACGATGCGCCCGGGCGATATCGCCGTTTTGGAGCTGTCGTCCTTCCAGCTGATGACGATGAAAAAAAGCCCGCACATCGCCGTTGTGACGAACATCTCGCCAAACCACCTCGACGTGCACAGGGACATGGAAGAGTACGTCGAGTCCAAGCGCAACATCGTGCGGTACCAGACGGCGGGGGACGTCGCCGTCCTCAACGCCGCCAGCAAGTTATCGCGCGCCTTTGCGGAGGGCGCGGCAGGGCAGGTGCGCTTTTTTAACCGGAAAGGGCCCGTGGAAAACGGCGTCTACACCGACGGGGAGACGATTTTCGAGGTAAAAGGCGGCGAGGCCCGTCCCGTGATGCCCGTCTCGAAAATCCGCCTGCGCGGCGCGCACAACCTGGAAAACTACCTCGCCGCGATTGCCGCCGTGTCGGGCCTTGTGCCATACAAGGCGATGGAGGCGGTCGCGGAGACGTTCGCGGGCGTTGAGCACCGCTGCGAGCTCGTGCGGACGCTCAGGGGCGTTGAGTACTACAACGACTCCATCGCGTCAAGCCCGTCCCGCACCATCGCGGGGCTGCGGGCTTTCGGCAAAAAGGTCATCCTCATCGCCGGCGGCAAGGACAAGGGCATCGACTACGACGAACTCGGCCCCGAGATTATCCGCCACGTCAAGGCCCTCGTCCTCACGGGGATGACGGCGGGGAAAATCCGCGCGGCGGTGGAAAAAGCGCCGGAGTACCGCGGCGAGCCGGTGATTATCGAGAAGGAAGACTTTAAGGAGGCCGTCCTCGCCGCGCACGCTATGGCGCGGGAGGGAGACATCGTCGTGCTCTCGCCGGCGTCCACCTCCTTTGACAAATTCCGCAACTTTGAAGAGCGCGGCAACTATTTTAAGCAAATTGTAAGCGAACTGGAGTAAGAGATATGACGCTTGAGGAACGCATTCTGGCGCTTTCCGCCCTGCCCGGCCCCGCGGGGTTTGAGGAGGGGGCGGCAAAGTGCATTTCCGAGATGCTCGCCGAGGCGGCGGACGAGGTGCGCACGGACGTGATGGGCAACGTCATCGCCGTGCGCCGCTGCGGGAAGGAAAACGCGCGCCGGCTTCTTCTCGACGCGCATTACGATGAAATCGGCTTTGTCGTGACGGGCCACGAGGAAGGCTTTTTGCGCTTTGCCGCCATCGGCGGCGTGGACGCGCGCATGCTGCCGGCGGCGGAGATCCGGATTTTAACGGAGCCAAGCCGCGTCGGCGTCGTCGCGGCGGCGCCGCCGCACGTTCTGGAAAAGGGCGAGTCGGACAAGGCGGTCAAGATGGAAGACCTGTTCATCGACGTGGGCCTGACACAGGAGGAGGCGGAAAAAGCCGTCCCCGTCGGCACGCCGGCGGTCTTTAACGCGCCCGCCCGCGCCTTTGGGGACGGGTATATCTGCGGCAAGGCGCTTGACAACCGCGCAAGCCTTGCCGTCATCATCGAAGTGCTCCGGCGCCTGAAGGACAGGCCCCTCGATGTCGACCTCTTCGTCCTTGCCAGCGCGCAGGAGGAGCTGGGGCGGCGCGGCGCGAAGACGGCGGCGTTTGAGATTGCCCCAGACTGGTGCGTCGTGCTCGACGCCGACCACGCCAAAACGCCCGACAACAAGCGCCACGATATGAAAAAGCCCGGCGGCGGCGTCGTCGTCTCCATCGGCCCGAACATGAACAGGAAGCTCACCGACAAGGCAATCCGCCTCGCCAGGGAAAAAGGAATACCGCATCAGATCGGCGTGGAGGCGGGGGACAGCGGCACGAACGCCGCCGCCGTGCAGATTGCGCGGGAGGGCGTGGCCACCGCCCTGCTCGGCATTCCCGTCAAATACATGCACAGCCCCGTCGAGACGCTGGCCTTCTCCGACGCTTTGGCGGCGGCTGACCTGCTTGAGGCGCTTGTCATATCCATCACGGAGGGATACGCCGATGCTTGACCTGATAAAGAGCCTGTGCGCTCTCGACGGCGTGTGCGGGACGGAAGAGCCCGTGGCGGCGTTTATCCGCGCGCACGCGGAAAAGCACGCCGACTCTGTCCGCACCGACGTGATGGGCAACGTCATCGCCTTCAAGAAAGGCGCAAAGACGCCGTCAAAGTCCGTCCTTCTCACCGCCCACATCGACGAGGTGGGGCTGATTGTCACGGGCTACACGGACGACGGGTATCTCAAGTTTGACGAGGCGGGCGGCATCGACCGCCGCGTCCTCCTCGGGAAGACGGTCTATATCGGGCCGAACCGCGTCTTCGGCGTCATCGGGACGCGCGCGGTTCACCTCATTGAAGGAAAAGAGCGGGACAAAATCCCCCAGCTTCGGGAGATGTTTATCGACATCGGCGCGAAAGACCGCGACGCGGCCGCGCGGCGCGTCTCCCTCGGCGACACCGCCGTGTTCGGCGGCGAGCCGTTTGATCTGTCGGGGAAGCTCGTCAAGGCCCGCGCGCTGGATGACCGCGTCGGCTGCGCGGTGATGATGAAGCTCATGGAGACGCAGCTGCCCATCGACTGCACCTTCGCGTTTACCGTGCAGGAGGAGGCCGGGACGCGCGGCGCTTTCGGCGCGGCGTTTTCGGTCAGTCCCGACATCGCCCTCGTGATTGAGACGGCCACGTCCGCCGACCTGCCCTCCGTGAGCGCCCACCAGCGCGTCACGCGGCTGGGGCAGGGCGTCGTCATCCCGTTTATGGACCGCGGCACGGTCTACAACCGCGAGCTGTTTTCGATGCTCACCGGCCTTGCGGAAAAGCACAGCATCCCGTGGCAGACGAAAACGCGCATCGCCGGCGGGACGGACGCCGCGGCGGTGCAGCGCACGCGCGGCGGCGTGATGACGGCGGCGGCCGCCGTCCCGGTGCGAAATCTCCACTCGCCGGCGCCCGTCGCCCACTTGGATGACATTGAAAACCTCTATAAACTGTGCGCGCTTTTCTTAAGCGAAATAGGAGAACGATATTAATGGCTTTTAACCTTCGCCCCGAGCTTTTGCGCCTTGCCGGAGAGGCCGAGCGGGACATCGAGAAGCGCTTTGCGGAAATTGACGCTATCGCACTCGAGAACACGCGGCGCGTCCTGGAGGCGTTTCAGAAACATCGCGTGTCCGACAGCTGCCTGACCGGCACGACGGGCTACGGGTACAACGACAAAGGGCGCGACACGCTCGACAAAATTTACGCCGACGTGTTCGGCGCGGAGGCGGCCCTCGTGCGCATCGGGTTTGTAAACGGCACCCACGCCATCACGGCGGCCCTCTTTGCCGGAGTCAAAACGGGGGACGTGATCCTCTCCGTCACCGGAGCGCCGTACGACACACTGCGCGGCGTCATCGGCATCACGGGGGACTACCCCGGCTCGATGCGCGACTACGGCATCGGCTACCGCGAGGTCGGGCTGCTGCCGGACGGGTCGCCCGACTTTGCCGCCATCGAAAAGGCGGCGGCGGACAAGGCGGTCAAGTCTGTCTTTATCCAGCGCTCGCGCGGGTATTCAGACCGCCCGGCGCTCACCGTTGCGCAAATTGGCGAAATTATCGCGTGCGTGCGGAAGGCAAACCCGGGCGCGCACGTCGTCGTGGACAACTGCTACGGCGAGTTTACGGAGACGGCAGAGCCCACCCATGCGGGGGCGGACCTTGTCGCCGGCTCCCTCATCAAAAACCCGGGAGGGGGGCTTGCCCCCACGGGCGGTTACGTCGCCGGGCGGCGCGACCTTGTGGAGGCGGCGGCGTACCGCCTGACGTCCCCCGGCATCGGCGGGGAGTGCGGCGCGACGCTGGAGACAAACCGCCTGCTCTATCAGGGCTTTTTCATGGCGCCCCACGTCGTGGCGCAGGCGCTGAAAACGGCCGTTTTCTGCGCGCGGCTTTTGGAGAAGATGGGCTTTGAGTCCTTCCCGAAGTGGGACGCGCCGCGGTCGGACATAATCCAGCACATCGAGCTGGGCAGCCCCGAGCGCGTCAGGCTCTTCTGCCAGGGCATCCAGAGCGGCTCGCCCGTCGACGCCTTCGTGACGCCCGAGCCGTGGGACATGCCGGGGTACGACTGCCCCGTCATCATGGCGGCGGGCGCGTTCGTGCAGGGGTCGTCCATCGAGCTGTCGGCCGACGGGCCGATGGTCCCGCCCTACCGCGTGTACATCCAGGGGGGACTCACCTACGAGGCGGGAAAACTCGGCATCCTTTGCGCGGCAAACAGGCTGCTTGGGTAAATAATCGCCGGCGAGGCGTCATAAGCTTTCATAAGGGAGTGATAGCTATGGCGTTTCGCTGGCTGCGCCGCAGGCGCATATACCTGTCCTACTACATACGGCCGTTGCCCCGGGCGAAAAAGGCCGCCCTCATTGCGCTGCTTTGCCTTGCGATTGTGCTCATCTTCACCGTGATGGTGCTCAACCAGCTGCGGCCTATTATCATGCAGCTGGCGAAATCGAAGGTCAACGAGACGGTCCTGCGCACGATCAACAAGGTCGTCGAGCGCGAAATTACGAAAGGGGCGCTGGAGTATAACAAGCTCATCACGCTGCAAAAGGATATAAACGGGAACATCACCGCGCTGGAGACGAACATGGCGATGGTCAACCGCCTCCAGACGCAGATTTCCCAGGGCATCGTCGACGAGCTGGAAAACTCCATCATCTCCGAGCTGCGCATCCCCATCGGCAGCGCCATCGGCGGGGAGCTGTTTTCCGGCAGAGGGCCGAAGATCACCGTCAAAATCCTGTCGGTCACCTACATCAAAACGAAGCTGGAAAACACCTTCATCGACGCCGGCATCAACCAGACGCGCCACAAGATCATCCTCAACGTCTCGGTGGACGTGGAGGTCTTCGTCCCCGGGCACCGCGACGTGATTGAGACGATTGAGACGCAGGTGGAAGTCGCCGAGACGATTATCGTCGGCCGTGTGCCGAATTTCTATACCGACTTCGGGCAGGGAAGCTAGTCCCGCCCAAACGGAGGAACAGTATGAACGCAAAAGAGGAAATCGAGCGCCTTCGAGCGGAAATTGAAAAGTACAGCCGCGCGTACTACGAGGAGAACACGTCCCTCATCAGCGACTTTGAGTTTGACGCGCTCATGCGCCGCCTCGAGGAGCTTGAGCGGCAGCATCCGGAGCTTGTCACGCCCGACTCGCCGACGCAGAAGGTCGGCGGCCGGGCTTCCGCGGCTTTCGCGCCGGTCCGCCACGAGGTGCCGCTCGAGAGCCTCAACGACGTCTTCTCCTACGACGAGGCCCTCGCCTTCCTGCAGAAGACGCGGGACGCCGCCGGGGCGGCGGGATACGCCGTCGAGCCGAAGGTAGACGGCCTGTCCGTCGCGCTCTACTATGAAAACGGCGTCCTCGCGCACGGGGCGACGCGGGGCGACGGCGTGACGGGCGAGGACGTGACGCAAAACCTGATGACAATCGCCACACTCCCGAAGCGCCTTTCCGGCGCGCCGGCGCGGCTTGCCGTGCGCGGCGAGGTGTTCATGCCGCGCTCCGTTTTCGAGCAGCTCAACGCCGAGCGCGAGGCGGCGGGGCAGCCGCTTCTTGCCAATCCCCGAAACGCCGCCGCCGGCTCGATGCGCCAGCTCGACCCGCGCGTGACGGCCGAGCGCAAACTCGACATGGTGGTCTTTAACATCCAGTCCGTCAGCGGCATAGCGTTTGAAACGCACATCGAGTCGCTTGACTTCCTGCGCTCGCTCGGGTTTAAGGTCATCGACAGCCGCCTTGTGACGGCGCCGGAGGCGTGCCTCGACGAGATCCGCCGTCTCGGGGAGGAGCGCGAGCGCTTTGAGTTTGACATCGACGGCGCGGTGGTGAAAGTCAACAGCCTCGCCGCGCGCGCCGAGCTGGGGAGCACGTCGAAAGCGCCGCGCTGGGCGGTCGCGTTTAAGTACCCGCCCGAGGAGAAGCCCACCCGCGTCGTGGACATCGTCGTGAGCGTCGGGCGGACGGGCGTCCTCACGCCGAAGGCCGTCGTCGAGCCGGTGCGCCTTGCGGGGACGACGGTGACGAACGCGTCGCTCCACAACGAGGACTATATCCGCGAAAAGGACATCCGCGTCGGCGACACGGTGATACTCCGCAAGGCGGGGGAGATTATCCCCGAGGTCGTGGCGGTCGACTTCTCAAAGCGCCCGACGGACGCCGAGCCGTACAGGTTCTCCGAGACGTGCCCCGAGTGCGGCGGCCCCGTCTCGCGGGACGAGGGCGGAGCGGCGATCCGCTGCCGCGGGGCGGAGTGCCCGGCGCAGCTGCTGCGGAACATCATCCACTTTGCCTCGTCGGCGGGGATGGACATCGAAGGGCTCGGCGAGGCCGTCGTGCAGCAGCTGCTCGACGCGAAGATGATCGCCTCCGCGGCGGACCTGTATTACCTCGACGAGACGAAGCTCAGGGAGCTGCCGCGCTTTGGCGACGTCTCGGCGGCAAAGCTCATCGCCAATATTGAAAAATCAAAGGAAAACGACCTGTGGCGGCTCATATCCGCGCTTGGCATCCAGCAGGTGGGGCAGACGGCGGCAAAGGCCCTCGCGCGCCACTTCGGTTCGATGGACGCGCTGGAAAAGGCGAGCGAGGAGGAGCTCCTTGCCGTCGAGGACATCGGCGCCGTCACGGCGAGGAGCATCCGGCAGTGGTTTGAAAACCCGCAGTCGCAGCACATCCTCAGGCGGCTGCGCGAGGCCGGCGTGAATATGGAAAGCCGCGCACGCTTAACGGACCGGCGCTTTGCGGGGCTCACGTTCGTCCTGACCGGCACGCTCAAAAATTACACCCGCGAGCAGGCGACGGAGGCTATCCAGCAGCGGGGCGGGAAAGTCTCGTCCTCGGTGTCGAAGAAGACGTCCTACGTCGTGGCGGGGGAGGAGGCCGGCTCGAAGCTCACGAAGGCCCAGAGCCTCGGCGTGCCCGTCCTCACGGAGGAGGAGTTTGAGCGGATGCTCTCCGGGCAGCCGCAGTAAGCGCTTATATAGCCTCCGGCAAGCGCGGCGGCAAGCCGTCAGGAGCCGGCGCGCGGGGGTGCTCCGGCGACCTAAGCAAACGGCGCTGCCTGAGGCGGGCGGCGTCCGGGAAACGCCCTTGGGGCGCTGCGCCGCAAGGGAAACGCCAGCTTGAAATCGGGCGGTGGCTATGGTACAATCAAAACCTTGGCTGTGCCGATGAGCCTGAGCGGCGGGGCACAGCCAGTACAGCGCGGGCATGATGGAATTGGTAGACATGCGAGATTTAGGTTCTCGTGCCTTTAAGCGTTGGGGTTCGAGTCCCCATGCCCGCATCAAAAGCCCCTGAAACGGCGCGTTTCAGGGGCTTTCTTTTTTGACTTAAGGCAAAAGGAGCGGAAAGCGGCGCGGTGCGTATACCACGATGATCCGCGAGCTTTTTCTTTTTTATATAGAGGCAAAAGAAAGCGGCGCGCTGTGGGTACCGTGGTTTTTCGGCGGCGCGCGGCGCCTTGCCGCGTTATGGCCTGCCGTCCCCTGCGCCCGGCGCGCCTGTTTAGCCGCCTTCCGGGCGGGCACGCGGCGGCAAGCGCGCCATACTCAGGCCGCAGAGGACAAAACGCGGCGCCCCGTTAGACCGGGGCGCCGCGCGGCAGTGTTTACCACCCGTAAATGAACGGCTTCATGCCGTAGATTTTAAAGGTTTTCGGCGTGTAAACGTAGGATACGTCGTTGGCAAGCTTTTGCCGCTTGCCGTCTTTGTAATGGTAGAGCGTTCCCGTATTGCTGCTGTCGCTGAAGTCTTTGAGGAACACGATATCGCCCGCGGACGTGACGCAGAAAGAGTGCACGTCTTCGGAGATTTTATCTGTATTCGCGCCATGGATGAATATCAGGGAGTTGTCCGTATCGAAATACACCACGTTGTTGTCCCCGATAATCTCCGGCCTCGGCAGTTTTTGCACATTGTTGGTGACGAAGTTCCAGTTGACAATCAAATCGTAGCCAGAGTCAATGGGATTTTTACTCAGGAATACGAACCGGTTGTCCACGAACCAGATGCTCAGGATGTCATTGTCGACGTTCGAGTCGAGATGAATGGGCTCGGTGAACCCATCGGCCGCATTATGGACGGCGTACAGGTCGTTGGTCGTCTCACCGTCGACGTACTCGAAGAAGTAGACGGACAACCCGTCCGGGGCGAACAGGACGTAATTGAGGGAGGCGGTGATTTCAAGGGGCGTGAGGTCCGCGCCGATAACTAAGTACGACTTGACGGGCTGGCTGGGCAAATTGAAAATATAGAAGCCGATCTCGTCAAGGTAGTCAAACTTATAGTTGCCGACGTTGTCAGCCAAGTCTTCGCTGTAAAAATAATTAAGGTCGGAGAAGCGAAGCGCCGGCCCTGCC
>JAAYMC010000079.1 GCA_012521555.1 Clostridiales bacterium
ACCTCCCCGCGGTAGTCGCTGTCGATGACGCCGACCTTGTTGGCCGGCGCGAGCCCCCGCTTTGTGGAAAGGCCGCTGCGGGCAAAGACGAGCCCAACATGCCCCGGCGGGATTTCAAAGGCCAGCCCCGTCGGTATCATCGCCGTCTCCCCCGGCTCGATGGCGCGCTCTTCCTCGATGCACGCGCGCAAGTCCGCTCCCGCGGCGCCGGGCGAGCCGTATTCGGGGAGCGCGGCGGCGTTTCTCAGTTTTTTCACGCGGACAGTCGTCTTTTGCATAGTCCCTCCATGGCTCAAAATACACTTCAGGCGGGCGATCCGCCCGCCTGAGAGTCGCGACGCCTTATTCACGGATGAGTATAATGTTGTCTATCCCGTTTTGCTCAAACTCTTCGATGTATTCGTCAATCCGGCGGTCCAGCTCGTTGTAGTCATCCTGTTCGATGGCTTCGTAGTCCATATCGCGGCGAGCCAGCTCCTCGGCCAGTATTTCGAAGAAGACTGCGTCCTCATAGTCGGCGATGGCCTCGTGAATCCCGCCGTTTTCAAACGCTTCCGACGGGACGACGACGCCGTCCCGGATTTCGTACAGATCCGGCATATCCGCCTGAATGCAGTAAGAGAAAATCTTGCTTTCGACGTGGTCATAATCTTCGAAACGGTCGTTGCCACGAGTGGAATTTAGGATCCAATTGCCGATATAGACCATATCGAGAAGACGCCTGAATTCCTTGTCGGTGAGCTCAATTTTCATATCCGGACCCTCCCCGTTTGCAGAAGTATCAGACCGTATACGGAATAATGACCGTACTTATATTATAGCAAAGGGCTTTTAAAAATTCCACAGATAAATTCACTTGTTTTATCCGGCAAGATAGCATATTATAAGACAGATGCTTTTTGCCGCTGCGTAAAAATTACACCAAAATAGAAACGGGTCATGCTCATGAAACACGTCATCATCACAATCAAAGGTTTCCAGTCGATCGGCGACGAAAAGGACAAAGAGAGCTTCGAGCTCGTCACGGACGGCGAATACGAACACCGCGGCGACACCGCCGAGCTGTCCTACATCGAAAGCGAGCTGACGGGCCTTGCGGGCCTGAAGACGACGTTTTTCGTCGAGCCGGGGCGCGTCATCCTCTCCCGCGGCTCCGGCACGCAGGGCGACATGATCTTCAGCCTCGGCAAGAAACACCATTTCCTGTACGAAACGGGACACGGCTCCATCCTCATGGGGCTGGACACGCACGACATAAAGCACAACCTCACACCCGAAGGCGGCACGCTGGAAATCCACTACACGCTGGATTTTGACAACATGTTTCTCAGCCGCAACTCGTTTAGAATTTCTGTCCGATAAGGAGGAACGACATGTTCAATCTGGTCGATTCGGCAAAAAAGCAGATTGACGCGCTGATTGCCGACGCCGTCCAAAAAGCAGCGGAGCGCGGGCTCCTTCCCGCTCATGTCTCTCTCCCCGGCGTGGTGGAAATCCCGCGCGACAGCGCAAACGGCGACCTCGCCGCCACCCACGCCCTGGCGGGCGCGAAGGCGCTGAAGATGCCGCCGCGCAAAATCGCCGAGGCGATTATTGAGAACATCTCTCTCGAGGGCACGTATTTCAGCCGCTGCGAGGCGGCCGGCCCCGGGTTTATCAATTTCTTCTATTCCGGCAAGTGGTATGCGGACGTGCTCGCCGCAATCGAGTCGGCCGGCGAGGATTACGGGCGCGTGGACATCGGCAAGGGCCAGCGCGTGATGGTGGAGTTCGTCTCCGCCAACCCCACCGGCCCCATGACCATCGGCAACGCCCGCGGCGGCGTCCTCGGGGACGCGCTGGCCTCCGTGCTGGAGAAGGCGGGCTACAACGTCCACCGCGAGTTTTACATCAACGACGCCGGCAACCAGGTGGAGCTGTTCGGCCGCTCCATCGAGGCGCGCTACATGCAGCTGTGCCTCGGGGAGGACGCCTTCGAGTTCCCCGACAACGGCTACCACGGGGACGACATCAGGGAGCTCGCCAAAAAGATTTACGAGAAAGAGGGCACGAAATACGTGGACATGCCCTCGGAGGAGCGCGTCAAGGCATTTATTGACTTCGGCCTGCCGCACAACATCGCCCTGATGAAGGAGCACCTCGAGCGCTACCGCATCCACTACGACATGTGGTTCTCCGAGAAAACGCTGCACGATTCCGGCGCGGTGGAGGAGACGGTCAGGCTCCTTGCCGAAAACGGCTACACCTACGAAAAAGACGGCGCGATCTGGCTGAAAAACACTGAGCTCGGCGCCGACAAGGACGAAGTCCTCCGCCGCTCAAACGGCGAGTACACCTATTACGCCGCCGACATCGCCTACCACCGCAACAAGTTCGTCACGCGCAAGTTCGACCGCGTCATCGACGTGCTCGGCGCCGACCACCACGGCCACATGATCCGCTTTAAGGCGACGGCGACGTGCCCCGTCCTCGGCATCGACCCGGACAGGCTCGACTTCGTCATCATGCAGATGGTGCGCCTCGTGCGGGACGGCGAAGTCGTCAAGGTCTCAAAGCGCACGGGCAAGGCGCTCACCCTAAACGACCTGCTCGACGAAATCGGCGTGGACGCCTGCCGCTTTTTCTTCAACGCCAAGCCCGACACGCACCTTGAGTTCGACCTTGGCCTTGCCGTCCGGCAGGACAGCGAAAACCCCGTCTACTACGTCCAGTACGCCCACGCGCGCATCTGCAGCCTGATTGCCACGCTCGCCGCCGAGGGACATGCCGTCCCCAAAGCCGCGGATTTGATTCCCGAGGCGTTTCAGACGGACGCGGAGCGGGACGTCATCCGGCAGCTTGCGCTTTTGCCCGAGGAGATTATCCTCGCCGCCCGCGACTACGACCCCTCCCGCATCAACCGCTACGTCATCGAGCTGGCCGCGCGGTTCCACCGCTTCTACAACGCCTGCCGCATCAAGGGCGAGGCGGACGACGTCGTGGCGGCGCGGCTGAAGCTGGCCGACTGCGTGCGCATCGTGATTAAATCCTGCCTCTCCCTCATCGGCGTGTCCGCGCCGGAGAAGATGTAACGCTCCGCGCCGGAAAAGCGCTTTTTGAGCGCCCCGCGCGCTAATGATGGCGCGGCGATATGGCAACAGATAAAAACAAAAAACACCCGCTTTCGATCGAAAGCGGGTGTTCTTTTTCGCTAAAACCGCCTGCGGTCCGGCGGCGTGAGGATGCGCCCGGCGTAGACGGCCGCCTCGCGCCGCATCACGAGGCGCTCGGGGTCAAACAGCTTAAGGGGCCCGACGGGCGCGAACACGCCGGCGCGCACCATTTTAATCGCGCTGCTGCCGTAGCCGACGCCTTCCTTCACGTCGGGGACAACCGCGTCCGGATTGATCGCGGGCAGCGCCTCGTCCGGCACGCACCGGGCGAGGATATCCGCAAGGTGCCCGCGCGTGACGGGCTCGTCCGGTGCCCCAAACTCTTCCGCGCCGACAAGGCCGTGCTCGAGCGCGTAGCGCAGGTACGGCATGTACCACGGCTTGCCCTGTTCAAACGCCCCGTCTCCCCCGGCGCAGACGTTGTGGAGCACGGCGGCAAGGCGCACGGCGTCGGCCATCGTGAGGGTCTCCGCCGTCCAGTCCGGCTCGGCGCGGCGCGCGCGGCGCGAGCGGATGGCCCGCGCCTCCTCCTCGTCCGTATAGCGCGGCATCTCGCCGCCAAACAGGTAAAGATGGAAAGGCAGCTTTGCCAGTCTCTGCAGGTTTTCAAGAGAGCCCCGTGACTCCGGCGCGCCGCTTTGCGCGACGGCCGCGCGCGCCTGGGCGGAAGGCTCGATTTCTCGCGCAACCAGACCGCGCGCTTCCGCGGCCTTCCCGCCGATCTCCCATGCCGCCGGCGCCTCGTCCGGCGCTGCCTTCTGCGCGGCGGGCGGCGCTTTCCGCTCGCCCGGCGGCGCGGCGCGCGACGCTCCATGCGCATCTGGCGGCACATTATCCTTCTCGGTCGGGAAAAAGGGCGCGTCTCTTTCTGCGTCTGGGCGCGCGCGATCGAGCCTCTCGCCGCTTTTCAGCGCCTGCGCCGCGTCCGGCGGCTGCGCCGCGCCGGGCGGTGTCGCGTCTGAAGAAAGCAGGGTGTCCGTTTGCGCGCTCTCATAAGGCAGCATCTCTTCCCCCGCCGGGATAGGCGGGCGGGGTTTCGCTTCCGTTTTCCCGTCGCGGGGATTGGCGGGGGCGTCCTGCTCCCCGTCTTCCGGCGGGCGCGGCGCGGAAACAGGCATTTTCGCCCCCGCCGGATTACGCGCCTTCGGCGCGAGCGCGGCGCGGCGCGCGCCGCGGCCGATCCGCTCGTAGGCAAGCATCGTCTCGAGCGCCTCGCTCCTCGCTTTTACCAGGGCCTTTTGCGCGCTCAGCTCCAGCTGATACGGGGCGTCTTCTTCCTCGACCGGCTTCCCGCCGGCCGGCGAACGGGAGGCCTCGCCGCCGTTTCTCTCGAAATTATTGAGGCGTTTAAAACGCGGGTCCCTGAGCATTTCCGCCGTCATGTCGCCGGACTGAAAGTCATTTGCCGGCAGCGGCATCACCTCGACGGGCGGCCTCGCCACGCCGCTTCTGTCGACGATTTCGCGCACTTCCCGTATCGCGCCGATCGGAAGTATCGGGCGCGGCAGACCTGTTTCCACTCCTCTTCCCCCCTGTCAGGCTTTAGTTTATGGAAACGCCCACTATATATATCGGCCAAAAACGTCCCGAAAACAGCGTAAACGCGGCGGATTTACTCCGCCGCGCCCTGAATTTTGTTTCAAAATTCAGTTTTCTTCCCCTAGATGGCGCGCAGCTCGCCGAGCACGCGGTCAAGCTTTTCCTTCGGGTAGCGCCCGTGGGCTTTCAGGAGCACGTCGCTGAGCGTCATGCGCTGCGCCATGGCAAGGAGCAGGGGGTTCATCAGTTCCGGAAACTCGCGCCTGAGGATCTCCTTGGCCCTGGGGTTTTCAAGGATTTCGCCCACCGTGATGAGGTTGTTTCGCAAATCCACTTGACTCTCTCCTTCCCGTTTTGAAAGCGGCCTTACCCTTATTGTATGGCGTTCTGGCGCGAAAAGTCCAGTTTCTTTTGGGCGGCGCGCCGAGGATGCTTGTTTTGCCAATTGCCGTGTTTGTATTGATTTAACAACGAAGTCGTTGTATAATGTAAAGGCTTTTCCACGCGCTTTGGCGCAGGGTAAGGCCGCACTAGTCGGGGAGTTAGCGGTGCCCTGTCACCTGCAACCCGCTACAGCAGGGATGAATTCCGGCCCGAGGGTCTGGGATGTGGCGTCCGCCTTTGGTAAGCGGCGTTGACGAATCGGTCCTGCGCAACGTGAAATTGCGAACCATGTCAGGCGGGGAACCGAGCAGCATTAAGCAAACCTTCGCGTGTGCCGCAGGGCGGCCGGTTCCGAGCTGGCTGCCAATGAAGCGGTCATATCTCATATTCAGAGGCCGGTGTGCGGCCTTGCCGTGCGCCAGAGCGGAAAAGCGTTGCCGCGTACAATTTGGTGTGCCGGCGTCATGGGCGTTTGGTCACCCGATGGCGGCGGCTTTTTCTATATTTATCACGATGTGAGGTGCTGGCTCAATGTATCAGGCGCTCTACCGGAAATGGCGGCCTAAAACGTTTGACGATGTTGCCGGCCAGAATCACATCACGACGACGCTCAAGCGGCAGGTTGAAAGCGGGCGCTTGTCGCACGCTTATCTTTTTGTCGGCTCCCGCGGCACGGGCAAGACCACCTGCGCGAAAATCCTCGCCCGGGCGGTCAACTGCGAAAATCCCGTGGGCGGCAACCCCTGCAACGTCTGCCCCTCCTGCCGCGGCATCTTAGACGGCAGCATTTTGGACGTGCTGGAGCTTGACGCCGCGTCCAACAACGGCGTGGACAACATCCGCGCCCTGCGGGACGAGGCCATCTACTCCCCCGTGGACGTCAAAAAGCGCGTGTATATCATCGACGAGGTGCACATGCTCTCGACGAGCGCGTTCAACGCGCTGCTGAAAATCCTCGAAGAGCCGCCGGCGCACCTGATGTTCATCCTCGCCACGACGGAAATCCACAAGGTGCCGGCGACGATCGTCTCCCGCTGCCAGCGCTTTACGTTCAAGCGCCTGGGGCGCGAGGATATTGCCGCGCGGCTGCTCGACATCGCCCGCCGCGAAGGGCTCCCCCTTCATGAGGACGCCGCCGCGCTTCTCGCCCGACTCGGCGACGGGTCCATGCGCGACGCGCTCTCCCTCCTCGACCAGTGTTCGGGCCACGAGGTCATCGACGCACAGGCCGTTCTCTCCTCCCTCGGCCTTGCCGGGACGGAGGACATCGCGTCGCTTTTCGAGTCCGTCCTCGCGGGCGACATGGCAAAGAGCCTGAATATCCTCGACGCGCTGTACACAAACGGGAAAATCATCGCCTCGATTTTAGACGAGCTGTCCGCCCTCGTGCGGGACACGCTCCTTATCGCCCTGATCCCGCGCGGCGCTTCCGGGCTATTGAGCGGCGCTTTTGACGACGCGGCGCTAAAGCGCTTTGCCGCGAAAACCACCCCCGAGCGGCTCCAGCTTATGCTCGAGACGATCCGGGACGCCATGCGCTCCGTCGCCCTCGGCTCAAACGCGCGCGTGTCGGCGGAGCTGTGCCTGATGCGCCTTGCCCGCCCGGAGCTCTTGGGCGGCGACGTGGCGGCGCTTGCGGCGCGCGTCGCGGAGCTGGAAAAGCGGCTTGAGAACGCCCCCGCGCGGGCGGAGATAACGGCGCGGCGGAAAAAAGCGCCGGTTCCCATTGAAAAGGACGAAGTCGACGACGCTGAGCCCTTTGACGCGGACGACGCGCCGCCCTTCGATATGGACGACGCGCCGCCTTTCGGCGCGGACGTCGTGCCGCCCGTGGACTTTGCGGGCGCGGCTCCCGTGCAGGACGACGCGCCGCCGTTTGATATAAGCGGCACGTCCGGCGCGGACGACGCGCCGCCGTTTGAGGTTGACGACACGCCGACGCCCTTTGACGCGCCCCCGCCCAAAGCGGGCAGCGCGCCCGCGCCGGCGGAGCGCGCGGAGAGCGCGCCGGATCATGCCACCGGCGCGACGTGGGAGGCGGTACTGCGCCTTGCCGAAAAGGACATCGACATCCCTTCGTTTTTCTTCATCAGCGACGGCGCGAACGTGGAGGCGTCCTTCGAGGGGGGCGCGCTGTGCCTTGTCGCGAAAAACCCCTTTGCGGAGCAGCTGCTCAATCAAAGTGAGATCCGGCAGGCCCTCGCCCGCGCGGCGGAAAAAGCCACGGGGCGGCAGGTTTTGATACGCGTTTCCACCGGCCAGCCGAAGCAGGCGCCGGCCGGGGATAAGCTCGACAGGCTCAGGCGGTTTCCCAACGTCACTTTTGAATAACGACTTAAAAAGGAGCGGATAGATTATGGCAAAAGGCGGATTTCAAGGCTTTGGAGGGCGCGGCGGCATCAATATGAACGTGCTCAAGCAGGCGCAGAAGATGCAGGAGGACCTGCTCAAGATGCAGGCGGAGATGGAGCAGCAGGCCTTTTCCGCCTCTGCCGGCGGCGGCGCGGTCACGGCCGTCGTCAACGGCAAGCACGAGCTCGTCTCCCTCGATATCGACCCCGAAGCCGTCGACCCCGACGACGTGGAAATGCTCTGCGACATGATCAAGGCGGCTGTCAACGAGGCGATGCGCACGGCCGACGCGAAGATGTCGGAAAACATGTCGCGCCTGACCGGCGGCCTGAACCTGCCCTTCTAGGAGGCGGCCATGCCAAGCGCGACGAAAACGACCCCTCTCGGCCCCGTCACCATCACGGAGGAGGACGGCGCCATCGTTGGCGTTGAGTTTTCAGGCGGCGAAGAGACGGAAATTGCCTCGCCCCTTCTCAAAAAAGCCTTCGAGGAGCTGGAGGAGTACTTTGCCGGCGCGCGGCGGACGTTCGACCTGCCTTTGCGCCCGCGCGGCACGCCTTTCCAGCGCGCCGTCTGGGACGCGCTGCTTGAGATCCCATACGGGCAGACGCGCTCGTACAAGGACATCGCCCTTGCCGTCGGCCGCCCGAAGGCGTACCGCGCCGTCGGCATGGCAAACAACCGCAACCCCATCTCCGTTTTCATCCCCTGCCACCGCGTCATCGGCGCGGGCGGGCAGCTTGTGGGATACGGCGGCGGCCTTGATAAAAAGCGCTACCTGCTCGACCTCGAAAAAAAGCACCTTGCGGAATGACAAGCGCCCCTTCCGGCTTTTCCGGCAGGGGCGCTTTTGCGTCTCAATCGCGCAAACAGCCGGCCGGCGCCATAAAAGGCGCCGGCCGGACTTTAAGCACCTTAAGAAGGGCTGAAATTATCGGGTCTTATGATACGCTCTATTTTTGAGGGAGGAGCTTGACGGGATTTACGGGCGTATTGCTGACGCGGATTTCAAAGTGGCAGTGGGACCCGTTGGCCACGCCCGTGGAGCCCATGGCGGCGATGACCTGGCCTTGCCTCACGCGCTGGCCGGCCTCGACGTAGATGTCGCTGCAGTGGGCGTAATACGTCAGGTCGCCGTTGTCGTGCTCAATGATGACGAGCTTGCCGTACCCGCTTTTGTCCCAGCCGGCCTTGACAACGAGCCCGCCGTCGGCCGCGACGATGTCGGTGCCGCGCCTGTTGGCGATGTCGATGCCCTGGTGGTTGGACGACCCGAAGCCCGTCCTGCGGCCGAAATAGGAGGAGATAATCCCCTCGGCCGGCCAGATATACGTGCCCGTCGACGCCGTGGGCGGGCGCTTTGCCGTGCCGACGGCGACAAGCCCGTCGACCGGCTCGCGGACGACCTTGGAGCTGACCACCCACTTCGAGTCGACCTCGCCGTTGACGTACAGCACGTTTTCCGTGACCTCCAGGGCGCCGTCTGCCGCCTCGACGAGGACGGCCTCCTCGCCTTCGTACATTGTCGGGTCCTTGATATAATACGTCTGGCAGGGAATGGCCTCCGTAAACTGAACCTGCCGGACGACTTCCACCGTCAGGCTGAAGGGCGAGTTTTCGTTGGCGGGATCAAGCAGCGTCCGGAGAACGTCCGGATTGCGCTGGATGTCCTCCCTGACGAACTCCTGGGCAATCGTGACGGGCTGGCGCAGCTGCACCTCGACGGCGTCCGGCGCGACAAAGCCGGAAATCACGCTTTCCACGAGGGCGCGCAGCTGCTCTTCCGATTCGCCCGCGCCGACGAGGATGTCGCCCACCTTGAGTACGGGAAGCTTCACAAGCCCCTCGATGCCGCTTAAGATCGCCTCGGCCATCCCGTCGGCGCTGCCGTCCGCGCTGCCGAGCGCGGGCGAGACGAAGATGGCGCCTCCGATGGAGTAATCCTCCCCGAACGCCTCCCTGAGCTTTTGCTCCACGCTTGAGACGACGGCGTTGACTTCGCTCATGCTGCGCACGCTGCCGACCTCGGTGCCGTTAAAGTACACGGCGTACGCGACCTGCGTTTGGACAAATGTCACAGTCAGAACTAAAACCATCAGGAACGAGACGGCCGCCATGGCGATGCGCCGCCGCTGCTTCTGAACGTGCGAAAGTGTCTGGCTGAAAAACGATCGGACACAAACGACGGGAAAACTATCTGCCTCGCCGGTTTCCGGCTTGAGAAGTTTCACCGTACCACCTCTTTACTATTTTTAACCGAATGGTTCACAATTATTAACTAATCAGTAACACATCGGTTAACAACAGTTACAGTTTGTAACCGTTGGTATAATATCCACTTTGTGTCCGGTTGTCAACACTTTTTTTGTTAAATTCTGCGCCAAGCAAAAACAGCCCGCCTTCAAATAGGCGGGCTGTTTTGCGCCGAGTTGAGCTTATGCGTAAGGATTCGACGGTGTTCCCTCCCTTCGCGACATGAACTACTCGGCATCATTAACAAATCGCGGGCCGAATTTTCGTCACTCCCATGGGTCTCCGTTCCGGCGCCGCGTTTGTTACAAACCTGATTCCTCGAAGCATTTTCTCAGCTTCTCGAGCGCCTTCTTCTCGATGCGGGAGACGTAGGAGCGGCTGATGCCGCAGATGGCGGCGATTTCCCGCTGCGTTTTCGGGTACTGGTTGTTCAGGCCGTACCGCAGGGTGATAATCTCCGCTTCCCTCGGGGTCAGGACGCTTTTGATGTACTTTTCAAGGCGCGCGCACGTCTCGCGGGCGCTTAAGTTCTCAAGCATGTCGTCCTCGACGCTGATGACCTCCATCAGGGACAGGGAGTTGCCGTCCTTATCCGTGTCGATGGAGTCGGAAAGCGAGAGGTCCCCCGCCATCTTCTTGATGCTCCTAAAGTGCATGAGGATCTCGTTCTCGATGCACCGGCTGGCGTAGGTGGCCAGGCGGACGCGCCGGTCCGGCTTGTATGTAGAAATCCCCTTAATGAGCCCGATGGTGCCGATTGAGATGAGATCGTCCTGGTCACTGGCCTGCGTGTAATACTTTTTGATGATGTGCGCCACCAACCGCAGGTTCCGCTCAATCAGGATGTTGCGCGCCTCCATGTCGCCGTTCATGAAGCGCTCGATGTAATACTCCTCTTCTTCGGGCGTAAGGGGCTTTGGGAAGGAACCGGTCCCGTCCGACATGCGGAGCATGAGAAACGGGCTCATCAGAAGCAGTGCAAACGCGGCAGAAAGCATAAAGCTCACCACCCGATTCAGACTTAATACAGTGTATTGCGCTATGATTTGTCCTTATGCGAAAAAAATCCGCCAAAAATTACAAAGCTTATCCAACTTTTGGGCGCCCCGGGCGCTCTTTTCTCAAGGTGCCCCCCCTTGCGTTTTATGCACGGCGGTGCTATAATGTGCATACATCTGAAAACTGAAAAGACTGTCTTCGGGGCAGGGTGAAATTCCCGATCGGCGGTATAGTCCGCGAGCGCCGCATGCATCGTGCGGCGCAGAATTGGTGCAACTCCAATACCGACAGTGAAAGTCTGGATGGAAGAAGACAGGGCCGGCCTTCATTTTGAGGCCACCTGCGCGTGCACCTGGAAGACAAGTCTTTCAGGTCATTTTTATTTTAGCAGGAGGTATTGAAATGTAGATCTCAACCCGCAATCTTGTCGTCACGGCACTTCTCATCGCAATCTCCGTCGTACTTATCTACCTCATCCACTTCCCCATCTTCCCGGCCGCGCCGTTCCTTGAATACGACCCGGCGGACGTCCCCATTCTCGTGGGCTCCTTCGCCTTCGGGCCCCTTGCCGGCGTGATCATCACCATCATCGCCGCCGGCATCCAGGCGCTGACGGTCAGCGCCCAGAGCGGCGTGTATGGCTTCATCATGCACGTCATCTCCACCTCCGCCCTCGTCGTGCCGGCGGGGCTCATCTACCGGAAAAAGCACACCCGCCTCGGCGCCGTCATCGCCCTCCTCTGCGGCACGGTGGCAAACGCCGTCGTCATGGTCATTGCCAACCACTTCGTCACGCCCCATTTCTTGCGCGTGCCCACGAGCGTCGTGGACGGGATGCTCATCCCCGTCATCCTCCCCTTCAACCTGATTAAAGCGGGCATCAACTCCGCCATCACGTTCGTCATCTACAAGACCATCTCCCGCTACGTCATCCACGGGGAAAAGCTCTTCAGCCGCAAGGAAGCAGATCACATCGCGAAGGGCTGACGATGGGGGCGCGCTCACAGCGGCGCGCGGCGCGGCATAAAACAGCGCGAAGCGTCCTGGCTTAGCGCAAAAAACAAAAAACCCCCGGCGCGGCCTAAGCGCCGGGGTTTTTCGTTTTACCGGCCCGGGAGAACGAGGGCGGGGTCCGTGACGTTGTAGCCGCGCGCCCTCATGCCGGTGGTGGTCTGCCCGTTTATCGCCGGATTGTATGACCCGTCGGTGGCTCCGTCGGTGATGTTTGGCGTGGTTTCGGAGTAGCGGGTGGCACCCTCTCTGTTGTAGCGGTAGTCGTCGTAGGTGTCCATGCGTCCGCAGCCGAACAGGCTCAAGGCGAGAAGCAGAACAAGAGCGGTAGCGACGAATTTTTTCATCATACTTTCTCCTCACACATTTTGATGAAGATTTGGCAATTTGCCTCGAGGATAGTATGCTCGCTCCCGCGCTTTTCTTGAGCGCCATTTTTTCCCATAAGCGCGAAAATACACGCCCCCGGGCGTGTATTTTCGTGTATCCCTTATGCGTTTAGATTGTCCATTCGCTGTGAAGGATGATGGTCAGGCGAAGCTCGCCGTTGTAATCCTCAAAACCGAGGCGCAGGCTCCCCCAGTCAAGCCCCGTGTGTTCGGGGCTGCCCTCGATATGAAAATCCACGTAGCGCGCGTTGGGGAACACCTCGTCGATATTCTCCAGCGCGTTGCCCGAGCGGATAATCTTGTTGATGCCGATCTGCTCGGCCTGCGTGTAGTCCTTGTCCATCACGAACCGGTCAAAATACTGCGCCGGCGTCATTTCAATCGGCTCCCCGCTGCCGTCGAACAGGCCCCAGACGTATTTCGTATCGTCCTGCGGGAAGGCCTCGACCTGCGCCGCCGTAAAGCACTTGTTCGTCACAAGGTTTATCGTGGCGTACGGCGAAAACACGACGCCGTATTCGGGATGAACGAACCCCGCGAGCTTCTTGAAATCCCTTTCCTTAATCGCCTCGAGGATGTCGTAAGCCATCTCGACAAGCCTCGCGTTTGTCACGGGGGGTTTGACGTCCGTCGTGAGAATTTTCTCACCCTTCACCTTCGGAGCCGGCACCCACCCAAACGTGAAGGCCGCCAGCGAAAGGCCAATTCCAATAATCACGCCAACTGCGGCGCAAATCGCGCCGACTTGAGCTCTTTTCAGGTGGCGTCACCTACTTTCTCATTAATTTTCATTTCAGGGATGCCCACAGGATACTGTATTGAGTGACAAAATGCAACAACAAGAGATTACAAAAATAAATTACAAATCGTAAACGTTTCCAAATCCGGCAGTCTCCGGCGCGTTTTTCCCGTTGAAAAAGAGCGCTACAATAGTATAGAAAGAATATGAAACAAAGTGTGAACAAATGCGCCCGAGGTCTTGACAGCCATGCCAGAGAGTGCTAGATTATGGTTAGCACTCTTGGATGTTGAGTGCTAATTTTCTGAAAAGGAGGATGGGTTTTATGACGCTTGGAGACCGGCAGAAGAAGATCTTGCGCGCCGTCATTGACCGCTACATCGAGTCGG
>JAAYMC010000080.1 GCA_012521555.1 Clostridiales bacterium
CGCCCCCGCCAGCGTGGTGGAGGCGCAGAAGAAAGCCGTCGCCATGATCGTCCAGGAGATGGGCACCGCGCCGGAAATCACGGTCGCGGAGAACATCTTCCTCGGCAAGGAGCCCGCCTTCCGCAAAAACGGCTTTGTCTCGAAAAAAGAGCTCAACAAAGCCGCGGCGGCGGCTCTTGCCAAGATCGGCGCGCATGACATCCCGCCCGCCGCGCCGACGTTTACGCTCAATCTCGAGCAGCGCAAGATTGTGGAGCTGGCCAAGGCGATGGTCGACGACCCGGACGTGCTGATTGTCGACGAGACGACGACGGCCCTCTCGCACGACGGCCGCGAGCTGCTGTTTTCCGTCATTGAGGACATGCGCAAGCGGAAAAAAGGCGTCATCTTCATCTCGCACGACTTGGAAGAGCTGCTTAGCGTCTGCACGATCATCACGGTTCTCCGTGACGGCAACATCATCGGCACGCTCACAAAGGACCAGTTCGACGAGGATACAATCAAGACGATGATGGTCGGCCGCGAGCTCACGGGCCATTACTACCGCGCCGACTACGACGGCGGCGTTACGGGGGAAGTCGTCCTCCGGGCAAAGAACGTCACCGGCGCCGACCTTGTCGAGGACGTCAGCTTTGAGCTGCATGAGGGCGAGATTTTAGGCTTCGGCGGCCTGGCCGGCGGCGGCATCCACGAGCTGGGCCGGCTGCTGTTCGGCATCGACAAGGTCATATACGGCTCCGTCGAGCTGGCCGACGGGACAAAAATCACCGACGCGAACACGGCGGTGCGAAGCGGGATGGGCTACGTCTCGAAAAACCGCGACGAAGAGGCGATTATGCTTCAGGCGTCGATTCGGAACAACGCCGTTTTGCCGTCCCTGTCGCGTCTGGCCCGGCGCGGCATGATTGCGCCAAGGAAAGAAAAAACACTCGCGCAAGAGATTATCGATGAATTGCGTGTCAAGTGCCAGTCCATGGAGCAGAAGGTGTGCTTCCTTTCGGGCGGGAACAAGCAGAAAGTTGTGTTCGGCAAGTGGATTGGAAACGGAGCGAAGATCCTGATACTCGACTGCCCCACGCGCGGCGTGGACGTCGGCGTCAAGCAGGCGATGTATCAGCTCATGTACGAGCTGCGCTGCCGCGGCAACGCGATTATCCTCATCAGCGAGGAGCTGCCGGAGCTTATAGGCATGAGCGACAGGATCATCATCCTGAAAAACGGGAAGATCAGCGGCGAGTTTAAGCGCTCTCCCGAACTGTCCGAACAGGACATCATTCGCGCGATGATTTAGGGAGGGAGCGTCATGACGAAGTTTAAACAACGCTTAGCCGACCTTCTGCCGCTTGCCGGCCTGCTCGTCGTCTTCGTGCTGTTCTCTGTTTTAGGAGGCGCGAAGTTCTACAGCTCGAGAAACCTTATGCTCATTGTCAACCAGGCTTTTACGGTCATGGTTGTCGGCATCGGCGTGACGATGATTTTCGCCCACGGCGGGATTGACTTTTCCGTCGGCGCCGTTTTGGCGCTGTCGGAGATGTTCGCCGCGATGGTGTACAAGCGTGTCGGCGCGCCGGTGGTTTTGATTATCATGTCGGTTCTCGTGGCCGTTTTGTGCGGCCTGATAACGGGCACCCTGACCGTAAAACTGCGCATCCCGCCCTTTATCTCGTCCCTGTGCATGCAGTTTGCGTGCCGCGGCGTTGTCAACACCGTGCTGCACGCCAATCAAATCGGCGTGACGGAGCTGTCCGCTCCCGGGTGGGGCGTGAAGCTGCCGGTGCTCATCGGCTTGGCGGTTGTTGTCTTCTTTATCCTCGACTACACGAAGATCGGCAAGTACAACAAAGCCATCGGCGAGAACATCCGCGCCGCGAGAAGCTCCGGCATCAACGTGGACAAGTACAGGATTGCCGCGTACCTCATCAGCGGCGTGACCGTCGGCATCGCGGCGTACTTCGACCTGCTGCGCAACGGGGTGATGAGCACGAACGTCGGGTACGGCCTTGAGATGAACGTGATTACGGCCGTTGTTCTCGGCGGTCTGTCGCTCTCCGGCGGGTACACGACGTCGATCCGGTCGGCCATCCTGGGCAGCCTTCTCATCATCATCATGACAAACGGGCTGACCGTCGTAGGCGTCCCCATATCATATATCGGCATCATACAGGGCATTATATTCCTGCTGGTCATACTGAGCACGTACCGCAGGGATTCGCACACAACACTGCTTCCGCGTTAATTTCGCCATCAAAAAATGACGAATTAGGAGGATAATATGAAAAAGAAACTGTTTTCGGTACTCGGTCTCATCCTGGCGCTTACCATGGTCCTGGCAGCATGCGGACCCAAAGAGCCCGCACCCGCGACCCCTACAACGACGGGAACCCCGCCGGCCTCGCAGAGCCCTACTGATACCGGCGCACCGGCAGAGGAAGAAGTGGAGCTCCCCGGCTTCCACATCGGCCTGATGGTCTACACCAACTCCGGCGCGTGGTTTGACAGAATCAAAGCCGGCGTCGACGCGCTTGCAAAAGAAACGGGCTGCACCATTACTCTTGCAGACGGCGCGACGCCTGACGAAGCCGTTGCGGCCGTCGAGAACCTCTGCGCCGCCGGCGTGGACGGCATCGTGGACCTCGCCACGGGCGGTGTGAGCGCAAGACTCCTCCAGATCTGCCAGGAGTACGGCGTCTACTTCGTCGCGGCCAACAACAACCTCATCAACGAGCCGGGCTACGAGGAGTTCAGAAAGAACCCGTACTATGTCGGCAGCGTCTACGCGGACGACAAGGCGATCAGCTATGACATCGTGAAGGACTATATCGCCAAGGGTGCGACGAAAATCGCCCTGTTCGGCCTGCCTCCCGGAATCTCCGCCGCCTTTGACAGCCGCTTTGCCGGCGCTTACCAGGCTCTTGAGGAAGCCGGCATGCAGCCGCTGACGGAAGCGCGTTCGTTCGTCATGCCGGAAGCGGCGCAGAACCTTCTCACGCAGTATCCGGACGTCGAAGCGATCTTTAGTGCCGTCAACGCCTCCAACTACCTCGTCCAGCCGCTCATCTCCGGCGGTTACGGCGGCAAGATTATGCTCAGCCTCTTTGACGACGACGGCGACGTCGCCGCCGCCTTCAACCAGGGCGTCGTGACGCACGTCGTGGAAGGCGTCAACGCCCAGGCGCAGTTTGCTTTCATCCTTCTGTACAATGCCCTCACCGGCAACACGATGACCATGAGCGACGGCTCGAAGCCGGACATCCTGATGCCGTACCTGCTCCTGACGAACGCGGATGAGTACAACGCCTTCCTGCAGCGCTCCGAGGGCGGCCTGTACAGCTGGGACGAGCTGAAAGGGTTCATCAAGCTGATTAATCCTGACGCGAGCCTTGACGAAATGATCAAGCTGGCCCAGTCTTTCTCGAAGTAACAGAATAAGGCGGCCCGAAGGGATTTTTCCCTTCGGGCCCCCGAAAGGGGTTGTTCCATGAAGAGAGTAGGGCGAATGGCAGGAAACGCGGCGCGGACGCTTGCGCTTCCCGTTATCATGTTTGTCGTGCTCTTCATCCTTTCGAAGGCTTTCGGAACGGGTCAGTTCGGATCGTTCTCAAGCCTGCGTATTGTCGCCCAGCAGACGATGATGGGCGCGGCCATTGCGCTGGCGATGACGTGCAACATGAAAAACGGCCGCTGGGA
>JAAYMC010000081.1 GCA_012521555.1 Clostridiales bacterium
GGAGCCGCACGAGACGGCTGAGGAGTGCCTTGTCCGCGAATGCCGGGAGGAGCTCGGCATTTCCATCCGCGTGAAGGACAAGCTCACGGAAGTCGTCTACGAATACCCGGGCGGTACCATCCGGCTGCACTTCTTTGCGGCCGAAATCCTCTCCGGCCATATCGTGCAAAAGGAGCACGCCGCGATGGAGTGGGTCACGGCGGACGAGCTTAAGCACTACGCGTTTTGCCCGGCGGACGCGACGATGCTCTCACGAATCGATATACGAAACGTCATAAACGGAAAAAAGGGTTATGTTCCGCAGTGAACATAACCTTTTTTGAATGCTTTCGCCGCCAGGCAGTTTTCTTAAAAGTGCCGATATATTCAAATACCTGCCGCCAGATTCATGGGCCCCTCGGCAGCGCAGCGCTTACCCGCAAGATTTTTCGTCTGTTTAAGCCTAAATCAGCCTGCGTTGTTTGAGAGCGCTTGGCCCAAAGGTTACACATCCCTCTGGCGATACAGCGCACTCAAAAACACTTATAAAATAACGCGCCGCTTTGCTTTTTCGCGCAAAGTGGCGCTTTTTTATCGCTATTCGAGAATTGTATCAAAAATGACAACTTTCGACGAATTTTTGACTATAATGGTTCGCGGTGGAATGAATTGGTAAATATGTAAATGTCAAAAAATTATGCCGTATCCGCGTGGGGTGTGCGCCGCGCCGCCCCGTGGTCGGACAAGCGCATAACGGTGCGAGAATCCGCGGAGTTTAAGCTGGGGGGATTTATATGAGAAAAAGAGTGCTTTCAATATGGCTGGCCCTGTGCATGATACTCATGCTCATGCCGGCCGCAGCGGCGGCGTCCTTCCCGGATATGCCAAGCGACTACTCGAGGGAAGCGCTGGAAGCGGCGGTGGAAAACGGGCTGCTTAAGGGGACGGACGGGAAGATACTCCCGAACGAAAACTTAACCCGCGCGCAGATGGCGGCGATTATTGTCCGCGCGTTCGGCGCGAAGCGGGAGGCCTCGCTGGCCGGGTATACGGACGTATCCCCGCAGGCATGGTACTACCCCGAGCTGGCGAAGGCCGTACATATGAAAGTGCTGCAGGGGGACGGCACGCGGCTCGGCACATATAAGTTTGAGCTCTTCGCCGTACAGGAGAAAGACTACACATTTACACAGCCGGGTTCATAAACAACCGCAAAAAGCAAGCCGCGGGGAGCATTAGCTCCCCGCGGCGCGTTTTCACGCCCCCGGCGGTGCCGCGGGGCGATTTACGACAGCGCGCTGGCGATGTTCTTGACCTCGCTTAAGAGGCTGCCCGCCAGTGCGGAGCACTCCTGGAGGGAGCCGGCGAGCGACTCAAACAAGCGGGTGACCTTCTTTTCATAATCCTTCGGCTTTCGCGGGAAGGACGCAATCATCTTCACGGCTTTCTTTTCGTTGATGCAGTAGGCTCTGTTGCAGGCAAACAGCACCTGGTTGAGGCACGAGACGGCGCGAAACAGGTGCCCGGCAGCGTAATACTTATCCCCCGAGGCGGCGTTTGCCTGCATAATCGTAAGCGAAAACTCCGCCTCAAACAGGAAAAAGGAAATCAAAGCGTCCCGCAGGGCGGCGGGGTACTCTTCCGCCCGCTTTTTCAGCGCGAAAAAGCGCGCGTCTTTAGCGTAGAGGACTTTGCAGATTGCCAGTTCCCCGCGGTACATGGTGCTGATGTACCCGTGCGGGTGCCCGGTCTGGTAGTGGGCGGTGACGACGCCGCGCTCCGTCTCCTCGACGATGCGCTCCACCCGCGCAATGTCGCGCAAAATGAGGTCGACGTGATACCCGCCGACGACGAGCCAGCCGCCGCCGTTGACCCACTCGCCCCAGCCACCGGGAGGGACGACGAGGTTTTCCCGGCGCTCGTCGTCCAGCTCCGCCGCGGCGCGGTTTATGGCGTAAAGGTCAAACAAATCGGCGCGATAGTAAACGCCGATGTCGATATCCGAATCGGCCGAATGGGTGCCCCGCGCGCGCGAGCCGCCGAGGACAACCGCCTCGACAAACGGCAGGGAGGAGAGCTTCTCCGCCGCCGTGCGCATGATGCCGTCTACCATGATACACGCTCCTTATTCCGCATTATAGCTGCGCGGGCGGGCAGGGTATCCCGCACAGCCGGCACGCCTGCTCGACGGCCCACGCCTGGTGCGGGAAATACAGCCGCTCCACAGCCTCGCGCGGTGTGAGCCAGACGAGCGTGTGGTCCGGCTCCGTCGGCCGCGCGACGAAGCCGCCGATTTCCATCAGGTAAAAGTACCCGATGTTATGGCAGTCCCACCGCAGCGCCTCGACGAAATGGTAGTAGTCGCCTTTGCAGACAAGCTCCGTCGGATTGACGCGCAGCCCCGCCTCCTCAAGGCACTCGCGGACGAGGCACTCTCTGTGTCCTTCGCCGTCGTCAAGTCCCCCGCCGAGCAGGAAGCAGCCGATTTCGCCGGTCAACAGGTGCGTCTGTATGACGGGGATTTTCCCGTCCGCGCGAAACCCGATGCCGTAAGCCCCCACGCGCTCTTTATACTCCGCGCCGTGTTTTTTCACGCCGAATGTCCGCTCCAGCACAGAAAACCACGCCTTCACTCAAAGAATACGCTAAATTTATAGCCGCGCCAAAGCCGCTGGCGGCTCGCCACCAGCGGCTGATTTGTTTGCTTGCTGCCCGCTAAGGCACTTTTTCGCCCCTGAAAGCGCGGCGGGCGCAGCCGTACCCATAGTTTACCAAAAAGCGCCGCCATGCGCCATGGAGGCGGTGTTCAGCCCGCAGCCTGCCGGCCCGCCGCGCTTTGGCAGGCGTCGCGGAACGCCACGAAGCCGCGGTTGCGCATAAGCGGCCGCCACAGGGAAGGGCGCGCGGCTTTCGCTTAACGCTTTTTTGCGCCGCGCGCGGAAAGCGGCCGTCTTTCTTTATATAGGCGCGTCAGACAGGGCTTTTCCCGAAGTGGCGGAAGGCGAGGATGCTCACCGCCAGAAAATACGCGCACCAAAACTCAAGCGCAACGGTGCCCGCGCGGGATGCGCCCTCCTGCAGGCCGGCAAATACGCCCGTCATCGGCAGGATAAAGCAGCTCAGGAAAAATACTCCGTGCGCGAGGAGGAGCCCTTTGAGCCACTTGTCGGCCTTGCCGCGCGCCTGAATCGTCAGCCCGATAAAAAACGTCGACAGCGCCATCATGCCGTAGCCCAGAAGGTCGTAGTTGAAAAGCAGGCCGCCTTTTTTGTAGTCCAGTATGGAATGCGCCTGCTCGCTGAGGGATTCAAGCCGGACGGTCGTCGTCTGCGCGAAGTACACCAAATAAATAAGCGCGGCGTAAACGGCGGCAAACACCAGCGCGGCGCTTGCGGCGGCTTTCCGGCCGCTTCCGCATTCGGCATGGAAACCGGCCGCCATCAGGATGTATCCGATCGGGAGGAGCATGCAGACGACGTAGCTGCCGAAATCAAAAGGGATGAGCATGAAGACGGCAAAGAGAACGACCGTGACGATGCATATCACAGACCCGGTTTTCGCAAGCAGGGTATTCATGATGCAGCCTCCAAATACGCGCTTATACCGCGCGTTTTCCAGTGCATTATGCCTTCCGGCGGCTTATAGCCCCTCTGCGCTTTCCTGCACGGCCGCCTAAAACGCCCCGCACGCGCGCAAGGCGGCCAATTGCCCCGTTTCAGGAGGGGAGGGTGCGCGCCGCCCAAAAACAGCGGAAGCACAAAAAGAGGCGCTCTCCATTTCCCAAAGGAAAGCGCACCGGGGCGGATGCGCTAAAAGCGCGCTTTGGGCCATGCACAGAGCGCCTTCTTGTTATTGCCTTTTGATTACAACAGGGGAGGGCGCTCGGCGTTTTAACCTTCGCCCTCCGAAAGCTCAAACAGGAACACGTACAGGCTCGACTCGAGGTTGTATACCCCGCGCATTTCGGGCGTGATTTCGACGGGCTCCATACCGTCCGTCAGCCTGATGCTCTTCGACGGGTCCGCGGGATCGACAAGGATGGCCCATTGCGGGTGGGCAAGCCCGTCTTCCGCGTAGGCGGGGTCGCTCATGTCCGCATTCACGACGGTCAGCGCCGCACCGGGACGGCAGGAGATGACGACGTACCGCCACTCGCCGCCGCCGTCGTCGAGCATCGTCTCCGTCCGGTCATATAGAACGTTCGTTAGCTCAATCTCGAGGTTCTGGTAGACATAACGCTTCGTCTCGCCCTCCGCGGGAGCGGGAGACGCTATGTACTCCCCGCCGGGCGCGCTCTCTGACGGCGCGCCTGGAGCGGGCTCCGCACCCGGCGCGTTCTCAGCCGGCTCCGTACCTTGCGCGTTCTCTGACGGTGCGCTTGGGGAGGGGTTGTCGTCGATGATTTTAAGTCTCGGCCCGATGAGAATTCCAAGGCATATCGCGGCGATGATGATGGCGTAAATGGCGATGATCCAGCGCCGGGTTTTCCTGTAGTATTCGTACACGCAAAAAGCCTCCTGTATGCTGGGAATACGGTTTCATAAAAAGCCGCCTGCGCGAGCGTCACGCAGGCGGCTTACTCGCAGTTGTCCTGAAAAGTCGGGCGCGGTCAGCAGTCGACGCCGCCGTCGACCCGGATGAGCTGGCCGGTGATGAAGGAGGACTCGTCCGTCGCGAGAAAGAGGCAGGCGGACGCAATCTCACTCCCCTGGCCGATGCGTTTGAGCGGCGACATCTCAATCATGCCGCCGACGGCCGCCTCGCCGCCGACGGAGTCGAGCATGGCGGTGTGGATGGCGCCCGGCAGGATGCCGTTGACGTGAATCTCCGGCCCGAGCTCGCGCGCCATCGCCTTCGTGAGACCGACCATGGCGTGCTTCGACGTGCAGTAGGCCGTGGCGCCCCAGCGGGCGGACGTGCCGGCGATGGAGGCGATGTTGATGATGTGGCCCTTGCCTTTCTCCTTCATGACTTTCGCGCACAGCTGCCCGAGGAGGAAGGCCATCGTGAGGTTGACGTTGAGAATCCGCGTCCACTCCTCTAAGGTGAGTTCCAGGAAATGCGTCAGGCTCAGCTGGCCGGCGTTGTTGATCAGGATGTCCACCGTACCGTACGCGTTCATCGCGGCGTCGAAGATCTTTTGCGCGCTGGAGAGATCGGACATGTCGGCTGTGACGTACACCGCTTCGCCGCCGGACGCCTTGATTTTTTCGACGACGGCCTTCGCGCGCTCTTCGCTTCGCCCGGTGACGACGACTTTCGCGCATTCTTCCGCGAAACGGTACGCCGTGTCCCGGCCCATGCCGGAAGTCGAACCGGTGATAATGGCAACTTTGCCCTCAAGCTGCTTCATTTGTTACACCCTCCCAGAAATTGTTGAAATTGCTAGAATTTCCTTTGCTATTGTAACACAACAGGATTATAAACGCAAAGGCTATGGAATATGTACAGCCCAAATTTTGCGCCTATTTTTCGTTAAAACTGCGGCCGCCGCCTGCCGGATGGCATCGGCGCGGCCCGATATGCGCAAAAAGCTGCACCCCGCTTGTGAGAGATGTCCGACAAGGGGGTGCAGCTGTGTAGGAGGCTTTTTTGCGCGGGGCTTTGCGGGCGGTTTAGCCGCCGAAAGAGTTTTACCTGATATACTGGATCATGGCCGTGTTATCATCGTCTTTTATGTATGTAACAAGAACTGTCTCTTTGCTGTCCTCCGTCAAGGTCATGATGCTGTATTCCGTTTCCGTCTTCATTTCGGACAGGACCTTGGGGAAGCTTTTTTTAACGATTTTCACGTATTCCTCATAGACCTCATCCGTCATTCCGGTGACGGAATAGCTGTAAGAAAACTCCTTGCCGAAAATGGCGGACATATCCATTTCCATGGTCAGCGTCGTGCCCTCCGGCTGGGGCAGTCCCCCAACGTTGTCAGGGTTCCAGGTGAGGCTGCCGCCGGTCCGGAAGGTGACCTCGCCACCGTCTTCGCCAAAGCCCGTCTTAATCTTCATTTCGTCGCCGTCTTGTTCAATTTCCCAGCCCAACAGGTCTTCGACGAACTTTTCCGCTTCTTCTTCGGAATCAATTTTTTCGGCGTCCTTCACAAGATCCTCGATGGTTTTGGACATCTTGTCGTCCTTCTTGTCAGCTTTGGAGGAACGGCCGCCGCAGGCCGCCAGTGAAAAAACGAGGCACAGCGCAAGAAATAAAAACAGTATACGTTTCATTGTCTTGACTCCTTTCATATTGGCGCTGATATGTTGGAGGAAGGCTTTATTAAGCGCATCCGGCGCGGGGAGAGAGGCAAGGCGGCGCCTGAAGCTCCCGGACGCATTAATCTAACATATCCTAGCACATCAGGAGAGCGGAAGCTTTCGAGAAAGTGCTGTTTCATTTTTCCAAAAGTGCTTATATTATCCAATTCGGCGCGGAAAGTGCGCCGGCGCTGCCATTTCGCCTTTTTTCCCGCGTTTTAAGCCCTCCCGCGCGATGGCGGCGCGTGGTATCGCCTCCGCAGGGAAAGAAAAAGAGCTGAGAAGCGGCGTTCTCAGCTCCTGATTTTTTCCGCCCTAATGAGGTGGGCGCGGCGCCACCGCCGGTAGACCACCGCCGCGGCGAGAGAGCGCGGGGCGATTTTCCCGAGGAGGGAGAGCAGGCGGCCTGCCAGCCCCGGGATATAGAGGTTTTTCCCGGCGAGCGCGAGGTCTATCGTCCGGCGGGCGACGTCTTCAAGCGAGGCTGTCGTCACATCCCCCATAAAGCCCTGCGCCCTGATGCTGCTGAGCGTCTCGTCCGTCGTCGCAAGGCCCGCGGGGCAGACGGCCAGAACGGACACGCCCTCTGCTTTCAGCTCCTGGCGGAGCGCCATGGCCAGATCAAGCAGGAACCGCTTGGACGCCGCGTACGTGGCCTTCAGCGGCATGGGGAACATCGAGGCGAGGCTGGACACAAAGACGATGGCAAAGCGCCTTCCGGGCCTGCGGCGCCTGAGGAGGGCGTGGGTGACGCGCAGCGCCGCGGCGTTGTTGAGCAGCACGATTTGCACGAGCTTTTCGCGCTCCCGCTCGGTAAACGCGCCCTCGAAGTCGCACCCGGCGACGTTGAGCACCATATCGAACAAAAGCCCGTGCGCGTCGATGTGGGCGAGCAGCGCGTCAAAGCTGCGCGGATCCGTCAGGTCGCAGTACTTTGCCGCCACTGCGGCGCCAAACTGCCTTTCAAGCCCCCGCTTGAGGCGATTTAGCCCCTCTTCGTTGATGTCCGTCAGGAACACGTTGTAGCCGCGGCTGGCGCATTCCCCGGCGAGGGCGCGCCCTAAGCCCCCGGCGGCGCCCGTGATGAAGACGTTCATACGGCACCGGCCCTTTCATCTTGCGCCGCAAAACCGCCGTCAAGGCCGCAAAGGCGCTCGCTGAGCGCAAACAGGCGGTCGGCGTTTTCCCGCGTGACCTCTTTGCTGTACTTCTTCTCCCTGCAGCGGTAGTAGTACAGCCCGTCCGGCGGCGGCTCCTTCAGGCACAGGTAAGCGAACGTCTCCGCGGGGATCTCGGGCGGGACGCCGCCCCGCTTGCGCAGCGACCAGATAAAGTGAACGAGCGCGCCCGTCTCTTTATTGCCGATATCCGTCTTCACAAGGCCCGGGTCGACGACATAGGCGCGGAGGCCGGGCGCGAAGCGGTCGTTAAGGCCCCTCGCAAACAGGATGTTGCACAGCTTCGATTGTTTGTACGCCGTGAGGGGATTGTAGCGGCGGCGCAGCATCACGTCGTCCCAGCGGATTTTAATGCCCTTGTGCGAGGCGCTGCCCGTCATTATCACGCGCCCGTTCGATTTGAGGAGCGCCGGCAGCAGTTTGTGCGTGAGGAGAAAGCCGGAAAGGTGGTTGAGCGCGAACTGCTGCTCGTAGCCTTCCTCGGTCGTCATATACCAGCTCCGCACGCAGCCGGCGTTATTAATCAGGGCGTGTAGCCGCCCGCCGCAGTGCGCGTCGAGGTAAGCGTTCATTTCCGCCGCGGCGCGGAGAACCTCGCGCTGCTGCATCAGGTCGGCCTGAAAGCACGCCACGCGGGCGGAAGGGCTTTCGGACAGGATGCGCGCCTTTGCGCGGCTGAGCCTTTCCGCGCAGCGCCCGGCGAGAAGGACGCAAAAACCCTCGCGCGCGAGCAGCCGCGCCGTTTCAAGCCCGATGCCGGACGTCGCTCCGGTAATTGCGACGGCTTTCATCTCCGCCCCTCCGTCAATTGGGGACGTATCCGAACCAGCCCCAGGCGTGCCAGAACTCAAGCGCGCCCGCGGCAATCATGGACACGATAATCCCGAGGACGAAGCAGACGGCAAAGAGCGTCAGCGTCGCGAGCGCCACCGTCCGGATGCGCCGGTTTGCCTGAGGCGAAAGGCGCGGGAAGGCGGAAAGAGGGGGGAGCACGGCGCCGCCCGAAGCGGACGCGAGCGTGTTCTTGTGGAAGCGGCCGTACGAGCGCATGAGCTGGCGGATAAACAGGGCAAAATACACGCACCCCGCGGCCGAAAAAACGGCGAGCGCGGCCAAAGATATGCCGAACACCACGGCGCATCCAAAGGGCAGGGGAGGAATCAGCGCCCACGGGCTCCTGCCGGCAAGCAGACACGCCCCAATGACCGCGCTGCACACGGAAAACGCCGCCACGACGGTCTCCCACGCAAACAGAAAGGCGAAGAAAAAGCCGGCGAAAATGTCCGAGAATACGAGCCCCACGAGCGTGACGGTTTTCCGTCCCGTCTGTCTTTTCTCCTCGCCGCCGCCCTCGAACTGGGCGGCAAGGTCTTCCGGACTGCCGAGTTTTGCGGCGATTTCTTCTTCCGAAAAGCCGTCGGCCGTTTTAAAGGCGAAATGCTGTTCGTACTCGCCGACGATGTCGCTATAGTCGGGGACGTGCCTTTTTCTCAGAGCGTCGGATAACCTGAGCAAAAACTCGTTTTTAGTCATGTTCATCCTCCTCCAGCAGAGCGTTTACGGCGCGGGCGAATTCAAGGTATTCCGCGCGCTGCGCGGCGTACGCCTCGCGCCCGAGGCTTGTGAGCGAATAGTATTTGCGCGGCGGCCCGCCGCTCTCCTCCTGCATGTATGTGGTCACGAGGCCTTCGCTTTTGAGCTTTCTGAGTATCGGGTAGACCGTGCCGTCGGCGATGTCGATGCGGCGGGACAGATAGTCGGAAATCTCGTACCCGTAGCAGTCGCGCCGCTTCAGGAGCGACAGCACGCACAGCTCCAGCACGCCTTTCTTGTACTGCGCGTTCACGCCCATCCTCCTTCATGGTATTCAGTAGGAAACCATATCTACTATTATATATTATTCAGTAGCGGACTATATGTCAAGCGGTTTTGTATTAATTTTTCTTGTGTTTTGCAGAAATCCAGGCGAACGCGGCATTGACGAACGTTCGTTAGAATGCGATCGCTGCGAAACTACCTAACGTTCGTTAGGACATAAACCGCGCTTCTTCACACGGGCACAAGGCGCTGAAAGACGGAAATAGGGGAGCTCGGCCGCCGCCCGGTGCGGATGTGGGCGGTTTCTCGTTGAAGCGGACGCCGCTCGACAGGCCGTGAGCGTGTTCTAGTGGAAGCGGACACCACGCGAAGCGGACACGGGCATATCCTTTTGGACGCGACCGCTGACCGAAGGAATGTGA
>JAAYMC010000082.1 GCA_012521555.1 Clostridiales bacterium
AAGCCACATCTCCTCCCCCATGTCCTCGATCATTTCGTAGACGGCCTTGCGGTGGTCTTCGGTGATGTCCTCGTGTAGCAGGGTGTACCGCCCGTTCTTCACCGCCTCGGCAAAAGCGGCGTCGATGACGACGAGGTCCGAGAGCCGGACCCGCTCGGCGCGCGCGGTGTCGAGCGTGAGCGTGCGGAGGAAGTTGGACGGGTGCGCCGCGCCCTGTGTGTAGCTGTATCCGATAAACAGGATGCTGATCAGCTCCGGCTTGTTATACGTCACGTCGTACCGGATCTCGTAGACGTACGATTCCGGCTCGTCCTCCATGAACTTAAGGTCCCGGAGCGCCGTTTCCTCGATGAGCGCGTTGAGCCGCGCGGCGTCATACCCGCCGGCGTCGCCGGCGATCTGCGGGTATTTAATGACAATGTCGCCCTTCACGTAGGAGGCCGGTTCAAACGTGTAATACTCCAGTTCGCCGGACGGGACATCATCCGGCTCCTTCGTCTCTCCTGTCGGGGACGGCGGCTCGGCCGTCTCCTGCGGCGGCGTCTCCTTCGGCGCGCACGCCGACAGCAGCGCAAGAAGGAGAAGGCACCCCAGCGCGGCGTGCAGTGCGTTTCGTCTGCTCATCGTCTTCACTCCTCCCCTCGGGCAAGTGGTCCGCGAGCGTATTCCGGGCCGGTTGTCCGGCCGCGCTTTGCCGGACTTTGGCCGGCTCTCTCGCGGCGCTGTTTTGGCCCTCCCTGCGGCCTAAATCGCGGCGGATTGACAAGCCGGATTCTTTGCGCTATGCTCAAACCGGCCGTGCTTAAAGCCGCTATAGCCGCCCGCTGAAAACGTGCGGCCGATTGACTTCAAAGGAAAATGGAAGCGCATTATGATTATTGACTTTCACACGCACATCTATCCCGACGCGCTCGCCCCGCGCGTTTTGCAGCTGCTCACGAGCAACGTCAGCTTTCCCTTCACGCCCTCGTTCGACGGCACGCTCTCGGGCCTTTTGCGCTACATGGACGAGACGGGCGTCGACGTGAGCGTCATACAGCCGGTCGTCACGCGCCCGTCGCAGACGCGCTCCATCAACGAATGGGCCGCGTCGTGCCGGAGCGAGCGCATCGTCGCCTTCGGCGGCATCTATCCGGACCCCGCCACCTACAAGAGCGATATCGACGAAATCGTCAGGCTCGGCCTTAAAGGCGTCAAATTCCACTGCGAGTCCCAGAACTTCACGGTGGACGACCCGTTCATGCTCCGCGTCTACGACTACGCCCTCTCGCAAGGCCTCATCATCCTGCACCACGCGGGCTTCGACCCGTGCTTTCCCGGGCCGTACCGCTCCTCCCCGCGCCAGTTTGCGAACATCGTCGACCAGCTGCGGGGTGGCGTCTTCATCGCCGCGCATTTCGGCGGGTACGGCGAGTGGGACGACGTGGAGCGCTACCTCGTCGGGCGCAACATCTACCTGGACACGTCAAACGGCATCCAGTACATCCCGTACGAGCAGTTCCTGCGCATCGTGCGAAACCACGGCGCGGATAAAATCCTGTTCGCCACCGACAGCCCGTGGAGCGACGGGAAAAAGGAAATCGCGCTTCTTAAGGCATCGGAGCTGACCGACGAGGAAAAAGAACTGATTTTCAGCGGAAACGCGAGGCGGATCCTCCGCCTGTAAACGGCCGCCGCGACGTGCGAAAGCACCGCGGCGGTTTTCTTATTCAAACGCGCTGACCCATTTGAGCGCCGAGAAGTACGCGTTCATCACAGTCTGCTGCACCGGGGGCGTGAGCGCGCGAATCTTCAGCGCCGCCTCCCAGTCCCCGCGCTCGTAGGCCTCCGTAAACTCCAGAAGGTTGTAAAGCGGCCCGCTTTGGTGCAAAAGCGCGTTTTGCACCGGCTCGGTGAGCGGCAGCTCCTTGAGGATGTCCTCCATGGGGCGGCTTATGAGCACGTCAAGCAGCGAAAACAGCCCCACGAAATACGCGCTGGACGCGCTGGGCCTGCCCGAGCGCATGCCCCAGACCTCCGCGAGCAGCTCCATGAACTTCGCGCGGATGAGAGAAACCCGGATGACCTCGACGTTCTCCGGCTGGCGCAGCGTGTCCATGGCGACGGTCGTCAGAAACTGGTTGAGGGCGTTGAGCCCTAAAATCGTAATCGCCTGCGAGATGTTCCGGACGGGAAAACGCGGCGCGTAATACGCGGAGTTGACAAATTTAAGCAGCTTGTACGACAGGTTCACGTCGCGCGAGATGATGTCGGTAAGGACGCGAAAGCTCGGCTCCGAGCGCCTGAGTTCCCCCATGACGCGGAAAAACGTCGACGCGAACGAGACGACGTCGCGCTCTTTCCCGTCCATTTCGAGGAAAAACATGCCTTCCATGTACCGGTAACCGGCCTGCAGGGCGCCTTCAAAGTCCTGCCGCGTGTTGACGTTGCGCGCAAGGCGCCGCTGGCGGCTCAGCCGCAACAGCGCCGCCGTTTCCGCCGTGTCGTAAACGGGACTGTAGTCGCGGACGACGACGTCCACTTGCGCCGGGAAAGGCTCATCCCCCTGCCGCTGCACGACGGCAAGCTCGTAGCCCAGAGCGCGGATTGCCCGCGCGTCCGCCTGGATCTCTTCGCGCGTTTTTCCCGCGGGGTCGTACTCCACGAGCACGCGGCTGCGCGGCAGGAAAGGGACGAGGGTGCCGACAATGTCCTCGCCGTATTCAATCATGACGAAAGGCGCGCCGATTTCCCTGGATCTGGCGCCGAGCGTAATCAGGTGGTATAGCGCTTCCGCGTCCGACGGCTCGCGGTACGATTCAATCAGCGCCTGGCGCATGCTCGGGGACATGAGCAGCTTGTAGCCGCAAAGCTTCATATCGTGCCGGAAAATGGGTATTCGCGTCATATAATGCTCCATCTATATCCCGCTCCCACTTTTCAAGATACAGCCCGCCGCTCCGGCATGACGCCGGCGCGCGTTGAAAACCTGTTCAATAATAAACATCGAACAAATTCTCATGGAGTTTTACGTTTTTCCCGCTTTCTATCACCTCTTCCGCAGAAATCCCCATCGATCCAGGCCATATCGCCGTTTTTCAATTTTTTCGTAAAGTCCTAAGCCCGCCCGGCCCTTGCCGGGCCCGCGATGGTGTTACTTAAAAACTCTCGTAACGGATAACCTCCTCGGCCGCTTTGCGCGGGCGCGCGGCGGGCGACTCGGCGGGGTAGCCCAGCGGCGTCATGGCGATGACGGAGATTTCCTCGGGGATGTTTAAAATCTTCTTGACCTTATCGGCGTCGAAGCGGCCGAGCCAGCACGTCCCGAGCCCCAGCTCCTGCGCCTGAAGCAGGATAAAGCACATCGCGATGGAGCAGTCCATGGTGTCCGTCGGCTGGCCGCAGGCCATGAAGCGGCGGCTTGTGGCGCAGACGATAATCGCCGCCGGCGCCTCGGCGACGAACTTCTGCCCGTACGCCGCCTCCGCGAGACGGGCAAGCTTTTCCTTGTCCTGCACGACGATAAAAAGCCAGTTCTGCTCGTTTTTGGCCGACGGCGCCAGCCGCGCCGCCTCCAGCACGGTCTTCAGCTTTTCCGGCTCAACCGGGCGGTCGCTGTATTTACGGATGCTCCGCCGCGCTAAAATGGCTTCCTGAACGGTCATGCGGATGCGCCTCCTTGTGGGAATTCTTAAGCCGGCGTAAAGCCGGCTTTTTGACATATAGCTTGTACGCGGGGATATTTTACCATACCCCCGCGCACATTTCCACCATATAAGCTGTTATATCCTGCCGATAAGGCCTGAGACAACCGGGGCGAGCCAGCTGAGCAGCGGCGCGACGACGATGGCAGGCAGGTAATTGGCGACCTTGATTTTCGTCACGCCGATTAAGTTCAGGCCCAGCCCGATGATGATGACGGACCCGGCGCATGTCAGCTCTGCGATGGCCGACGGCGTGAGGACGGGCTGAAGCCACTGCGCCGCGAGCACGAGAAGGCCCTGAAACACAAACACGAACGCCGCCGAAAACATGACGCCCACCCCGAGGCTGACGGACAGGACAATGGAGGAGATAAAGTCAAGCAGCGACTTTGTGAAAAGCAGGCGGTTGTTCCCCGTGAGGCCCGCGTCGAGGGAGCCGACAATCGTCATCGCGCCGACGCAAAACAGCAGCGACGCCGTGACAAATCCCGTCGCGACGGAGACGGTCCCTCCCCCCTTGGTGGTTTTGCGGCCGACGGCGTCTCCCAGCTTGTTCAGGAGCCCGTCCAAATCAAGCGCCGTGCCGACAATCGCGCCGATGGCAATGGACCCGATGAGGATGAGGGCGTTTTTCCCTTCCAGAGCGCCGCTGATGCCTATGTACAGCGTGCACAGCCCGATTCCAATCATGACCGCGTCGGTGAGCTTCTGCGGGATTCCTTTCTTAAAGAGCAGGCCGATGAGGCTGCCCGCAATCACCGCGACGGTGTTGACAATCACGCCAACCATAACGATACCTCCAAACCGTAAGGCGCCGGCGGCGCCGTAAACAATACAGCTATTTTATTCTTTTACCGAGTAACTTGTCAATGCGTCGAAGTTTTGCGCTTTGTTGGAAAAACAACAGACCGCACCGCCCGCGGGACGTATAATAAAGCCGGATAAAGAAAGGAGGCGCGCAAGATGCTTGGAGGATGCCGCGGAGCCGACCGCCTGAAAACGCCCACGCTCGAAATCAAGACCTGCCCGGAGTGCGGCGCGGAGGTCGAGATTTTTTCGGTCGATACGAGCGTCAAATGCGACAACTGCGGGTTTACGGTGTACAACGACGTGCAAAACTGCGTCTTATGGTGCAAGTACGCCAAGCTCTGCGTCGGCGAGGAGCTCTATAATAAGATGATGGAGGCCAACCGCGCCGCGCAAGCCCGCCGCGATGCCGAAAAGGAATCCGATGAGAATGAGGGCGCCCGGAAAGGCGCCTGACAAACGCACCGCTCTTTAGCGCTAGCCGCGCGAAAAGAGCGGTGCTTGTGTTTTTAGTTGGTTTATCAAGCTGCGCAAATGGCAGCGCGCTATTGACGCCGCGCGCCCGGGCAGGGCGCTTTCGACACCGCGCTCGCGGGCAGTGCGCTATTGACGCAACGCATGCGGGCAGGGCGCTTTCGACGCCGCGCCCGCTTGTGCGGCGCGCGCAAAAACACCTGAAACTGTTTGGGCTTTGGCATGAATCGTTAATATAGGCGCGTTGTTTGTAAGCATCCCCGCCCGCAGAGCGCGCTATTACTGCGGCCTTTCGCCGCCTTTTTTCTTTGCGCGCAGGCGGTAAAGCTGCCGCACCGCGCCCGTCAGGGGCCTGAAATAAAACCCCTCCAGCTCTTTCGCGGCCTCTTTCAGGCGCGCGCGGATGGGAATCTGCTGCGGGCACTTCTTTTCGCACGCGCCGCAGCCGGCGCACAGCGACGCGTAGGACGGGCTGCCGCCGTCGAGCCCCGCCGTCGCCACAAGGTAAGACGAGCGTTTCCTCCGCCCGTGGAGGTAGCGGTCGTTATAGAGGGAAAAGCACATCGGGATGTTCACCCCCCTGGGGCAGGGCATGCAGTAGCCGCACCCCGTGCAGGGGACCTTCGTCGCGGCAGCGATAATCTCCCGCACCCTGTCGAACATCGCGCGCTCTGCGTCCGTGAGCGACCACGGCAGCGCGTCTTCCGCCGCACGGATGTTCTCGTCGATGTGCCGGTCGTCGTTCATGCCGGACAGGACGCAGCTGACCCCCGGGTGGTCCCAGATCCAGCGCAGCGCCCACTCCGCCGGCGAGCGCTTGACGGGCATCGAATCAAAAATCCCGTACACTTCCTTCGGCAGCCGCGCCGCGAGGGAGCCGCCGCGCAGCGGCTCCATGACGACGACGCCGACGCCCCTGGCATACGCGTAGTCGAGCCCCTCGCGGCCCGCCTGCGTGTGCTCGTCGAGGTAATTGTACTGAATCTGCGCCATGTCCCACGGGTAATCGTCCAGGATCTCCTTAAACGCGCGCGTGGATCCGTGGAAGGAAAACCCCGCGCGGCGGATCTTCCCCGCCGCCTTCGCTTTTTCCAGAAACTCCTCCGCGCCGAGCTCTTTCAGCCGCTTCCAGCTGTCGTAGCCCGTCAGCGCGTGCATGAGGTAGTAGTCGATATAGTCCGTTTTCAGGCGGTGAAGCTGCGTGTCGAGCAGCTTTTCCATGTCGCGGCGCGACGAGACCATCGCCGGCGGCAGCTTCGTCGCGATAAAGACTTTTGCGCGGCGCTCCGGCGTGAGGATGCGGCCCAAAGCCGCCTCGCTGCCGGGGTAGATGTACGCCGTGTCGAAGTAATTTACGCGCCGGTCAATCGCCGAGAGCACCTGGCGCTCGGTCAGCGCCTCGTTGATGACAAGCCCGCTGCGCGGGAAACGCATGCACCCGTACCCGAGCGCGGACACCTCGTCCCCCGTGCGGCCCATCCTGCGGTACTGCATTTTCCGCCCCTCCCCTTTCAAAGTTTGCGTTCTGTTTTCCCCTTCACAAGCATAGTAAACTAATACAAGCGTGTAAGGAAGGGGATTTGCGATGGATTTTTCGTTTACCTCCGTTGCGGCAATTACCGTCATCGTCTATCTCATCGTGGAAATCATCAAGACGACGCCTCTTGACCGGAAATGGCTTCCCGCCATCGCCGGCGTTCTCGGCGGCATTTTGGGGTATATCGCGCTGCATGTCATGCCCTCGTTCCCGGCGACGGACGCGCTCAGCGCCATCGCCATCGGCATCGTCAGCGGCCTTGCCGCGACGGGCGCCAATCAAATCGGAAAACAGCTCATCGCAAAAAAATAGCGCTCTGCTGCAGGTATAAAAAGAGCCCTTTTTTCAGACTTTATGTCGGAAAGAGGGCCTTATTTTTTTGAAAAAAATTTGACTGATGGTCTTTACATCCAAAAGGATCTGTGCTATATAATAATTATGAATCTTATTTTTATTATCACTGCCAAAGGGGAATCAAAATGCCCGGAGAGAAGAAGCACAGCAAAAAGCGGGAAGCGATTCTCGCGAAAATCCGCTCGATGAAGACGCACCCTTCAGCCATCACGGTCTACGAGGAACTGCGCAAGGAGATTCCGGACCTGAGCCTCGGAACAGTCTACCGCAACCTCGCCCTGTTCCGCGAGGAAGGCAAGGTCGCCTCGGTGGGCGTTGTGAACGGGCAGGAGCGTTTTGACGGCAACACGACGGAGCACACGCATTTCGTGTGCACGCACTGCGGCGACGTCATGGATATTGACGCACCCCTGGACGCACACTTAAAAGAGGACGTCGCCAGCCGGTACGGCATCGCCGTGCACAGCCACCGGCTGACGTTTTTCGGCGCGTGCGCGCGGTGCGTGCGTTCTTAACGCGTGATAGGCTATCACAGAAAGCTGGAAAACGCAAGTTAATTCAAGTTTCTGGATATAGATTCGGAAAAGGAGGATACATTTATGAAAAAATTTGTTTGCACAGTCTGCGGTTATACACATGAAGGCGACACACCCCCCGAGAAATGCCCGATTTGCGGCGCGCCCGCAGAGAAATTCACCGAGCAGGTCGCCGAGATGACGTGGGAGGCCGAGCACGTCGTCGGCGCGGCCGTCGGCGCTCCGGAGGACATCCTCGAGGACCTGCGCGCCAACTTCTCCGGCGAGTGCACGGAAGTCGGCATGTACCTGGCGATGGCGCGCGTGGCGTACCGCGAAGGGTATCCTGAAATCGGCGCTTTCTGGGAAAAGGCCGCTTACGAGGAAGCCGAGCACGCCGCGAAGTTTGCCGAGCTCCTCGGCGAGTGCGTCTACGACAGCACGAAGAAGAACCTTGAAGTCCGCGTGCAGGCGGAAAACGGCGCCACCAGCGGCAAGATGGACCTTGCCAGACGGGCCCGCGCCCTCGGATTTGACGCCGTGGCCGACACCGTCGCCGAAATGGCCAAGGACGAAGCCCGCCACGGCAGAGCCTTCAAGGGCCTCCTTGAGCGGTATTTCGGCAAATAAGTCACCTGTGAAAAACCCCTGCGGCTTTAAGCTGCGGGGGTTTTTTGTTTTTCCGGCAGGCGCCGCGCCGCCAGCTAAAAATGGAAACGGCGCACTTTCCCGCCCGGTTTCGGCAGGGCCTGTAATACCATAAGAGAAGCTCAGACAGGGGGTGTGCCGCCGTGCTGCGGGAAGGCCCTTTTCCCATTCCGGAATTTGACGAGAACACGAGCGCAATTATCCGGCATGCGCCGTCACGCGGGAAGCGCGGAGCCTGCGTCATCACCTTTTCCCGGGAAGTCAGTTTCGCAAGGTCACTCTTGGGCAGATTCTCTACGGCGGCGACGACTTAAGCGGCCTTGTTTGGGACCGGCGCCTTGGCGCCCCGCGTGAGGCCGTCCGGTTTAGGCTTGTGGACTTGTGCCTAAAATAGCCGCCGGGCTCTGAAAGCAGCAAAAAGCGCCCGCCTTTCCGGCGGGCGCGCGGTGTTTTAGTAAAACTTATAACCGTAGTAGCTGGGAAACGCGGCGTTGCTGACGGCGAGGATAATTCCTAAAATCACGACAATCACTATGCCGATGGCCAGCAGAATGAGCACGGCGCGGGCGAAGTTCGTCATTGACGGCTTATACCGCGGCCCGCCCACGGCGGCAAGGATTAAGTAGACGAGGTTGAAAACCGGGATTATCATAAACAGCGCAAACAGCAGGTAATCGCCGACCGTCGCGGGGTCCTCCTTGACGCGCGGCATGGGATAGTACCGCGGCGGGTATTGCGGCTGCCCGTACCGCCCGTAGGGCGGCGGGCCG
>JAAYMC010000083.1 GCA_012521555.1 Clostridiales bacterium
CCGAGGGGGACCTCCGAATCGCCTTCAGATTCAATGGGCAGGTAGCTTGCCGTGGGCGACGGCGACGCCGGACCCACAAGCCCCTCCCGGATGGACTGGGAGACGGCGTCAACCTGTTCGGCGTTGAACGTGCTCATGGACAGCAGGATGACAAAGAAGACGAGGAGGAGGCTGATCATATCGGAATAGGAGTACATCCACCGGTTAGGGTCGTCCTTTACTTCTTCGACTTGCGGCTTATCCGCCATGCATGTCACCTCCCCGTATGTCAGGCGGGTTTACGCGCTTTTCTGTTCCTTTTCCTTTAAGGGCTTGAGTTTTTCAGGGCCGCCGATTTCGGCGATGAGGTTATCCCGCATGCGGGCCGGGTACTCGCCTTCGAGGATGCTCAAAAGGCCCGTCACGATCAGCTGCATGTAGGACGACTCCTGCTCAGCGCACAGGCGGATGTGGGACCCCAGCGGCAGGAAGAAGACGTTGGCGAGGAAGACGCCGTAGAAGGTGGTGAGGAACGCCGTGCCGACGCTAATGCCCAGAACGGACATATCGGCGGATAAGTTGAGCAGGATGTTGACCATGCCGATGACCGTTCCGATCAGGCCCATTGCGGGGCAGACGGCGCCGCCGGCGTCGCAGATTTTCGCGGCGGAGGTGATGTCCCGCATCCGGGCGGAGATTTCGTTTTCAAGCACTTCCTTGAGAAACTCCGGTTCCACGCCGTCGGCCACATACAGCAGGCCCTTTTGAATGAACGGGTCCTCTTCCTTTTCGGCCTCGGCTTCCATGGAGAGGATGCCCTCGCGCCGGGCGATGTTGGCGAGGTTGTAGAGCTTTTCGATCAGGCCCGCGTAGTCTTTTTTCTTGCGGAAGAGGATGAATTTGATGGAGCGGGGGAACTGGGCAAGGACGTTGAGCGGGAAGCCCACAATGATATAGCCGATCGCGCCGCCCAGCACAATAAGCAAAGCCGTGGGGCTGTACAGGCTGGCGAAGTTGCCGCCGTCGAAATAAAACCCAAAGATGATGCTGAGCACGGCGACGAGAAATCCGATGATGATGTTGAAGTTCATGTTGCGTCCCACCTAAAAGCGTTTCAAAAGCCCTGAAGGGATGAAGAGACCCCTTCACATTTATGAATATCGGAAGAATTTTTCCCTGCTTTAGGTTTTCCGCCAAGAAAACGGCAATCGCTTCAGATTCTACACCGGCGCGCTGCGGCAATATGTGAACAAAACTTGAATTTTTTAAACCTTTGTAATTTATTTGTTAAAATTTTGAGACGACTGCTTGTCAAATCTTATGTATACTGTTAAAGCTGGAAAAGGACAGGCGAAACTGGAACTTTTTAGCCAAGCGTTCGTCTAATCGATGAATCGTTATCTTTGGAGGTTTTGTCATGGCTGAGGTAGAACAAACACCAACCGCAACAGCTCTGGCGCAGGAGGCGCCTCCCGCTCCGGCCCCCCTCAGGGAGCCGCCGCAGCGGAAGAAGCTCAGAAGAAAGAAGCGCGTCAGGAGGGTAATCTCCATCATCGTCGTTGTCGCCATCCTGGGCGGCATCGCGTTCGGCCTTTACAAGCTGCTGCGCGATGAAGAGCCGGAAAAGCAGATCCTCACCGACTTCGTCATCCGCGGCTCGATTCAGAGCCTCGTCACCGGTACCGGCGTGACGAAGGCGAAGGATTCGGCATCGATTACCTTGTCCGCCAGCGGCACGGTTCTGGACGTGTACGTCAAAGAGGGCGATTTGGTCATGCCCGGCCAGCCGCTTTACACCATAGACAGCTCCGAAGCGCTCAAGGCCGTCGAGGAGGCGCAGAAAACCGTCAACAACCTGCAAAAGCAGCTCGACGGCATCTACGAGTCCCTTACATATCTCACCGTCCGCGCCGATTATGCCGGCACGCTCCTTGACACGGCGAAAATCTCCGTGGGCGACTTCGTCCCCAAGGGCACGACGCTCGGCAAGCTCGTCGACGACAGCAAGATGAAGCTGGAGCTGTTCTTCAGCTACGCGTACCAGGGCAGCATCTCCGTCGGCCAGAAGGCGACGGTGTCCGTCCCGGCGACGATGAGCCAGCTTGCCGGCACGGTCACGTCGATTGACTATATTAATAAGGTAACGCCCGAGGGCGCCAAGCTCTTCCGCGTCGTCATCACGGTCGACAACCCCGGCGCGCTGACGGCCGGCATGGGCGCCACGGCCATCCTCAGGGATGCCGCGGGCAACGACGTCTACCCCTTCGACGCCGGCGTGCTTGAATTCAACCGCGTGACGGAGATCGTCACGAAAATCGGCGGCGAGGCGCAGACGGTCGGCCTTCTCGATTACAAGCAGGTCGCCGCCGGCGAGACGCTCCTCGTCATGAGCGGGGACGACAGCGAAGAGCAGATTGCCACGCTGGAGACCCAGCTCGCGCAGGCGCAGGAGGCGCTCAGAAAAGCGCAGGAAAACCTCGACAACTTCAACGCCGTCGCGCCGATTGGCGGGACCGTCCTCTTCTGTGCCATTCAGCCGGGCGACGTCGTCCAGTCCGGCATGACGGTCATCTCCATCGCCGACACGACGGTCATGCTCATCGACGCGCAAGTCGACGAGATGAACGTCTCCTACGTCAAGCCCGGCATGTACGTCGACGTCAAGCAGTGGGGGCGCTACGGCGAGGAGTATTTCATGGGCATCGTCGAGTCGGTCAGCCTCGAAGGCAAGTTTGAAGGCGGCGTGTCGTACTTCCCGGCCGTCATCCGCGTCGACAACTACGACGGGCGGCTGCTGTCGGGCATGTACGTTGACTACAGCCTCGTCGCCTCCCAGTCGGACGACACGCTGCTCGTGCCCGTGCAGGCGGTCAAGTACACGGAAGCCGGCCCCGTCCTGTTTGTGAAGACGGAACAGAAGCCGGAGACGGCGCTTGACCCGGAGACGCTCGGCATCAAGGAAGGCGTGCCGGAGGGCTTCTATGTCGTCCCCGTGGAAGTGGGCCTGTCCGACAACTACTACGCCGAAATCCTCTCCGGCGTCGAGGAAGGCATGGAAGTGTTTACGCAGTATATGACGAACCAGGGCAGTTCGTATATGTATTGGTGAGGGGCGCACCGTGAAACTGATTGAACTGATCGACGCGTATAAAATCTACAACGAAGGCTTTGAGAACGAAGTCCGGGCGCTCAATGGCGTCTCCCTCACGATTGAAAAGGGCGAGTTTGTCTCCATCGTGGGCCAGTCCGGCTCCGGCAAGAGCACGCTGATGAACATCCTCGGCTGCCTCGACGTGCCGACGTACGGCGAGTACTTCCTAAACGGGCAGGACGTGTCCGTCATGACGGACGCGGAGCTGTCGAAAATCCGCAGCAGGGACGTCGGGTTTATCTTTCAGGGCTTTAACCTCATCAGCACGCTCACGGCTTACGAGAACGTGGAGCTCGCGCTCATTTACCAGGGGGTGCGTGCCTCGCAGCGGCACGACCGCGTAATGGAGGCGCTCGAGCGCGTGGGGCTGGCCGACCGCGCGAAAAACCGCCCGTCGCAGCTGTCGGGCGGCCAGCAGCAGCGCGTGGCCATCGCCCGGGCGCTGGTGACAAATCCCTCTGTCATCATGGCCGACGAGCCGACGGGCGCCCTCGACTCCAAAACGGGCCAGCAGATTCTCGACCTTCTCAAATCGCTCAACGACGAAGGGGCGACGGTCATCCTCATCACGCACAATATGGACCTCGCCTGTGCGTCGCACCGCATCATCCGCCTTTCAGACGGAAAAATTGTTGAAGACTACCGATTGCGGGGGGTGACGGCGTGAGTTTTACACAAGGATTGAAAATGGCGGGCAAGTCCATCGCCGCCAACAAGGTCCGCTCGTTTCTCACGATGCTCGGCATCATCATCGGCGTGGCGGCCGTGATTATCCTCGTCTCCCTTGTGCAGGGCCAGAACAAGCAGTGGAAGGAATACTACGAGAGCCTGGGCACGAACCGCGTCAACGTCTCGGCCTATATGTGGAACGGCAAGGACATAACGGAAGACCTGTACGAGTACTGCCTGCGCCTTGACGACCTCGTCCTCGGCGTCACGCCCAACGGCTATTATTACGGGAACATCCGGTACCAGTCGAAATCGACCGACGGCAACCGTGAGTACGGCACGCCCAGCATCGCCCTCGGCAGCGACCTCTATTCCGTGTGCAACAACTACGAGCTCGCGATGGGGCGCGACATCAGCTATCTTGACGTGCAAAACTACAACCAGGTCGTCGTGCTCGGCGCGAAGCTGAAGGAATACCTGTTCGACTACAAAAACCCCATCGGGGAGCAGATCTCCATCGGCGGGCACAAATTTACCGTCATCGGCGTGTACGCCGCAAAGGGCGGCACGATCAACCCCTACATCGACTATACGGCCGTCGTGCCGTACACGATGAACAGGATGCTCAACAAAAACAACACCTTCGGGGATTTTACCATCAAGGCCAAAAGCTCCGAGGCGACGACGGAAGTCATCACCCGCGTCACCGGCTTCCTCACGGGCCTGATTGACCCCAACTACGGCTACTTCTACGTCTACTCCGACAACTCGTGGATGGAGCGGGAGGACGAAGCCAACAGGATGATGAGCCTCGTGCTCGGCGGCATCGCGGGCATCTCGCTGCTCGTCGGCGGCATCGGCATCATGAACATCATGCTCGTGACGGTGCGCGAGCGCACGCGCGAAATCGGCATCCGCAAGGCTATCGGCGGCTCGCGCCGCTCGATCCTCATTCAGTTCCTGATTGAAGCCAGCGTGATCTGCGGGACAGGCGGCATCCTCGGCATCCTATTGGGCGTGCTCGGCACGCTCGTGGCGGGCAAGCTGATCTTCCAGCTTGTGCTGTATCCGGACGTGGCGCTGTCGCTCGGCGCCGTCGCGTTCTCCGTCGTCCTCGGCATCGCGTTCGGCATGTACCCGGCCGTCAAGGCGTCCGCCCTGCAGCCGGTTGAAGCGCTCCGCGCGGAATAGCGTATCAGAGAGGAGATAACACCATGAAAAGAGTTTTCGCAGTGCTCCTGTGCGCGGCCCTGCTCGCGGCGGCCGTTCCCGCCGCGCTGGCGGCGCCTGCCCTGAGCTTTCCCGACATCACGGATACGGAACTTAAGCGCGACGTCGCGGTGCTCACGATGCTCGGCGTCATCGACGGCGACGAAAACGGCCGCTTTAATCCGAATAAGAGCCTCACCCGCGCGCAGTTTTGCAAAATGGCCATCATTCTCCTCGGGCGCGGCGCCGAGGAGCCGATGTACCGCAACCGCACCATCTTCCCCGACGTCACCAGCACGCACTGGGCGCGCGGCTACATCAACATGGCCGTGACGGGCGAGAAGAAGTTCATCATCGGCAACGCCGACCGCACCTTCCGGCCTGACGATGATGTGACAAACGCGCAGGCCGTCACGATGGTCATGCGCATCCTCGGCTACACGGACGCCGACGCCGGCATGCTCTGGCCGGACGGGTACATGTCCCTCGCGCGGGAGAAGGGCCTGCTTGAGGGCCTTGACCTTTCGGATGTGCACGCGCCGATGACGCGCGCGCAGGCGGCGCGGCTGCTTTGCAACATGCTCGCCGCGCAGCAAAAGGGCGGCGGCAGCTTCCTTTCCACCCTCGGCTCCGTGGTCGACGGCGTCGTGGTCATGAACATTACCGGCACCGCGGACGACAGCGTCATCAAGACGTCGGCGGGCGACTTTAAACCGGCCGGCCGCGGCATGAGCCGCGAGATGATCGGCCTGCGCGGCGCGCTGCTGCGCGACTTAAGCGGCCGCGTCCTCACGTTCCTGCCGGACCGCACGGGCCAGGTGACGGCCGTCGCCGCGGAGGCGGACGCGTCGTGGCTTAAGACCGTCGACGGCGCGCGCTACACCATCAGCCCGACGGCTCCCGCGTACACGGCGGATGAAGTGACCGTCTACGGCACGGCGTTCGTGAACATCGCGGCGGGCATGAGCGTGACGCTCTACTTTAGCCGCTCCGGCGCCGTCGAGGCGCTGTACATCAGCACCGGCGCGTCGGACAAAGCCGTTGTGGCGGGGGCGAGCGTGACGGCCTCGTCCCTTCTGGAGCTGACGGGGGGCGTGACGGACTACGCCGTCTATAAAAACGGCGTGAAAATCTCCCTTTCCGACATTGCGCAATACGACGTTCTCACTTACGACGCGGCGGGCAAAGTCCTCCGCGTCACCGATTTTCGGCTCACGGGCGCAATTGAAAGCTGCTGGCCGAACCTCTCAAGCCCGGCCGTCGTGACGGTGCTCGGCAAGGAGTTTCGCGTTCTGCCGTCGGCCATGGGCGCGTTTCGCGATAAGAAAATCGGGCAGATTGTCACGCTCCTGCTCACAAGCGACTTTGCCGTCGCCGGCGTGGTGGCGGGCGGGACGCTGGAGAACACGGCCGTCGGCGTCGTGACGTCGGTTTCCGGTTCCCACGCGACGGTGCGGCTCTTAAACGGCCTTGAGCTCACCGGCGAGATAAACGCGGCGGGTTTCCACGCGGGCGATTTCGTCTCCGTCTACTCCTCGGCCGCTGGGCAGATGACGCTGGTGCGTCTGACCGGCTCGAACGTGACGGGCACGCTCAACCTTGAAACGGGCCGCCTTGGCACCGCGCCGCTCAGCCCCGCCGTGCGCGTCTACGAGCGCGCGGGGAAGGGCGCCGCGGTCCAGATTAGGCTCAGCGATATTGCCCTCAAAACCGTCCCGGCAAGCCGCGTCCTCTTCGCGGCGAAGGACAGCAAAGGGGCGGTGACGCTTCTGCTCCTCGACGACGTCACCGGCGACCGCTACACCTATGGCATGCTCCAGAGCGGGTCGCAAGAATTACCCATTTTTGGCGATGAACCAGTAGATAAAGAAGGAAAACCAATCCCGCATAAAAATACCACCGTCACCGTCGTAAACAGCCGCGGCAGCGTGGGGCCGGCCATCACGGGCGCGTCGTTTGCCACGGGCGACTTCGGCGGCGTGGTGGTACCTGCTGTCCCCAATGAATCCGCCAGGGTGGTAGTTCTGACGAAGCTCGGCAC
>JAAYMC010000084.1 GCA_012521555.1 Clostridiales bacterium
AACGCCGCTTCAACCGAGCAGGCCGCCGCCATCGCGCAGATTAACGAAGGCATCAGCCTCGTGTCCCAGGTCGTTCAGGCCAACTCCGCGACCTCCGAGGAGAGCGCGGCGGCCAGCGAGGAGCTGTCCAGCCAGGCGGAGGCGCTGAAGAAAATGATCGGCCAATTCAGGGTCAAAAGAGCATAACGGCAAACGAGGATAACGTAAACGCAAAAATAGCGGCCTTAGACAGGCCGCTATTTTTATTTTCAGCCGCCTCCGGCAAACCGGCCGCGCCGGAAAAGCCGCTCCGGGCTGAAGATGGCGCGCCCGCGCCGGCTACTATGCGGCACGTGACGAAAGGCGCTGTCAGCAGTTGCCCGGAAAGACGTATTTTAAGTGGCGTCTTGCTACGTCGACCAGGCTGTAAACCCTCTCCACGGGCGTGGGCGGCTTGTCTTTCATCTTCCAAGCGGGGAAAAACCGCGTGATGTGCAGCGTGATGTCCCTGTCCACGCCTGCCAGCCATGACGCGATTTCCTCCATCTCCTCGTCCGCGTCGTTTTCGCCGGGGATAATCAGCGTCGTCACTTCGACGTGGCAGCGCTCCGCGGCAATCTGAATGGTCCGCAGCACGGTGTCAAGGTCGCCGCCCATGCGCCTGTAAAAGTCGCGCCGAAACGACTTGAGGTCAATGTTCATCGCGTCGATGTACGGCAGAATTTCAAGCAGGGGCTCTTCGTTTATGCAGCCGTTTGTCACCGCGACGTTTACAAGCCCGCGCTCGCGGATGAGCCTTGCGCAGTCCATGACAAACTCATAGCCGATAAACGGCTCGTTGTACGTATACGCGAGCCCGACGTTTCCGTAAGGCCTGAGCTCCGCGGCGCGCTTTACAAGCTCCTCGGGGGTCATGTCAACCCAGAGCGCCCTCTTGCCGCCATTATCGGGCCCCGCCATGGAGATCGCGCAGTTCTGGCAAAACAGGCAGCGCATGTTGCAGCCGTAGCTGCCGACGGAGAGAATCCGGCTGCCGGGCCTGAATCTGTAAAGCGGTTTTTTCTCGATGGGGTCAAGCGCGATGGACGTGACGCGCCCATAGTTTTCGCACACAATCCGGCCGCCCCTGTTTCTCCTGGCCCGGCAGGCGCCGAGCTGCCCCTCGTCAAGTTCGCAGCGGTGGTGGCAGATCCCGCACCTTGCCTTCATTTGTGGCGCACCACCTCGAAGCGCTCGATTTTCACGTCGTTATCATCGGGGCGTATCCCGGCTTTCTGCTTGGCGATTTTCAGCTGCGTCTCCACGTCGTCCACCCCGTCGAGGTTCGGCAGCAGCAGCCCGCGCCGAAATCCCTTCGAGACGATCACGCCGTAGCGCTTGGGGTCAAGCTGCGAGACGGATTGCACCGGCTCGGGCTTTGTCAGCACGTCGACGCTGTAGACAAGGTCGTCAAGCTCTATCTCCCGCACCCTGTTAAAGCGCGGGTCCTCCGTCCCGGAGCTGACCGCGTTGCGCAAAATCTCCTCGGCCACGCAGCTTGTCGTGGGCTCAATCGTCCCGATGCAGCCGCGAAGCTGCCCGTGCTTGTAAATCGAGACGAAAACGCCCGCCCTGCTCGACAGCATCTCTTCCGGCAGCCCCTCGGGGAGCTTTGCCCGCTTGCCGGTGCGAATGAAAGTCTCCAGCGACAGCCGCGCAAGGCGCACATACGGGTCCTCCCCCGCCCTGCGCTGCTCCATCTTCTTCCTTTCGCTTTCAAGATAGACGCGCTCAAATTCCCTTCCCGGGTCGGTTCCCGTTATCTCGAACGTGCACACGCCGTACCCCACGCCGAACGGCCCCTCGTAAGAGTGCTTTTCAGGCTTGACAGCAAGCCCGTCCAGCGCCCCCGCCATCACGATGAAGGAGCGCAGCCCGCACTCGCCGGCGGCGTCGCAAAAGGCGGGCGAAAAGTCAAACATTTTGATGAAATCCCCGCTGCCGAGGATGTCCATAATCTGCCTGTCAAACTCGGGCCCTTCCTCGGCAAAGCCGTAAGGCCCGTCCGCTTTGAGCCTGTGGGACAGGTCGCCGCTTGCGACGAAGACCGTCCTCCTGCCCAGCTTGCCGGACACGCGCGCGATCATTTTGCCGAGCCTGTAGTGGTCGAGAAAAGACAGCCCGGAGATGCCGATCCGTACGAGCTTTGCGCGCAGGTTAAACTGCCCGAGGAAATACAGCGGCACAAGCGTGCCGTGGTCAAGTTCGCGCTCCCTTTCGCCCAAAACGCCGGCCGGCAGCCCTTCTTTCTCGGCCATGGCGGAAAGCTCGCGGACAAACTCGGCGTCGTATTCCATCTCCACGGACACCCTTCGCGCGCCGAACCGCCCGAAGTCGCCCCTTGCCGACGTCCCGGGGGAAATGTGGAAATAGTCGCTGTACACCGTGGAATGCGGAGAAAGGACCACGACGGTGTCCGGATTGTATGCCGCCGCCCGGCGCGCCGCTTCCGTGTACCCGTCGATGGTGCTCTGGATTTCGCGCTCTTCCCCGCGCCCGACTTCCGGTATGATGAGGGGCGGATGCGGAACCGCCATTGCGAACACGATGGCCATGACAATACCCCCTGTTTTTCAAAAAACAGTATTCAGGCATGATATTCTGCCCTTCCTGAGGCCATTTTAGCACTTCTATATAAGCTTTGCCATACAGAGCACGCCCCGCGCCCTCGTTCTTTTCACCGTCCTGACGCGAGCTCCAATTCATGAGCTCTCCCCTGCCTGCGCCCTGACGGTTCTCCGGCCCTTGCAAAGCCGCGCCGGTCGGGTTGCCCGCACTCCTGCCGGCCCGGCCGCCGTCCCCCGCCGGGATAGAACAATTGTAGCGAAAATGTGACAGCAAAACGGCTGACAAGATGTCGGATTATGGTATAGTAGATGCATAACGACAAGACACGGGGGATACGGATATGGACAATGCCTTTGCGTGGATTCCCTTTTACGAGTCCCTGGCCGACCGTCTGCTGGCCTACAAGGACCGGCAGGAGGAGCTCTTTGACATCATGGATAGGCTGCGGCAGGAGATCGGCCAGCCCCTTCAGTACCTGCACCTGGAGCGGGAGGACTGGTGGTCCGGCCGCCGGATGGACCCCTTCAACGTGCTGGGCGTGCTGGGCCGAAACATAAAGGAACGGGCCGCCCTGGCTAAAACTTTCGCGGAGGTCTTCG
>JAAYMC010000085.1 GCA_012521555.1 Clostridiales bacterium
AACTGTGGTGTATTGCAGGTTGAAACAAGCGTTTTTACACTTTCTTGAAATCTCCCGGATTGCGCGGCTCTGACATTCAAAAAACAAAAATGTGTCGTCCTTAAAGTCAATGAGCGACAGCTCTTCGGCTGTCCTGGCTGCATGCGGGTGGCTGCGGGGAACGACGATGAAGTTTTGGGAGTAACCGATAATTTCATAGGAGGAATCCGGAACACCGTAGTAATCGTCGACCACACCGTAGGCAAAATCCACCTTTTGACTGCTCAGCTGTTCCCGCAGGATGTCAATGTCATAGATACGAAGATCAACGTTGATATCCGGATAGTCGTTAATGAAATTAAAGATAATCTTGTACATGTTGTTATGAAAGCGGACACCCGGTGTCAGCGCGATCACTATTGTTCCGGAGCGGCCTTCGCTCTTAGCGCGTACTTCTCTGATCAATGCGTCATATTCCTGGCTCAGCTGCAGCAGGCCCTTGCGCAGGGTGCTGCCGGCTAACGTAAGCGAAACGCTTTTGTTGGTTCGGATAAAGAGCTTGCATCCCATGATGGTTTCAAGCTTTGAGATCTGTCTGCTAAGTACTGACTGAGATTTATAGAGCTTTTCCGCAGCCTTTGTAAAACTGAGCGTTTCGGATAATACCAGGAAGCCTTCAAAAAGAGAAGTGTTCATTGTCAAATACTCCAAAGAAAGTATTGGGCAATATCAATTTATACAAAGATAATATGCGATATGCCGCGTGATGTCAAGAGAAGCAGCATTTTAAACAATGTGATACATACGGGATAGTCATGCAGAATGAAACCCGATGGGAATAGCCAAAAGGGCGCATTGGGGCTGGAGTGCCGACGTTTCGTTTTGACCCGGAGAACAAGCTTGTAAACTCGAAGCCGCCGTCGGTCTTAACGCGCCCGATATCGAAGCCATGCATTCTGAAAAACGCCCAAATTTGAACAATATGATGCATGTATCGTCATGGACAGGCTCATGTTTTTGGATTATAATCACAAAAAGCATAGGGTTGGGAAAAACAATCAAGGAGGTGGCGCCAATCCGAGCAAGGCCCATGCCGGCAGGCATATTAAGCAAGAGGAAAAATTTGGTTAGAGAATTGGAGGTAGGACTAAAGTAACATGAAAAAATTCAACAAGGTTCTTTGCATCCTTCTAGCCTTGGTTACGATCATTTCGTTGACTGCCTGCAGCACCAAGACGACGAATCCTGGGACGACCAATGTTCCGGCTCCCAATACAGGCACTTCTTCCGGCGATACCCCCTCCGGCGTTGCCGACCCCGATCGTGGCAAAGTGATTCGCATCGGCGTAACAGACCTCGGAAGATTCCTGGCAGGCATTGCCCCCTCTGAGAACCAGTCTGCGTGCGATATCGTGTTCGACACCTCCTTCAAGGTTAATCCGACCACCAAGGAAATTGAGTCAGATTATTTCAAAGAGTGGTATTGGGAAGACGATAATCATTTCGTCTGCAAGATGTACGACAATATCTATTTCAGCAACGGGGATCATGCCACCGCGGAAGATGCGCTGTTCAGTTACTATTCTCATATAGAGCGCGGCTCTAACTATCTGAACGAGACATTCATCGATTGGGACAAGACTGAGATCCGCGATGACTACACGCTTGTCTTCTACTGTGAAAAGAAAAACCGCGCGATAAGCCGTATGCCAATATATCTGCTCGACAAGAAGTGGGCAGAGAGCCTGGCCGACGGCTGGGCTGATCAAGCCTGGTACTATCCCGTGGGCAGCGGCCCCTACGAGTGTGTGGAATACGTTTATGACGACCACATGGTGCTGAAGCTCCGTGACAGCTACTGGAAGAGAGACATCAGCGAGTATCACGTTCAGGAATATCAGATCAAGGCCTACTCCGATATGTCCACCATGTATATGGAGCTCGAGAGCGGCAACATTGATCTCTGCGAAGTCTCGAGCGCCGATTACAGCCGGTTCCTGAAGAACGGCAGCGAGGGCAAGCCCTTCAACGTCATCTTAAGATCCACCGGCGTCGTCTATTACATAAACTTCGCCTGGCTCGACAACCCGATATGGAAAAATGAGGATCTCCGCATGGCGCTCGCCTACGGCATCGACTTTGAGTCGCTCGGCATCCTCATGAAGGGCGATACATATATGCCGGCCAACTCCATCATCCCGTCCGACAGCCCGTTCTATGTCGATGTCGGAAAGAGAGAGTACAATCCCGAGCTGGCCAGGGAGTATTTGGCGAAGGCCGGCTATGGTCCGGGCCAGCTGACGCTGAAGGCCACCCTGATGGATACGCCGATCTATAAGTCCTTCGGGCAGGGCATTGCCTATTATTTTGAAGAGATGGGCATCAATCTGGATATCCAGTATGCCGATGTCTCTGCCGCCATCGCCAACTGGGTTGTTCCCGGCAACAACGACTTCGGTATGATGTACTCTATCAGCGGATCCGATACCATGTCGGTCCTTGATTCGATCCAGCAGGCCGCCCAGCAAGGCGGTGTCAGCTGGACCTATGTGGACGACGATCACTTCCAGGAGCTGTACGGCGTCCTGAAGTATCAGTGGGAAGACGATGAGGCCGTCAAGAAGGCGTCCACTGAAATTCAGCAATACACCTTCGATCACGCAATTATTCTCCCGATCTGCGCGTCCACAACGATGATCGGCTATAACACCAATGTCCTCACAGAGGAACAGGTCCGCGGCTTCCTGTATAACCCGACAATCTATAAGCTTTCGCATGCGAGCATTACGGCGGAGGCATGGAATTAAGCCGCCGGACCTCTTCTGCAGTTTGAGAATATCAATGGCTCTTTAAACCGCTCTGAGTGGTTCAAAAAGGCGTGGGGGCGCAACAAAGCCCAGTGCTGCGCGCACGCCCCCACGCGTGTTTTTTCTCGCAGCTTCTGAGAGCAGACAGGCATCAGATTATATATTGCTCTTAAAGAGGAGGACTGGTCTTGTTAAGGTATATCTTGAAGCGTGTCCTCTGGGTCATTCCAGTCATGCTTGGAGTGGTGATTATCGTCTTCACCATTACCTATCTGACACCGGGCGACCCGGTCATGACGATCCTGGGCTCCGGCTATACGCCGGAACGCTATGCTGCGAAGGCAGCGGAGCTAGGACTAGATAAAGGATACTTTGGGCAGTTGGTTGCATACATCTGGAACATTATTACCAGGCTTGATTTCGGAAAATCTTACAATTCCAATATACCCATTGTGCAGGAATTTGCCGCCCGATATCCGATCAGTGTTTCGATCGGCCTGCTGAGCTGCATGCTGATTGCCATTATTGGGCTGCCGCTGGGTATTTTGTCGGCCGTGAAGCAGTACAGCGTCCTCGACTACTCGCTGACGACGCTGGCGCTGATCTTCGCTGCGATCCCCAGTTTTGTGCTTTCAATCCTGGGCTTGGTCATTTTCGGCGTGAAACTTGGATGGCTGCCAGTGTCAGGTTTGGATTCATTTAAATCATGGATATTGCCTGTCTTGGCCAATACGTTACCGGGTGTCGCCGGCATCATGCGTATGACGCGAACAACCATGCTGGAAGTCATACGGCAGGACTATATCCGCACTGCGCGTTCCAAGGGCCTGAAGGAAAGCGTGATTCTCCGCAAGCACGCCCTGAAGAACTGTTTAATCCCGCTTGTAACAATCTTCGGCGGCATGATTGCCCACACTACGGCCGGTTCTATCATTGTTGAGAACATCTTCAATATCAGAGGCATGGGCACTTACCTGTACTCTGCGATTCTGGCCCGTGATTATCCGGTCATCAACGGCTGCGTGCTGCTGATTGCTTTTGTTGTCTGCGTAATGAATCTTCTGGTCGACATCACGTACGCTTTCATTGACCCGCGTATTCGTTCCCAGTACGAAAAGAAGAGAGTGACGAGAAAGAAGATCACAACTACAAAAGCAGAGGTGGCCTGATATGTTCTGGAAATCAAAACGCGAAACGGTGAAATCCCTGGAGGAGATGACCCGCAGGCGCAGTCAGTGGCGGGACGTCATGGGCCGCCTATTCCGGAACAAGACAGGCTTCGTCGGCCTCTGTATCTGCGCTATTCTGATTATTCTTGTGGTCTTTGCGCCCGTTTTTACCTCATATAATCCGCTCAAGCAGTCCGTTCCGGAACGTTTTTTGTACCCCAGCTCAGAACATATTTTCGGAACAGATGACTTCGGAAGGGATCTGTGGGCGCGCATTCTCTACGGTGGACGCATCTCGCTTCTGATCGCCTTTATCGCGGTTATCATCTCCACCGTAGGAGCGATTATTTTAGGATCCTGCGCCGGCTATTTCGGCGGGGCCGTCGATCAGATCATCACGAGAGTCATGGACGTCATGATGTCGATCCCCGGCCTGTTGCTTGCAATTGCCATATCTTCCGCCCTTGGCGCCGGACTGGTCAACACGGCCCTGGCGATCGCCATACCAGGAATTGCGCCCGGCGCGCGCATCATACGCTCAACGGTCATGAGCATCAAGGACTGTGAATATGTGGAGGCTGCAAAGGCTTCCGGATCCAAGAATTTCCGCCTGATCATGATCCACATCATTCCGAACTGCATCGCGCCGCTTATCGTTAACGCTACGCTGAGCATCGGCGGTAACATTATGGCTATCTCCGGACTGAGTTTTATCGGCTTGGGTGTACAGGCGCCAACGCCGGAGTGGGGCGCCATTCTCTCTACCGGCAAGACCTATCTCCGCGATTTTTGGCCCCTGGTTTTCTTCCCCGCGCTGTTCATCATGTTGACCATTTTGGGCTTTAACCTCTTTGGTGATGCGCTGCGCGACGCCCTTGACCCCAGACTGAAGGACTAAGGGGAATAGATATGAGTTTATTGGAAATTAAGCATCTGTCGGTCCAGTTTGAGACCCGTGACAGCGTGATCAAGGCCGTCAATGATCTGGATCTTACGATTGAAGCAGGACAAACGCTCGGCCTCGTAGGGGAGACCGGCGCCGGGAAGACGACGACGGCCTTGAGTATACTGCGTCTGATCCAGGAGCCCCCCGGAAGGATCAAGGGCGGCGAGATCCTCTTCGAAGGCAAGGACCTTCTGAAAGTCAGCAACGAAGAGATGCGCGCGATCCGAGGCAATGAAATCTCCATGATCTTTCAGGATCCAATGACAGCGCTCAACCCAATTATTCGTGTCGGAGAGCAGATTGCTGAGGTCATTCGCCTCCACGAAAACTGCTCGAAGGGGGAGGCCATGGAAAAGGCGCTGTATATGCTGGAGACCGTCGGCATCCGCCCTGAGCGCAGTATGGATTATCCCCACCAGTTTTCCGGAGGCATGAAGCAGCGCGTAGTCATCGCAATTGCTCTGGCCTGCTCCCCCAAGCTTCTGATCGCTGATGAGCCCACGACGGCGCTGGATGTTACCATCCAGGCGCAGGTGCTTGAGATGATGAACAAGCTCAAGCAGCAGTTTAACACAGCCATGCTTATGATTACGCATGACCTGGGAATCGTGGCCGAAACCTGCGACCATGTCGCCATCATGTATGCGGGCGAGCTGGTGGAATACGGCACGATTGAGCGTATCTTCCACAATCCGCGGCACCCGTATACGAACGGCCTGTTCGGTGCAATCCCGTCGCTTGACAAGGACGTTGACCGGCTCCGCCCGATCCCCGGCCTGATGCCTGATCCGGCAGCGCTTCCCAAGGGCTGCAAATTCCAGGAGCGCTGTGAATACGCGTGCGATAAGTGCAGGGAGAACGCACAGATGTTTACGGAAATCGAACCCGGCCATTTTGTCCGGTGCGAGCGCGCGGTAAGGGGGGAAATCTGAATGGGCGAGCTTATTCGGGTTGAAAACTTGAAGAAGTATTTTCCTACTCCCGGCGGAATGCTGCATGCCGTGGACGACGTCAGCTTCTCAATCAATGAGGGCGAAACGCTGGGTGTCGTTGGAGAGAGCGGCTGCGGAAAGTCGACTCTGGGAAGAGTGGTTCTGAAGCTTATTGAGCCGACGGACGGCAGAATCTATTACAGGGGGCAGGATATCACGGACCTGAAGGGCAAATCATTCGCAGAGCTTCGAAAGAAGATGCAGATTGTCTTCCAGGATCCATACTCTTCGCTTAATCCGCGCCTTTGCGTGTCGGAACTGATTGCGGACCCCCTGAAAGCGAATCGCATGCTGGACCGCCGAAGCCGCCAAGAGAAAGTCTACGAGCTTATGGACATGGTCGGACTTTCCAGACGCTTTGCGTTTTCATATCCCCATGAGCTGGACGGCGGCCGAAGACAGCGCATCGGCATCGCCCGGGCACTGGTGCTGGACCCGGATTTCATTGTCTGCGACGAGCCGGTCTCCGCGCTGGATGTTTCGATTCAGGCACAGATCCTGAACCTGCTGCAGGACCTGCAGCAACAGCGCAACCTGACGTATATTTTTGTTACCCACGACCTGTCCGTTGTGCGGCATATCTCTACAAACATCATGGTGATGTATGTAGGCGTCGTGGTGGAGAAGTGCGAAGCGAAGGAATTGTTTAAAATGCCGCTTCACCCCTATACCAAGGGCCTGCTCTCCGCAATTCCGATCCCGAGTATTGATGTGCCGCGCAACAAGGTCGAACTTAAGGGTGAGCTTACTTCTCCCGTGGAGCCAAAGAACGAATGCCGCTTTGTGGCGCGCTGCAAGTACGCCAGCGACCTTTGCCGAAGCCAGGCTCCAAAATTCGAGGAGGTTCTTCCGAATCATTTCGTGAGTTGTCATCATGTCAAAGAAATCAATCATCTGGCGTAAATGTATCTTCAGCGGCCTGACACTGGTGCTTTTTGCGCTTTTGTGTGTGCCCGTATCGGCAGACGGCGGCAGCGAGACTGTCGTTGGCACGATCCCTTATCTTCTTACCGCAACGAGCGACAAAAACGCTCTGTATGAGGAGTGCAGTCTGGGCATTGCCTGCGCAGACAGTATCCGCATCGCCTTAAACACGGATTTTGCGATTGTAAACGGCGGGGATCTGACCGGCAATCTGCCGCCCGGGGAGCTTAGCCGGGATGATTTTAACAGCGCAATCCGTCCGGATATGATATTGGCCGTGGCGGAGATCTCTGTTTCGGAGCTTCGCAATATCCTGGAGTCAGCGCTCTCACATGTCGTGTTGACCGACGACAGGGCATATGACGTCCAGCATTCCAAAAACGGTGCGTTCCCCCACATCTCCGGCTTTGAATTGGCGTATGACCCTGCTGCTCCGATCGGACAGCGCGTGGTCTGGATTAAGTATCAGGGGGATAAGCTCGACCTTGCGGACACGGAGCGCCGCTTTACCTTAGCCGCAACGGAATACATGCTTTCCGGCGGGTACGGGCTGCCCGCGGCTCCTGAGGCGAAAGCCGCGGAGATGACGCTCAGGACGGCAATGGAGCAGTACATCCGCTCCGGTATGGGCGACTACTCCACTCCTGCCAGACGCATAACCGTCATCGGCCTGAAGATAACGTCCTATCAGAAGACGACCATACTGCTCATCATCGCCATTGGCTGCATTTTTATTGCCCTTCTGTATCCGTTCAGGTTTTCCTTCAGAAGGCTTCTGAAAAAAGACAAATGACGACAAAGTACTGAAACCGGCTTTTGCCAACCCTATGCCATCCAACAGTGCCTCTGCGTTTACATTACCCAACAAAATATTGTAAAATTTTAGGAGATGAAAGCTGTGAATTTAAGGGACTATCCGCGTCGCAAGTACGCAATCGATCAGTTTACGCAGCCGCATGTTACGGAACTGGAAGGCGAGAAATTCCATTTTGTCATGGACAACGGATACGACTACTATCTGCACTTTACCGGTGAAGAGGATGTCGAATGGCACTGGAATGACGATGAGCCCAAGCACGCCACTTACCTGTGCCTGAAGGGCGACGATACCACTTATTTGGTTTCCTATGAACTGGATGAGTTCCTCAACCGGCATGACAGGGAAGAGCACTTCTGGATCATTGACCTCGAGCAGAGACTGGTGACCTTCTGCAGATGCAAGGTTGGCGAAAACCCCAAGTTCCCGTATCTTGTGAGCTCAAAATACGTTTTCGGCGCCATCGATGTACCCGGAATGCCGCTTCCCCTCAAACGGCACGTCTTTACTACCGATCTTCTTGGTACCCGTGTCCAATGGCATTGGAATACGGGCATGATCACGCAGCACAGCTATTACACTTCATCCTTCTATCGCATTACGATGCCCGCCGCCACATACGGAACCACAGACCGCGGCGGACACATGTTCCAGGAAATGCCCGCCACGGATGAGATCGCGCAGTACATAAAGATCAAGGACAATCTCTATCTCTTCAGTCTGGTGGAGGAGAACATGGAGCGCAAGCTCTATGACCGGAACCCGCCTTATCGTTCCAATGACATGAAGTTCCTGCAGAACTATGACCGTATGTATCATGTCGGCCGTACGTTCGGGAATGTCAAGGAAGGCGGCTTCGAAAGTGACAGCACGAAAATCCTCCCCTGTCACATTCGTTTCGGCGCTTTTGGCTATAAGCCTGATCTGCCTGAAATCTTTCTCAACGCCAACAATCCGTACGCGCCTTAAGTTCAGGCGGATCGCATGAGGAGAGAAAGGAGTTAATTATAATGTTTAATTACAAATATGACGAAAACGGCGTCTATATCGGAAATCTGGCCAACAAGGGCGAGAAATACGGTATCACGCAGTACCGTTTCCCGCACAATTATGAGCTGGCCAAGAAGTCCTTCACCATCACTGACGGCACGACGGAGCACGTTATCACATTTGAGGACAAACATAAGGCTTTCGTCGACGGGAAAGAGTGCGAGTATGAATCCCTGAAAATCCAGGTCAAGACTTACCTGGTGCGCCTGGGCTATGACGCGGCCATCGTGGATCTTCAGCAGAACCTCATCACCCTGATCCCCGGCCTTGGGAAGGATTATTTCTATGGCCGGATTAAGGGCGCAGAAATACCTGAGGGAGCTGCCCATGTTGACGCCGGCGATACTATGGTCGGGACCAACGTTGCCTGGTATCTGGGTTGCGACCGCTTTGTCTGGCATGAGTTCCTGGACGAGAAGACGGTACGCGTAAGGTGGTCGCCCAATACGGACCCCAAGAATGACCTGCCATACAAGGCTACCAAGGTTAATTTCCCCGTCCTTCTCGTTGACATCTGGGGCTATGGCCCGTTCTATTCCGATGCGCCCAACACCCTGGAGCGCTGCGTCTTCCTGCAGGATTACGATCATATGATGACCGTGGGGCTGGTTTATGCAGGCGGCGAATATCCCATGATGGTTACCGGCTTTGCCAAATATATGGACGTCGAGGAATCCTTTGACAAGAACAGCGTAGCGGGTAATTCATAATTCGCATAAACGCCGGAAGGCACAAGAGGGTTGCCGTCGAAGTATTTCATTTGATGGAACTCCTGGGGGCAGCCCTCTTGCCATATTTATTAAAATTCGGCCGCGAAGATCCTGTGAATCGGTGCTAGATAATACCCGAAATTGTGGATTATAGCGCGGCGTACTAGGTGGTGGAGGTATACCATGACAGAAAAAGAAAACTTTATGATGCTTCTGAGGGGCGAGCAGCCGGAGTGGGTTCCCTATTACACATTTATCCAGAGCCCCACGGGTTCGCCGCCCCCCGTTGGCATGACTGGCCCGTCTTTTCTGATGTCGCATATCACGCAGCCGGGGATACAAACGGATATATGGGGTGTGAAGCACATACCTGTTCCGGAAGCGGCCGGTGCGAAGATTCCGCAGACGCACGATTTTATTCTCACCGACATCCGCAAATGGCGCGATGTGATCAAAGCGCCCGATATCTCCGGCTTTGACTGGGAAGCGATGGCAAAGAAAGATATGGAGAGGTCCCGCTATGATCGCTCCCAAACCTTGCTTTCATTTGGGCTGCATCCCGGCTATTTCCAGCTTCTCGTCTCCTTCATGGGCTTTGCGGACGGTTTGTGCGCCATGTATGAGGAACCGGACGAAGTTAAGGCCCTGATTGAGTATCTCAGCGATTTCTATCTGGAGGTCGCGAGGAATACCATCGATTTGTATAAACCGGATATGCTCAACATAACGGATGACATCGCGACGTCACTGAATCCGTTCTTCTCCCTTGAAATGTACCGGGATATATTTAAGCCCTTCTATGTGCAGCTGGTGAAGCTGGCAGACGACAGAGGGCTTCCGGTTGAAATGCATTGCTGCGGACACTGCGAGGTCTTCGTAGATGACTGGGTGAACGATCTTCATGTAGTAGCCTGGAACCCTGCGCAGACTTCGAACGACATCCTGGCAATCAAGGAGAAGTACAATAACAAGCTGGTCATCTGCGGCGCCTGGGATGTGTCGAAGATGCCGCAGGAATACCAGACCGAAGAAGCGATCAAGCAATCCGTCTACGATACCATTGACAAGTATGCCGTCGGCGGCGGCTATGCGTTCTGCGGGAGCTTCTTAGGGCCCGAAGGAGACGAACAAACCAAGATCAAGAACAGATGGGTCGCTGAAGCGGTTGAATCTTATGGTAAAACGTTCTATAAGAAGCACTAGGGAGATCAGCCGGCAGGAATTCGGACATCTGGGGGGATATGCACTTTGACGAAACAAGAGATAATCGATTTGTGCGGTAATGCAGCACGAGAGGCCCAGATCCGCGACGACGTGTGTTCCAGAAGCGTTTTGCTGGGACTGAAGGAATACTTCGACATCCCGGAAGATATGATCCGCGCCAGTGCAAGCCTTTGCGGGGGAGCGGGTGCTGCCAGCGGCAGCTGCGGTACATATACCTGCGGCCTGCTCGCCGTTGGGTGGAAATTCAATGTTCCGCTGGAACAGGAGATGAAGGATCCGGACAGCTTTAGCATCAACCAGGAGAAATTTATCAATTTCCGCGACCGTTTCATTAAGGAATTCGGCACGACGCTCTGCCCGGAGATTCACAAGCAGGTATTCGGCCGCACCTATGACTTTAAGAAACCGGAGGACTGCGAGGAATACGCCAAGGTAACTGACCACAACGTCCGTTGCGGTGAAGTCGTTGAACGCGCCACAAGGCTATGTGCTGAATTCTTGCTGGAAGGCGCAGATCTGTAAAAGAGATGGAGAAAAGAATGGATAAGCGCATTGAAGTGATGCATCAGTATGGGAAACAGCTGGAGGATTCTTTCAAGCTCCGAAGCCTCCCGATTGCCCTGAAGTTTTACGAGAAGGCGGAAGATGTTCCCGCGGGCGCTGTTTTTCCCAAGAAAAAACTTGGAAAGCATATGGCGCTCTGCCAGGCCTGGGCATATACGCGGATGAAGGGCATGACAGTGGCAATGACAAAGGAAGATCACTGGTGCTGGAATCCGTTGATTGCGTATGGACATGTTGAATGCGTTCCCGGACAGCCTCAGTTTGCCATAGTCTGCAAATTTCTGGGAATCAACGATCCGGAAAAAGCAGCTTCTTTCTTTGTGAATTTCCCGCGTTTTCCGCTTGGAAAGTATGAAGCTGTGGTTTCATCGCCCCTCAAAAACTGTGAATTCGTGCCGGATGTTGTCCTGATCTATGCGGAAGCGGCCAAGATCAACCATATGATCCGCGCAATCAAGAATGTAACTGGAGATGTAATACATTCTGTATTTGACGGCATTGATTCCTGTATCTACGCCACGATACCGTCCATTATGGGCAATGAGTACCGTGTTACGTTCCCGGATCCGGGAGATCGCGAAAGAGCGCGTGCAAGGGATGACGAAGTCATTCTTACGGTCCCGGCGGCAAGAATGGAAGAGTTTATGACAGGCATTGAAAGGCTTAACAGCTTTATGCCTTTTAATGACAGGCTGTTTGAATTCTGCCTGGACTTCCCGCACCCGCCTTTCTACAATACCCTGTTTGAAATCTGGGGGCTGGACGGCAACGGGGAAGAATGGGATTTTGACCACCCGAAGATGAAGTAACCGTCAAATCAATTGAGGGTCTGTGTCAATAGTGGGCATGCCAAAATGGGAATCCGGCAAGCGGCAGCGACTGCTTGCCGGATTTCTCGTCCATCAAGCGGCAATATCAAATTATAATAAGGATGGATACGATTTCCGGGGGATAAACGTTTCTCTCTAATGCTTTATGCCACAATCAATTTGAGCGTTTTGCCCATTTTCCCGCGCGAGCCGGCGCGGCTTTTGTGCGGCGCGCCGTTGCCTGAAAAGCGGCGCTTTGCTATAATCCAAAGGAAATCCATGCTTTTCCCAAAACAAATGAGCTGATGACCTCTGCGGAAAGCGGGGTTGTCGGCTTTTCCTTTTCCCCCTGGAGATGACAGCGTGAAAACAGCAGCCCGTTTCTACCGCAATCAGCTTTTCCTGTGTCTTGCATCCCTCCCCATGAGCGCGGCCATCGGCGCGCTCTGCGCCCTGTTCGGCACGGTCTTGACGAAGGTCACGGATTTGAGAGTCCAGCACAGCCTCTGTCTCCTCCCGCTTCTGGGCGCGGCGGGGGCGCTGATCGTCTGGTGCTACGGCCGGTTTGGGAAAGACAGCGCGAAAGGGATGGCGCTTTTTTTCGAGGCCCGACAGGACGCCCGGGCGGATATCCCCTTAAGGCTTGCCCCGATGATCATGGCCAGCACGTGGCTGACGCACCTGTTCGGCGGCAGCGCGGGCCGCGAAGGGGCGGCGGTGCAGATAGGCGGGACGCTGGGCCATTTCGTCGGAAAGCGGCTGAAGATCCCGGAGGGGAAGAAGATTCTGATGATGTCGGGCATGGCCGCGGGGTTCGGCGGCCTGTTTCGGACGCCCCTTGCCGCCGTGTTCTTCTCGCTGGAGGTGTTCCGGTGCGGAAGGCTGGAGTTTCCCGCGCTGCTGCCGGCCCTCGTCTCCGCCTATACAGCCAGCTTCGTGTCCGGGCGGCTGGGAATCGAAAAAGCCGGCCTTGCCCTGAAGGTCAACGTAAGCCTTGATTTGCCTGTAGCCCTCAAGCTAATTGCACTGGGGGTGCTGTTTAGCCTCATCGGCGTTTTGTTCACGCTCCTTTTGCTTAAGGCGCGGTCTCTTCTGGCCCGCCTGACAAGCAAGGCCGTTTTGCGGGCGCTCCTGAGCGGCACGTTCATTGGGCTCATGTCCCTTGTGTGCTGGCGCGGGCGGTACTCAGGCCTGGGGGAAAACCTCATCGGCGGCGCGTTTGCCGGGGACTTTTACCCTCTGGACTTTCTGCTGAAAATGCTCTTTACCGCCCTGTCTCTCGCCGCGGGATTTACGGGCGGAGAGTTTACCCCGCTGTTTTCCATCGGCGCGACCGCCGGGGCGGCGGTGGCGGCGGTGTTCGGCCTGCCGGTGGAGCTGTGCGCGGCCCTGGGATACATCGGGGTTTTCACCAGCGCCACGAATACGTTTTTCGCCCCCCTCTTTATCAGCGCCGAAATCTTCGGCCCGAGGTACCTGCCCTTCTTTGCCGTCGTCTGCGCCGTAGCGTATATCTGCAACGGCAACCGGTCGATTTACCCGCTGCAGGAGCGGGAGGGGAAGGCGGGGCTTTTCGGCGGGGACGAGGCGCGCCCCGCCTTGCAGGGTAAAAACAGCCCGCAGGCTGCGAAAGGCAAGGCGCGGTAGCGGGAGGATATGGCTTTGGACGGAGCGTTCTCGCCACCTCCCACTGTGGAGCCTGATGTAGAAAAAGGGAAAAGCCGCGATGCATCGCGGCTTTTTTGCGTAAACAAGGGATTAGGTTTTGGCAAACATAAAGCCCGGCGTGCAGACAGGCGGCCCGGGCAAGGTCTAATTTGGCGGGATGCTCACAGCCGCCCGCCGCAGTAGGGGCAGAAACTGTATTGCGGCGGAACTGTGGCGTTGCAGCTTGGGCAGTATTTATAAGGGGAGTAGGCGTGGACAGGACGCAGGTGCTCGCTGCGGATTTCCGTTGAGGGGTCGTGCTCGAAGGCCCTGCCGACGTCGCCTTCCAGCTCATAGAGGCTGCCGCAGCAGGCGGCTTTAACGTAGTACCGCGTGTCCCACCGGAAGGTGGGGATGAAAAAGATGTGCAGGTACCGGTACGTCTTGTAGACGTCAAGCCTCGTCAGGCGCCCGCAGCCGGGGCAGACGACGTTGTTGCACGACCCGAGGAATTCTTCTTTGTCCTGTATGCCGAAGAAGGCGAAAAAGAACATATTGCGTCCCTCATTTTAGGTTTATAAATAGAAGTATGTCCATTATGGATACTACCGTACTCAACATTATAGCCGATTACAGGATATGTGGGAAGTCCTGACAGCCGGGAGCCCCGCAGGAGACGACAGTGCCGAGGTTATTTGCGCGCCGAAGCGCCGTGAGAGAATATTAAAGCCTGCCCCGGCCGGGGCAGGCTTTTCCTGTATGCGGCGCTTTAATTTCCGCACTCGATGCTGATTTCGTTGAAGATATGGAGCACGTCGGCGACCGTGGTGGCCTCTTTTTCCGCGCCGGCCTTTTCCAGGACGATCTGGCCTTTGTCCATCATGATCAGCCGGTTGCCGTATTCCACGGCGTAACGCAGGTTGTGGGTGACCATGATGGCGGTGAGCTTTTTCTCGCGGATGACCTTATCCGTCAGCTCCATGATGGTCTCCGCCGTCTTGGGGTCGAGCGCGGCGGTGTGTTCGTCGAGGATGAGGAAGTCGATGGGCGTCAGCGTCGCCATAATCAGGGCCGCGGCCTGCCGCTGCCCGCCCGAGAGGGCGCCCATCTTGACCTCCAGCTTGTCTTCAAGGCCGAGCCCCAGAGCGGCCAGCTGCTCGCGGTAATACTCCCTGCGGGCCTTGTTGATGCCTTTTTTAAGCCCGAACGGCCTGCCCTTGTTGTCCGCCAGAGACAGGTTTTCCAGCAGGGTGAGGTTGGGGCAGCTACCCATGGCGGGGTTCTGGTACACCCGCCCGATGCGCCCGTACCGCCTGTATTCCTTCATCTTTGTAATATCCTCGCCGTTAATCAGCACCTGGCCGCCCTCGACGGGGATGCTGCCGCAGATAATGTTGAGCAGAGAGGTCTTTCCGCTGCCGTTGCTGCCGACGATGGAGAGGAAGTCGCCGTCCGCCACTGTCAGGTTAAACCCCTGGAAGAGGCACATTTCCGTGATGGTGCCCGGGTTGTAGATTTTTACGATGTCTCGAAGCTCAAGCATTGGCGTTCACCCCGCTTTTCCGGCGGTTTCCGAGGACGAGAATGATGAGGAACAGCACCGCCGTGATGAGCTTGAGGAGGTTGGCGGGCAGCCCCAGGCTGATGGCGACCTGGATGCAGGCTTTGTACAGGATGCTTCCGATGATAACGGCCGTCGTGCCCTTAACGAAGCCGAGGTTTTTAAACAGCGTCGTGCCGATGATGACCGTCGCAAGCCCGAACACGACCTGGCCGGTGCCCATGGTGCTGTTGAAGGCGCGCTGCTCGTGGCAGACGACGGCGCCGGACAGGGCCACAAGGGTGTTCGAGATGACAAGGCCGAGGATTTTGACGCTCCCCTTGTCCTTGGCGAGGGTGGTGACCAAGGTGCTGTTGTCGCCCACCGCCCGCAGGAGAAGGCCGCTTTGCGTGCTGAAGTACGCGTCCAAAATGAGCTTGAAGACAACGGCCAGAATCAGGGAGACGACCAGCTTGCGGTAGATCAGGGGCATCGCGCCGAAGAGGGCCATGGTGGGCGCGGCGGTGAAGATGGTGTCCGTCGCCCTGTCGACGGCGAGGTTGGAGCCGGCAATTTGGAGATTGATGGAGAAAAGCCCCGTCATGGTGATGATGCCGGCCAGCAGATCCCGCACGCCCAGCTTGACGTGAATCACACCGGTAACTAAACCCGCGAGGGCCCCGACCGCCATGGCGACGATAAGGGTCAGGTAGGGGCTAACACCCCGCGTGAGCAAAACCGCCGCAACGGCAGCCCCCAGAGGAAAGCTGCCGTCCACTGTCAGATCGGGAAAGTCAAGTATCCTGTACGTGATATAGACGCCGAGCGAGAGCAGGGCGTAAATGAGCCCCTGCGTGACGGTGCCTACAACCAAATCAAAAAAACTGCCCATAAAGCGACCTCATTTCCTGCCGGACGCGGGGAAGGCGGCAAAGGCATTGAGCCTTTGCCGCGCTCCCTTCGCGTTATTGTCCGGATTCGATAGCTTTTTCGGCGATTTCCGCCGGGACCTCAAGGCCCATTTCCGCCAGTGCGGCGGAGTTGATGTAGTAGTTAAACTCGGTGATGGTTTCATACGGCATATTTTCGGCGGTGGCCTCGCCCTTGAGGATTTTCGCCGCCATCTTGCCGGTCTGGATGCCCAGCGCGATGTAGTCGATGCCCGCCGCGGCCACGCAGCCGATTTTCACCTGCTCGACCTCGCTGCCGTAGACGGGGACTTTGGCCTCGTTGGTCTTCTCCAGGATGGAGGGCAGCACGCCCACCACGTTGTTGTCCGTCAGGTTGGAGAAGCAGTCCACGCCTTTGGAGAGGAGGGTGTCCACCGCCAGGGTGACCTCGGACTGCTGGGTGACGCCGATGGACTCGATGGCAAAGCCGTACTGGGGCGCTTTCTCCTCGTACTCGGCGATGGCGGAGACGGAGTTGGGCTCGCTGGTGGTGTAGATGATGCCGATGGTCTTGGCCTCGGGCTGGATTTTGCGGATGAGGTCAAGCTGCGCGTCCACCGGCAGCTTGTCGCTGGTGCCGGTGATGTTGCCTTTATCCAGCTTGGCCTTGACCGGGTCGGTGATGGCCGTGAACACCACGGGGATGTCCTTGTCTTCCGCCGCGGCGAAGCAGGCGGTGGCGGCGGGGGTGGCGATGCCGACCATGATGGCCACGTTGTTGGCGGAGAAGGTCTGGGCGATCTGGGTCGCGATGTCGTCGTCAAAGCCGGCGTTCTGGTAGTCGATGGTAAAGTCCTTGCCTTCCGCGAGGCCGGCGTCCTTCAGGCCCTGGATGAAGCCTTCGCGGCAGTTGTCAAGAGAGGCGTGCTCCCCGTATTGGGAGATGCCGATGACGGGGACTTTCTTGGAGCCGCAGCCGGCGGCGAAGGTTGCGAAAATCGCGAGAATAACGGCGACGGCAATAATCTTTTTCATCATGAAGAATCTCTCCTTTTCAGAATTTTGATTTTGGTTTTGGTTTTGGTTACTGAGTGGAAGCGAGCGGGGAGAGTCTTCACCATCGCCATCGTTTGACTCTTGATTTCGGCATGTCAGCACTCCTTACTGCAAAGAAATATAACAAAAAAGCCTTATCCCACACATGGGACAAGACTTTACATCCTGCGGTGCCACCCAAATTGACAATGCCAGAGGCATTGCCCGCTCTTTACCCCGTACATGCATACGGGCCGTGTTGGTAACGGATCCGGCTCCCGTCGGCTTTTTTGCGCGCAGATTACACGCATTTGGCCGCCCTCATAAGTCCATTCGCCCCGCGTCCATCTACCGCGCTCCCACCTTCCGCGGCTCTCTGGGAAACGACCTTCGGGGTTACTATTCTTAATCAACGGTTTAACAGGTTAATTCAATTGAGTTGCAACTATTATAGATATATGCCGGCCGTTTTGTCAAGTGCAGGGCGCGTAAAAATTATAGCCGGGTGACGGGCTTGTATTTGTGCGCAAAGTCATTCCAGGCGGGGGAGCCTCGAGCGGGAATATTGATAGCGGATGTGAAACATGTTACAATCAGCCGAAAACAATTTTTAAAGGTGAAACAATGAAAATACAGCGGCCGTATCCGAAAGTCACAATATCGCCCAAGGCCGAGCGCAGCGTCAAGGACGGGCACCCGTGGATATACGGGGAGGAAATCCGCAAAACGGAGGGCGACCTTCAAAACGGCGGGCTGGTGGACGTGTTTGCCGGCAACGCCTATATGGGGACGGGCTTTTACAACAGCCTGAGCAAAATTGCCGTCCGGCTCATCTCCCGCAACGCCAACGACGTGTTTGACGCGCGCTTCTGGCGCCGCCGCGCGGAGTACGCCGTCCGGTACCGCAGGACCGTCATGCCCGGGCCGGACTTTGCCTGCTGCCGCCTTGTCCACGGGGAGGCGGACATGATGCCGGGGCTCACGGTCGACCGCTACGGCGATATTTTGTCCGTGCAGATTACCTGCCTTGGCATGGAGCTTGTCAGGGATACGGTTTACCGCGCCCTTCTGGACGTGCTTGCGGAGATGGGCGAGACGATTGCCGGCATATACGAGCGCAACGACGTCGCCCTGCGCGTGCGGGAGGGGCTGCCGGAGTACAAGGGGTGGTACCGCGCCGAAGGCATCCCCGTCCGGGAGTCGGCCGTGGCGGAGATCGTCGAAAACGGCGTGAAATACCTGGTGGACGTGGAAAACGGGCAGAAAACGGGCTTTTTCCTCGACCAGAAGTACAACCGCGCCGCCGTCGCCCGCATCGCCGCGGGAAAGCGCGTGCTCGACTGCTTTGCCCACACCGGCTCCTTTGGCCTCAACGCCGCGCTCGGCGGGGCCGAGCATGTGACGTGCGTGGACGTGTCGCAACCGGCCCTCGACATGGCGAGAGAAAATGCTCATCGCAACGGGCTTGATAAGAAAATGGACTTTCTGTGCGCGGACGTGTTCGACCTGCTCACGGAGCTCGCCGGGCGCAAGAGCCGCGACTACGACTTTATCATCCTCGACCCGCCGGCCTTTACGAAGTCGCGCAAAACGATCGGCTCCGCCTCGAGAGGGTACAAGGAGATTAACCTCAAGGCGATGAAGCTGCTGCCCCGGGGCGGGTATCTTGCCACCTGCAGCTGCAGCCACTTCATGACGGACGAGCTGTTTCGCAAAATGCTCGCGGCCGCGGCAAAGGACGCCGCCGTCTCCCTCCGGCAGGTGGAAGCCCGCCGGCAATCGCCCGACCACCCCATCCTCTGGAACGTCCCGGAGACGGAATACCTTAAGTTCTATATTTTCCAGGTGGTGTAACGCCGACTTTAAATATAAAAGCGGGCGCGCTCTTTGCGCCCGCTTTTACTCTTTCTTCCCCCGCCACGCCATCTTCATGTACACGTGCCCGCCCCTAAGCTCCGAGAGCATCTGGCGGATGCGTTTTTCGCGCGTCTCGGGCCGCTTCGCGCCCGAAATCCAGCGGATATAGTCGTTTTGCTGGTACGGCGGCCGGCTGCGGTAAGCATCCATGAGGTTTTCCGCGCGCAGCAGGTCCTCGACGGCCTTCGGCAAAGGCTCGACAGGGCGGGAGAGCCGCGAAAAATCCGGCCCGCCCATGTTACGCGTCCTCCACGACGGCGATGCCGTCGATTTCAACCAGAAACATTGGATGCGCCAGCCCCGCCACGAACAAGACCGTGATGAGAGGCGGGTTTTTCAGTTCCCCGGCCGCCTCCTGAAAGGCGGCAAGGCCGGCGCGCGGGTCGCAGCCCTGCGCAAGATAAATGTTGAGCTTTATGACATCGTCAAACGCGGCGTTTTCGGACGCCAGAATCGTCCTGATGTTCTCGACAATCTGCCCCACCTGCCGCGTAAGGTCGCCCTCTCCGACGATTTCGCCCCGCGCGTTTACAGCGTTTTGCCCGCCGATGTAGATGGTCTTGGTGTTTCCGCGCACCACGGCCGCCTGCGAGTAATGCGGGGACCTGTGCAGCCCCTCCGGGTTTATGTATTCGACCTTAAACGGGCTCATTTATCATCTTCTCCTAAAGCGTATTTTACTAATTTTTGGAACAGTATAGCATGCCCGCCGCGAAAAGAAAACGTTTTTGTTCGATACGAAGCAAGTTGTTAAAAACGAGGGATGGCAGGCGCCATCCCTCGCCGGTTATTCCAGCCTTACCGCGATGTCCTCGTACTTGCCCCGAAAGAGCACCTTGAGCGGGTTTTTCGGCGGGCCTTCGAGGAGCTTTCCGTCCACCGAAAAGCGGCCGCCGTGCGCCGGGCAGTCCCACGTTTTCTCCGCGTCGTTGAAGTTGAGCGTCGTGGACATGTGGGTGCAGGAGATGTCGAGAATCGTCACCGTGTCGTCGAAGTCCCTGTAAATGCCGGCGCGCTGTCCCTTAAACCGGATGACGCGCCCCTCGCCCTGCCGGATGCCGGCGGCGCTCTCCGTCGCCTCGATTTTCGACTTGACAAGCTCCACGATGGGCAGCGCCACTTCCGCAATCGTTTTCCCGAGGGAAGTGGAGTAGTCCGCGCGCCTTCGCGAATAGAGCGCCTCGTAGGGGCAGCTGCCCGTCGCGACAAGGTCGGAGAGCATGATGCCCGCGAGCGTGCCGCTCGACAGGCCCCATTTGCCGTACCCCGTCCCGACGTAGATGTTCTGGCGGTCTCCAATCCGCCCGATATACGGGATCTGGTCCGGCGTCTCGTAGTCCTGCGCCGACCACCGGGCGAGCACCGTCTTCACGCCGGCGAGCTGGTTTGCGAAGGTCACGAGATTGTCAAAGTGCGCCTGCTCGTTTTCTTCGCCGCGCCCCGTGGGGTGCCCTTCGCCGACGACGATGAGAATCTTCTTCCCGTCCTCGACGTGCGTTCGGATGGAGCGGGTGAGCTGCCCGGCGTTGATGAAGTTGCCCTCCGGCCAGTCCCGCTGCGCCTCTACGGCGACGCCGTAGGCGCGCTTGGCGTACAGGCGCGTGAAAAAGAGGTTGGGGCCGTCGTACAGGGGGTATTGCGTCGCCATCACGACGTGCCGCGCCTCGATGGTGACGTCGTTTTCGCACAGGACGGTACTGACCTCGCCGTCGATGAGCTTTACCGCTTTCGTGTCGCAGTAGATGCGCGCGCCCATTTTGACCGCCGCCTCCGCGAGGGCGCTGACATACCGCACGGCGTGGAAGGACAGCTGGTTTTGAAACCCCGCCATGCCGACCGCGCCCGGCGGGAAGACGGGCGATTCGACAAAGAACGCGTCGACGCCGAGGTCCTTCGCCGTCTGAAACTCCTCGACGATGGTTTTGCGCTCCTCGTCGTTTTCCGCGTAGATATACGACGGGCTCTCGGTCAGCTGGCAGTCGATGCGCAGGTCTCGCACCTGCCGCCGGACGAAATCGAGCGCCTCCGACTGCGAATCGAGGTAGGATTTCGCGAAGCTGCGGCCGTGCTTTTTGAGGATGTTTGAGTAGATTATCCCGTGCTGGACGGTGATTTTTCCGGTGGTGTTGCCCGTCGTGCCGTCGCAGAGGTGCCCGGCTTCGATGAGGACGGGTTTTTCGCCCTTTTGCGCAAGGCAGTACGCCGTGGTTACGCCCGTAATCCCGCCGCCGATGACAAGGACGTCGCAGATGAGGTTTTTGTCCAGGCGGGGGAAATGGGGCACCCGCGCGGTTTTATGCCAGTAAGAAACGGTGCTTTCGCTCATGTCGTCACTCCCTTATGCGTCTTTCCATAGTATCCGCCACTAAGGAGGAAAAAATGCGCAGGGCGCTTTGACACGTTTTCCGCGGCGTTTCGCAGGCGCGCCGCGCGAGGCGACAGAAAGGGACCGTTTAATCGGTCCCTTCTTGTTTGCGTACAGATTTTCGCCGCGACCGGATGCCGCGCCCGGCCGCGCGAGCGCCCCGCGGGAGCGGGGAGCGCCGCCTTACAGGCGCATGGCCGTCTCGAAAGCCGTCTTCGTGGCGTTCCAGACGGTGGCGGGGCGCACACAGTCGCCGATATAGAACACGTCCGGCGCCGTGCCTTCAAATTCAGAGAGCGCCTCGGGGTCCGGCTTTGAGCCGAGGGCGAGGACGACGGTGTCGCACGCGATTGTCTCGCGCCTGCCGTCCTCATGGGAGACGACGGCGCCTTCCGCCGTCACGTCCTCAAGCCGCACGCGGCAGACGATTTCCACGCCCACTTCTTTGAGGAGCTGACGGAGGGCGATGAGGTTAATCGGCGAGCCGCCCTGTCCGATTTCGCTCTCGGGGAGCATGTCGACGACGGTCACGCGCCGCCCCTGGCGCGCAAGCGACAGAGCAAGCTCCAGCCCCGTCATGCCCGCGCCGGCGATGACGGCGCGCGCGCCGACCCGCTCGGGGTGCGCCTCCGCGTCGCCCGCCCAGACAACGCGCTTTTCGTCCGCGCCCTCAAATCTTGGGATGATGGGCTTCGCGCCGGCGGCGACGAACACGGCGTCCGGCTTTTCCGCGAGGACGGCCTCCCGCGTGGCGGGAGCGCCGCAGCGCACGTCGACAAGCGGGCTGCCTGTCACCGTGCGGATGGACCAGTCGAGGTATTTGCGCAGCTCCTGCTTAAACGCGGCCGCGCAGGCAAGGCGCAGCGTGCCGCCCAGCTCGGTTTGCCTTTCAAAGAGGACGACTTTATGCCCGCGGCGCGCGAGCGTCCGCGCCGCCTCCAGCCCCGCCGGGCCCCCGCCGATGACGACGGCCTTTTTCTGCCGCGGGGCGGGGCGCTCGTCGTCAAACTCTGTTTCGCGGCCGACCATGGGGTTGACCGAGCAGCGCACCGTCTTAAACTCCGAGTGCGTGCGGCTGATGCACACGTTGCAGCGGATGCACGGGCGGATCGTCTCGGGCGCGCCATGCCGCGCCTTTTCCACGCAGTCCGTGTCGGCGAGGACGGTGCGGATCATGGAGACCATGTCCACGTCGCCCTTTGAAATAGCTTCTTCGGCTATGTCGAGGTCAAAGCTGCCGACGACCGTGACGGGGACGGAAAGGCGCTTTTTAAACTCGCGCGCGTAAGGGAGGTTCATGCCCTTCGGCAGGTAGCACGGCGCGTTGATGACGGGCAGCAGCGCGTCCACCTCCAAAAGCCCGCGCGAGACGTGCAGCAGGTCGATAAGCGGCTCGATTTTCCTGGCGTATTCGAGCGTCTCCTCCAGCGTCGTCCAGCCCTCGAGGCACTCTTCCGCGCTGATGCGGTACTCGATGGCAAGGCGCCCGCCCGTCCGCTCGCGGATGGCGGCAAGCAGCTCCTTGCCGAACCGGAAGCGGTCGCCGAAGCGGTCCGTGCGGCGGTTAAAGCGTTTGCTGAAGAACATGGCCGGGACGTTCCCGTGGCCGCCGTGGATCATGACCATGTCAAAGCCCGCTCTGCAGCAGTTGAAGGCGGCGTTGGCGAAGTCCTTGATGATTTGCTCCACTTCGGCGGTGGACGTCTCGCCGACGACTTTTTCCGGCGGCGCGAGCATGTACCGCGAGTGGACAAGCTCGACGCACGCCGCCGCGCCGTAGCTTTTGATGCCCTCGGCGATGTCGGCCAGGTCGCTGATATACGCCGGCGAGCCGGCGCTGAGAATGCGCCCGCCGCCGTGGCGCGGCAGGCCGACGTCGGTCACGCCGAGCGTGACGAGCCCGGCGCCGGAGCGGGCCAGGCGCATGGTGTACGCGTAAAGCTCCCGCGAGAGGGAGCCGTCGTGATGGGCGAGGAAGGGGGCCGCCGGGGCTACTTCGATGCGGTTTTTGAGCGTGACGGGGCCGATTTTTATCGGCCTGAAAAGGCTGTCGTACATCGCAAACCCTCCGGAAATTCCTTTTTTTGTTTACTCTATCACAGTTTTCCGCCGCTGAACAGCCTTCGCGCGAAATTGAAGGCACGGCGCGCGCCGCCCTGTAAGATTCGGCGAAACGCCAGAGCGCCGCGCGGGAAAACGCGCCCTAAAGCGCAGCGGCGGGCGCGGGCGGAAACCGAATAAAAGCAGGCGGCGTTGGAAGACTAAACTGTGTTTTCCGGCAAAAACCAGCCTGTCGGCGAAGGGCGGGCTGAAAGTGCGCGGCCTTCTTGCGGCGCCGCGCGCCGGGCCGTCTCTTCCGGCCTGCGAGTGCGGCCTAATACCCGTCTCCGAGCCCGGCGCGGGCGGCCTAGACGACAGCCCTGATATGGACGATATTTCGAAAAATGAAAACTCCATTGGCTTTTTTCCCGGCGGCGTTGACCCCGCGTGCATAAGAACTTATAATGTAATCTGGACATACCATAAGGCCGCTGCCTAAGGCTCTACGCACAGCGCGCCGCGCCGCCCGGCCTGTAGGCGGGGGCGCTCAACCCCCGCGATCCTGACGGCGGGGAAAGCGGCAGCCCGGTCTTATGACGTCTCCGCGAAAGACGCAAGCAGGGACTTGCCCGTGAAAGGGCGGGCGGGGCCCGGTCTGAAGTCTTTAAGAAATTGCCCGGCGGCCGGGGAACGCGGGCCGCCAGGTGACGAAATAAACTTGTGAGGGTGTTATTTATGCTCAGTCCGAAACAAAACTTTCTGGAAACCATAAAGCGCGACGGAAAGCCTGACCGCATTGTCAAGCAGTTTGAAGGCACCGTTTTCCTCCCGGGCGACCCGATTTCCCTCTATGTCCGCGGCCAGCGCTACGCGGGTATGCCGCCGACGAAGGACCGCTGGGGCACCGAAATCCTCTGGCCGGCCCACGAGCCGGCGGCGATGCCGTACGTCACGGAAGAAAACAAGGTCATCAAGGACATCACGCGCTGGCGCGAGTACGTCACCATTCCGGACGTTGAAAAGCACTGCTCCGACAAGGCTCTCTGGGAGCCGTATCTCAAGCGCATCGCCGAAGTGGACCGCGAAAACAACCTCGTCATGGCCTTTATGCCCACGGGCGTTTTCGAGCGCCTGCACTTCCTCATGGGATTTGAGGATATGTTCATTAACTTCATGACGGAAGAGGAAGCCATGATGGAGCTGTGCGACGCCATCGGCGACTACCGCCTCAAATGCGCCAAGCTCCTCATCGAGTACGCCCGCCCCGACGTCATCCACTCGCACGACGACTGGGGAAGCAAGCAGAACCTCTTTATCTCGCCGGATCTGTGGCGCAAGTTCATTAAGCCGCAGTACGAGAAGATCTACGGGTACATTCACGAGCAGGGCGTCATCATCGAGCACCACGCCGACTCCTTCTGCGAGCAGATTGTGGAGGACATGGTGGAGCTGCACATCGACGTGTGGCAGGGCGTTCTGCCGCAAAACGACATCGTCAAGCTCCAGAAGCAGCTTGACGGCCGCATGGCGCTCATGGGCGGCATCGACGCGGCCATTGTCGACCGCGCCGATTCCACGGAAGAGGAAATCCGCGCCGAGACGCGCCGCGTCCTCGAGACGTACTGCCCGCAGGGCCACTTCATCCCCTGCATCACCTACGGCGGCCCCGGCACCATCTACCCGCAGGGCGACAAGTTCATCAACGACGAAATCGACCGCTACAACAAAGAGGTCTTCGGCATCGAATAAAACCGCATACAAAAAGCGCCGCAGCGTGAAAGCTGCGGCGCTGTTGTTTTGGACGCTTTTCGCGCGGCTTTAAGAGATGGTCACGCCGTAGTGCTTCATCCAGAAGTTGATCTGGAGGAGATACGCGAGCATCTGCGGCGCGTTCATGAGCTGCCCGAACCACGGGATGTTCGTGTCCGGCGTCATGGTGTCCGCGAGGGTTTTGACGGCGCCCACGTCGATAAACGGCAGAATAGGGGCGTTTGAATCGCCCAGCATGGCGTGGGTCAGGCCGCGCAGCACGTCGATGTAATTGGGGTTGTGCGTCTTCGGGAACGGGCTTTTCTTGCGCCAGAGGACGTCCTCCGGGAGGAGCCCCGTGAGCGCGTGGCGCAAAAGGCCCTTTTCCCGCTCTTTGTAAAACTTCATGGACCACGGGATGTTCCAGACGTACTCCACGATGCGGTGGTCGCAGTACGGCACGCGCAGCTCAAGGCCGGTATACATGCTCATGCGGTCCTTCCGGTCGATCAGCGTGGGCATCCAGCGGGTGAGGTTGAGGTAAAACAGCGCGCGCTTTTGCGCCTCTTCGGGGGAGTCGCCGTCAAATACGGGCACCTCGCCCATCGCCTCGTCGTACCGCGCCCGCACGTACTCCTCCGGGCGGATGCGCGCGCGCAGCTCGGGCGAGAGGACGGCAAGGCGCCTGTCAAGGTGCTGCGCCCACGGGAACGTCTCGCTTTCCATCCTGCGGTAAAACCACGGGTACCCGCCGAACACCTCGTCGGCGCACTCGCCGGACAATCCCACCGTGGCGTACTGCTTTACCCACACCGACATCAGCAGCAGGGAGGAGTCGATATCCGCCATGCCGGGCAGGTCGCGGGCGATGACGGCGTCGTAAAGCGCTTCGGTCAGCTCCGGCGTGTCGATGTAGAGCGTTTTGTGCTCCGTTTTCAGGAAAGCGACCATGCGCTCGACCCACGGCGCGTCCGGATTGGGCTGGAACGCGTTGGGGCGGAAGTTTTTGTCGTTGTCCACATAGTCGACGGAGTAGGTGCGCAGCGTCATGCCCATCTCCTTGCGGTAGACTTCCGCCGTGATGGCCGCGATGGCGCTCGAGTCAAGCCCGCCCGAGAGCAGGACGCACAGGGGAACGTCCGAGACGAGCTGGCGCCTGACCGAGTCGGTCACCAGAAAGCGGACCGTCTCCGCCGTCGTGTCGAAATCGTCGGGGTGGCTGTCGCTTTTCAGCTCCCAGTAAGGCGCGGCGGAAAAGCCGCCTCGGCTGAAAACGGCGCTCCACCCGGGCTTGAGCTCGAAAATGTCGGAAAAGACGCCGTGGCCGGGCGTGCGCGCCGGGCCGATGGCGAACACCTCCGCAAGGCCCTCGTCGCCGATGACGGGTTTGACGTTAGGGTGCTTAAAGAGCGCCTTGAGCTCCGAGCCGAAGACGAGGGATGAGCCCCGCAGGGCGTAAAACAGCGGCTTGATGCCCATGCGGTCCCGCGCGAGGAAGACGCGCTGGTTTTGCGCGTCCCACACGGCGAAGGCAAAGATGCCGTTTAAGTACTGCACGCAGCCGTCGCCCCACTCGGCGTAGGCGTGGAGAAGGACCTCGGTGTCGCTCCAGCCGTTGAAGCGGTGGCCGCGCTCGAGGAGAAGGCTGCGGATGTCTTCCGTGTTGTAAAGCTCGCCGTTATAGGTGAGGACGTAGTGGTTCCCGTCCTTTGAGAGCGCCATCGGCTGAACGCCGCCCTCGATGTCGATGACGGCAAGGCGCCTGTGCCCGAACAGGACGTGGTCGCTTATGTAGCAGCCTTCCGCGTCGGGCCCGCGGCGCGAAAGCGTGCCGGTCATGGCCTCGATAACGGCCCGCTCTTCCTTTAAGTTCCGTGAAAAATCAATCCAGCCGGCAATACCGCACAAAGTATGCACCTCCAAAAGATGGCCTGAAAAAGCCGGTTGCCTTAAAAACGGGAGATGAAACACGCTTTTGTGTCCATCTCCCGCCCTTGGGTTCGTGTCTTTCCTAGTATATGCCCGAAAGGGCCCCTTTGACGCAGCGCGCCGTTTTTTCCGAGATGATGGACGGAGAGGGAAAACTTGACAGGGCGCAAAAACCGTGTTAACATACTCAATAAAGTTAAAAGACGCTTCGTGGGGGAGTAGTCGGCGCCCAAAGGCGCTTCAAGTTCAACATACATAGCGGCATAAAGCCGCTTGGCTTGAATGAAATGACGAGACTCACGGATAGGAGTTTCCTATCCGTGATTTTTTTATACAGCAGAGAAATACTAATCTGAGGTGATGCAGGGCATGAAGTTTTATTGCGTTCCGGCGCAGGAGGTGCTCGGGCACGTCGGCAGCCGGCCGGAAGGCCTCGGCAGCGACGAGGCGCGGCGGCGGCTTGAGCAAAACGGGCCGAACAAGCTGAAGGAAGCGAAAAAAGACTCCCTTTTCAAGCGTTTCCTCCAGCAGATTGCCGACCCCATGATTCTCATACTGCTCGCCGCGGCGGCCGTCTCGGCGGTGATGAGCATCGTCGAAGGGCACAGCGCCGCCGACGTGTTTATCATCCTCGCCGTCGTGATTATAAATTCCGTCCTCGGCGTCTATCAGGAGAGCAAGGCGGAAAAGGCCATCGAGGCGCTGCAGGAGATGGCCGCCGCCACGTCGAAGGTCCTGCGGGACGGGAAAATCGCCGTTGTCAAAAGCGAGGAGCTCGTCGTCGGCGATGTGGTGCTCCTTGAGGCGGGCGACGCCGTCCCCGCCGACGGGAGGATTTTAGAGAGCGCGAGCCTGAAAACCGAGGAGGCGGCGCTCACCGGCGAGAGTGTCCCCGTGAGCAAAACGGCAGACGCCCTCCCGCTCGACGGGCAGAAAGACGTCCCCCTCGGAGACCGCACCAACATGGTCTACATGGGCAGCACCGTCGTCTACGGGCGGGGCAGCGCCGTCATCACCGCGACGGGCATGGACACCGAGATGGGCAAGATTGCCGACGCCCTCACGCGGGCCGAGGAAGGCCAGACACCCCTCCAGATTCAGCTGGCGCGCCTGAGCAAGGTGCTCACCTTCCTCGTCCTCGGCATCTGCGTCGTCATCTTCGCGCTCGGGCTCATCCGCGCCGGCAGCTTTACGACGGATATGGTCATCGACTCCTTCATGGTGGCCATATCCCTCGCCGTCGCGGCCATACCGGAGGGGCTCGTGGCCGTCGTGACGATTGTCCTGTCCATCGGCGTGACCAACATGAGCCGGCGCAACGCGATTATCCGGCGGCTGACCGCCGTGGAGACGCTCGGCTGCGCGCAGGTTATCTGCTCGGACAAGACGGGCACGCTCACGCAGAACAAAATGACCGTGGTGGACAGCTACGGCCCCGACGCGAACCTGCTGGCCACGGCGATGGCCCTGTGCTCCGACGCCGTGCTGGAGGAGGACGGCAGCGTAACCGGCGAGCCGACGGAGTGCGCCCTCGTGGCGTGGGCTAATAAGCTGGGCCTTCCGAAGACGCGCCTTGAGGAAGAGGCGCCGCGCATCGGCGAAGCGCCGTTTGACAGCATGCGCAAGATGATGAGCACCGTCCACCGCCGGAAGGACGGGACGATCATCCAGTTTACGAAAGGCGCGCTCGACGAAGTGCTCAGGCGCTGCTCGCATTACCTCAGGGACGGCGCGCCCTGCCCCCTCACGGACGACGTGCGCGCCGAGTTTCTCAAGGCCAACGCCGCCATGGCGGGCCGCGCCCTGCG
>JAAYMC010000086.1 GCA_012521555.1 Clostridiales bacterium
GGCGACGAGCGGGTGCGTGATTGAAATAAAGCCCACGGCGTGGCATCCGGGATTGGCGACAAACCGCGCCGACCGGATGGCCTCGCGCTGTCCCTTGTGAAGCTCCGGAAACCCGTAGACCCAGCCGGGGGCGGTGCGGTGCGCGGTGGACGCGTCGATAACGCGCGTTTTCCCGTCTTCAACGAGCGAGACGGCCTCCCTCGCCGCGTCGTCCGGCAGGCACAAAATCACAAGGTCGGCGCGGCGAAACATCTCGCGCCGCTTTTCCGTGTCCTTGCGGCTTTCCGCGTCGATAGAAAGCAGCTCAATGTCGTCGCGGGCGGCAAGGCGGCGGGCGATCTGGAGCCCCGTCGTCCCCTCGCTGCCGTCGATGAACACTTTAGGCTTCGTCATGGACCGTCACGCCTCTCTCCTCTAAAAACTTTCGCACGCTCTCAAGCTGCGCCCAGACGGCCGTGGGCGCCGGCCCGCCGGGGACGTTCCGGCTCGCCACGCACGTCTCAAGGCGCACGGCCCTGAACACATCCTCGTCAAAAAGGGGCGAGAAGGCGCGGTAGTCCTCGAGCGACATCGTCTCGAGGGTCAGGCCCCGGCGCACGCAGTCGGCGACGATGTTGCCGACGATAGTATAAGCGTCCCTGAAGGGCAGCCCCTTGCGCACGAGGTAGTCGGCGCAGTCGGTGGCGTTGATAAAGCCCTCGAGCGCCGCGGCGCGCATGCGGTCGCGGCTTATTGTCATGGTCTCGAGCATCGCCGTAAAGACGGGCAGGCAGGAGAGCACCGTGTCCACCGCGTCGAAGACGGGCTCCTTATCCTCCTGCATATCCTTGTTGTACGCGAGGGGCAATCCCTTCATCGTGGTCAGCAGCGCCAAGAGGCTCCCGTAGACGCGCCCCGTCTTCCCGCGGACGAGCTCCGCCACGTCGGGGTTTTTCTTCTGCGGCATGATGGACGAGCCCGTCGCGTACCGGTCGGACAGCTCGATGAACTTAAACTCCCACGAGCACCACAGGACAATCTCCTCCGAAAGGCGGGACAGGTGCATCATGAGGATGGACAGGTCCGACAGCAGCTCGATGACGTAGTCGCGGTCGGACACGCCGTCCATGCTGTTTTCCGTTATGCCCGCAAAGCCGAGCGCCTTTGCCACGCGCATGCGGTCGATGGGGTACGTCGTGCCCGTGAGCGCGCCGCTGCCGAGGGGCGATAAGTCCATGCGCTCAAGGCAGTCCTCCAGCCGCGTCACGTCGCGCCGGAACATGGAGGCGTAGGCCATCATGTAGTGGGCAAACGTCGTCGGCTGCGCCCGCTGCAGGTGGGTGTAGGCGGGCATGACGGCGTCCATGGTGTGAGACGCGATATTGTGCAGCGCGCGGATGAGGTGCAGTATCTCATCTATGATTTCGCGGATGCGGCGCTTGAGGTAAAGCCGCAGGTCGAGCGCGACCTGGTCGTTGCGGCTGCGCGCCGTGTGCAATCTCTTGCCCGCGTCGCCGATGCGGCGCGTCAGCTCCGCTTCGATGCTCATGTGGATGTCTTCGTCGGCGAGCTTAAATTCGTAATTGCCCGCCTCGATGTCTTTGAGAATCCCGCCGAGCGCGGCGATGATGGCGTCAGCCTCCGCCCTGTCGATAATCCCCTGCGCCGCGAGCATGTCGGCGTGGGCGATGGAGCCCTCGATGTCCTCCCTGTACATCCTGCGGTCGAAGGGAATCGAGGCGTTGAGCTTGTCGACGAGGGCGTCCGTGTCGGCGGAGAACCGGCCGGACCAGAGTTTCATGGGTATTAGTCCTTTCCGAGTTTTTCCTTCCGCTGCTGGTCGAGCAGCGCTTTCGTTTTAATCGGCAGGCCGAACAGGTTGATAAAGCCCTCGGCTTCCTTCTGGTTGTAGTCGCTCTCGCCGAAGGAGGCCAGCTCCTCGCTGTAGAGGCTGTAGTCGCTCCAGACGCCGGCGTTGATGATGTTGCCCTTGTAGAGCTTCAGGCGCACCTTGCCGGTGACGGTCTTCTGCGTCGCGTCGACGAACGCCGAGAGGGCCTCGCGCAGCGGCGTGTACCACTGCCCGTTGTAGACGAGGCTGGCAAAGTCGATGGCAAGGCGGGCTTTCAGGTGCATGGTGTCCTTATCGAGGCAGAGCGTCTCGAGGACTTCGTGGGCGTGGTAGAGAATCGTGCCGCCCGGCGTCTCGTACACGCCGCGGCTCTTCATGCCCACAAGGCGGTTTTCCACCACGTCGAAGATCCCGATGCCGTGCCGGCCGCCGATTTTGTTGAGCGTGCGGATGATGTCCGCGCCCTTCATCCTCTGCCCGTTGACCGCGACGGGGATGCCCTTTTCAAACTCAATCTCCACGTACTCCGGCTCGTCGGGCGCTTTCTCGGGCGAGACGCACATCTCCAGAAAGCCCTCCTTGTTGTACTGCGGCTCGTTGCCGGGGTCTTCAAGGTCGAGCCCCTCGTGCGAGAGGTGCCAGAGGTTTTTGTCCTTGGAATAGTTCGTCTCGCGGCTGATCCTCAGCGGGACGTTGTGGGCCTCGGCGTAGTCGATTTCCTCGTCGCGGCTTTTGATGTTCCACTCGCGCCACGGGGCGATGATCTTCATGTTCGGCGCGAAGTGCTTAATGGTCAGCTCAAAGCGCACCTGGTCGTTGCCCTTGCCGGTGCAGCCGTGGGCGATGGCGTCCGCCCCCTCCTTGAGCGCGATTTCCACGATGCGCTTGGCAATCACGGGTCGGGCAAAGGACGTGCCGAGCAGGTACCCTTCGTACCGCGCGCCGGCCTTGAGCGTGGGGAAGATGAAGTCCTCCACGAATTCGTCCACCAGATCCTCAATATAAAGCTTCGAGGCGCCCGTCTTGAGCGCCTTTTCCTCGAGGCCCTCAAGCTCTTCGCCCTGCCCGACGTCGGCCGAGACGGCGATGACCTCGCAGTTGTTGTAGTTTTCCTTCAGCCAGGGAATGATAATGGATGTGTCAAGCCCGCCGGAATAGGCGAGGACGACTTTTTTGATATCGCTCATGGTTTCTACCTCCAGACTTTATATGGGTACTATAGCACCGCGCGGAAGAATATTCAAGGGGTTTGCGTGAATAATTTTCACTAATTTTGCATCCTAAACAAGCTTAAATTGAATAAAATGCAAAATTGAGCTGTATATTATTCATTTTTGTCCGCGCGAAAAGGAAAAACAAACCGGCCGGCTTTTGCCCGGCCGGCCGGTTTTATGCACGTTATTGCACATTTTTATGCGGTTTTTGCGGCATAGACAGGCATTTACCTGCGGCCGCCGCCGCCTCCGCCGAAGCCGCCGCCTCCACGGAAGCTGCCGCCGCCGCTGCGGCCTCCGAAGCCGCCGAAGCCGCCGCCCCGGCTGCCGCCGCCAAATCCGCCAAAGCCGCCGCCGCGGCTGCCGCCGGAACCGCCACGTCCCGCTCCGCCGCCGCCAAAACCGCCGCCGCCGCGGAAGCTTCCGCCGCTGCGGCTGCTAAACCCGCCAAATCCGCCAGGCGGCCTCGGCCCGGGGCCGCGCGGGCCGCGCGGAGGCGGGGGCGGCGGAGGAGGCCTCCGGCCCGGTCCGCCAGGGCCGTACCACCACGTCCTGTACGGACGCCTCGGCAGGAAGATAAACCACGGGTAGTACCGCGGAATCGGCATGCCGAGGTGGGTGTAATACGCCCTGTAGCGCCGCCTGTCAGAGGCGATGGCGGAGGCAATCACGATGAAAATGATAAACAAAACGAGCAGAAACCACACCACGGCAAACGCGGACACGCGCGGGCGCGGAGGTACATAGACGGGCCATCTCCAAATAATGCATTACTTATTAGTTTATCTCAAGGTAATATTCTACAGA
>JAAYMC010000087.1 GCA_012521555.1 Clostridiales bacterium
CCCACGTATATTGAGTTGTTTTTGCGGGGCCTGCTGAGCGCCTAATTCGGGCTCCCAGCTGAGCTACGCCCCCACGTTTATTGAATTGTTTTTTCGGGGCCTGCTGAGCGCCTAACTTGGGCTCCCAGCTGAGCTACGCCCCCACGTATATTGAGTTGTTTTTGCGGGGCCTGCTGAGCGCCTAATTCGGGCTCCCAGCTGAGCTACGCCCCCACGTATTAAGTTCTTCCGGGGTCTGCCGGTAGCCGGAGGCTCCAGCAGTTTCGCCCCCGCGTGCTCTCCCTTTTTGGCGACAGCGAGTAGATTATAGCAGGAAATGCGGCGCGTGTAAAGACCCCAAATTGAAATTCTCGTGCCAAAACCGGCCAGGCGCTGTCCGCGCGGCGCAGCCGGTTTTCACGTTTACGCGGCAGCGCCGTTGCCGTTTAAACTCAAAGCAGCCTGTTTGCCGCACTTGTTGTTTCGCGGCGCGGCAGGGCAGAGGGCGCGACGCTAAGCGCGGCGCGCCTGTGTTTATCCTCTTGCCGCGCAGCCAGCGTGCTCTATCCCGCGCGGCCCCGTGCGGTCATATTCCGGACATGCGCCTTTGCCCTGCGCGGCATCGCGGGCCCTTTTCAGCCGGCGCTCATTACCCGCCGCGCTTTGCCGGCGCGTATGCGGCTTTGGCTCCGGACGCCGGGGCGGGTATTTCGGCGGACGCGCAGACGTCGGGCAAGCGGGCTTCGGCTAAAATAAGCCGAAGCCCGCTTAAATCGTCTATGCCATTTCGTTAAGGAGGGATTTAAGCCTTAGCTGCTGAGAGCCGCGCAGGTACGGCGCGCGCGGCGCACAGGCCGCAATCAGCCGTTGCCCCAGTTGACGCCGGCGCTGGACACGGCGGAGCCGCACGGGTCAACGACGCAGGCGCCGCCGTCGACCATAATCGTCGCACCGGTGACGAACTTCGACTCGTCGCTGGCGAGGAAGACGACCGCGCCGGCCACTTCGTCCGGCAAAGCCGGGCGGCGCGCCGGGATAAAGCGCGTCATGGCGTTCAGGGCGCCGGTGATGTCCGTGCCGAGCGCTTCGGCGAGGCCGGACATGGAGTGCTCGAGCATCTCGGTGCGGATCGGGCCGGGGGCCACGACGTTGCTGCGGATGCCCTGCGGGCCGTAGTCGAGAGCGACGGCGTTCGACAGGCCGATGAGGCCGGACTTGGACGCCGAGTACGCCGGCATGGCGGGGATGTTGCGGACGGCCGCCAGCGACGCGATGTTGATGATGGAGCCGCCGCCGTTTTCAATCATCTTCGGGATGGCCGCCTTCATCATGAGGAAGGGGCCGGTGAGGTTGATGTCGATAACCTTCTTCCACTGCTCGATGGGAACGTCGACGACCGTTCCGGCCGGGTCGATGCCGGCGTTGTTGACAAGGACGTCAATCTTGCCGCCGAACTTAATGGTCGCGTCGACCATCGCCTGCGCCGACTCAAAATCGGAGACGTCGCCTTGGAAAACGAGAACGGAACCTTCCGGAAGCGCGCTGGCCACCTTCTCAAGGGGCTCCTTGCGGCGACCGGTGATGACGACTTTCGCGCCTTCCGCGACGAAAGCCTTGGCAAACGCGGCGCCGAGGCCGGTGCCGCCGCCTGTAATCAGGGCAACCTTACCACTTAAACGACCACTCAATTTTACAGCCTCCTATGCTAATTTTTGTGTTCCAAGGAAAAGCCTTCTTCCCGTATTATAGCGGAAAAAACACGGCTTGTACATAAGGCAATTTCATAATCTTGGGCGCGCACCGGCCGCCCCCGCCGCTTTTCGCGCGGGACGGCCGGGCGGCATACAATGAAGCGAGCGGGGAGGAGGCATTTGAGATGAACTTTCTCGTTTCAAACAGGCCGCGGAGCCTGCAAATCCTGCCGGCGGGCAGGCAGGGCGGCCAAAGCATGCCTTTATCAGCGGACGGGCAGGGCCGCCTCGTCCCTTCGCCGGCGCCTGCCGTTCCCGCCGCGGCGGACCGTCTTGACATCCGCGCCCTGACACCTGCCCGGGACAGCGTGTATATAACGGGGCCGGATATAAACGTCCGCCCGCTTGGCGGGGCGCAGGACAGCCTCACCGCCGCGCGGGCAAGCTTCGCCTTCGCGGAGGAGAGCGGTTTGGCAATTCTCTTGCCCCAGACCTTTCTCACGCGGGACATTTCGCCCTACAAGGAAAACGTCTTCCGCGTGCGGAATACGGGGGCCACATTGGGCGCGCTGGTGCAGCTTCAGATTGCGCCGGTGGACATCGACGCGTACTATGTAAACGACGGGGCTGAGTTTGAGCTCGTCGCGGGGGGCGTCGTGCTTCTCCGGCCGAGCCGCCTGATGCGGTATGCGCGCGTGCGCGTGGCCGCGCTGCTGCAGATCGGCACGGTGAATGTCCAATACTTCGGGCGCGCCTGAGACGGGGGCGATGAATGAACTTGTCTTCAACAGAACGCCGGACACCCTGAAAGCCGTCATCTACGGCGCGGACGGCTCCGTTTTGCGCGCCGTCGCCGTGGACGACGCGGGGCGCTTTCTCATATCGCCGGACAGCGCCGTCACCGTGACGGCAAACAACCTCGACATCCGCCCGCTCAGCGCCGCGACGGACAGCGTCCTTGTGACGGCGGACAGCCTTGAGATCCGGCCCCTTTCCGGCGAGACGGATTCCGTCACGCTCTACGGCAACGCCTTCGTGGAGGACTCAGTCTCGACGACACTCTCCCCCGGTGCGTCGGCGGTGCTCACGCGGGATATCAGCCCTTACAGCGAAAACAGCTTCTTTATCCGGAACCAGTCCGCCGGCGCGTCGCTGCCGCTCGCCGTTCAGGTTTCGCCGGTGAGCGACCCCGACTTCTTTACCACGGTCCCCGGCGGCACGGGGACGATAACGGGCGTCGGCAACTTCATCGGCGCCGTCACCATCCCGGCGCGGTACGCGCGGCTTTTGGTGACGGTCTCGGGGGGCAGCGCGAGCGTCGTGGCCTACTACAACGGCCGCGCCTGACGTGCGGCGCGCAAATGAATGTGCGTTCAATATAAAACTCCGCGCGTGACAGCACGCTTTAGGGCGGGGCCGGACGTGCCGGAAGATAAAAAAGGCTGCGCGGAACCTGCCGCGCAGCCTTTATGTCTGGAATATTTTGTGATATAGTATCTGCAACCGGAAAGTATGGGAAGGGAAGAGGCGCCGATGATTGAACTGTTTGCAAGCGACAGCGCCGCCGCCGCGCGGCGCCAGGGGCTGCTCCGCGCGGGGGAGGAGAGTGTGGAGGAGGTTCTCTCGCTTGCGTTGGACCTCGACGTGGGGGAGATTGCCGGCTTGGGCCGGGATACAAACGCGCGCCTTCCCGTCATGGAGAGCCTGTACGGCCATTTTCCCGGCGTGCCGGAGATTATCGCGCGCCTGAGCCGCGAGGCCATGGAAAAGCTCCTTTCGGCGGCTGAAGCGGGTAAGGCCATCCGCTGCTGGGTTTGCGAGGCGGACCCGTCCGAGATGTGCACGCTGTATTTTCTGTGCCATCTTCTGGAGGGGACGCCGGCGGAGATCCGGGTGGTGCGCGTTGCCAAAGAGATTGTGAAAGGCCGGAAAGTTGTGCGCTACCGGAGCACGGGGGAGATCGCGGGCGAGGACTTTACGCTTTTCCTCGGCGAGGAGGAGGCGCTCACGCCGCTCAAGCGGGCGCTGTACGCCGCGATGTGGGAGGAGCTTGCAGACGAAAACGCGCCGCTTCGCGCGTGCATCAACGGGCGCGTTGTGAGCGTGCCGGCGGATTTTTACGACTTTGCCATCCGCGCGTGCCTGCCGGAGGGGGAGTTTACGGCCGGGCAGCTCATCGAGGCGGTGCTCAGGCGGATTTCCGGCGTGGGCGACGCGTGGATATACCGGCGCATTCTCGCTCTTGCGGAGGCGGGGGAGCTTGAGAGAGTCTCCGCGCCGCGGGACGGGGCGCCGTACACGGACGTCTACCGCGCCGTTTAGGATTCAGCCGGGAGAAAGCGCGAGGAGGGGGAGGACGATGACGGTTCGCCGGCTTTCGGAAAAGGAAAAGGCGTCGGCCTGCGCGCTGGCGTGGAAGGTGTTTTTAAGGTATGAAGCGCCGGAGTACTCGCAGGAGGGGATCGACGCGTTCCGCCGCTTCCTGGACGAGAGGGGGTTTATCTCCGACATGCCGTTTTACGGCGCGTTTGACGGGGAAAAGCTCGTCGGCATGCTTGCCATGCGGCGGCCGCAGCACATCAGCTTGTTTTTCGTCCTTGAGGAATACCACAGGCAGGGCATCGGCAGGATGCTGTTTGAGAGAATGAAGCAGGACTACAGTCTCAAGGAGTTTACGGTCCACTCGTCGCCCTACGCCGTCGAAGCATACAGGCACCTCGGCTTTGTCCCGCTGGACACCGAGCGCCTGACGGACGGCATCCGCTACGTGCCGATGAAGTATTCGGAAAAAGGGGCCCGCTCCGGCCGGAGCGGGATATAAACAAAATCCGGGCAGCTTTCGGGCTGCCCGGATGACTGCTTATTGAGCTGTTTTTTACGCCTCGGGAGGCTTGACGAGTACAACGAGCATCTGCGTGGAAGTCGTGCCGGTGTTGAGCACGGACTTTTTCGTGCCCGGGCCGCAGTGGAAGGAGTCGCCGGCGTAGAGCGTCGTCTTAATCTCGTTCGGCGTGCCGACTTCGCACTCGAGGTACATCTGGCCTTCGATGATGTAGTAGATGGATTCCTTGTCGTTGGCGCCGTACTCGGTGCCGCCGCCGGGCAGGAAGTGGGACAGGCCCATCGTGACCATGCCGGAGTTTACGTCCTGCGGGTCATGCAGGCGCGTCGTACGGACATCAAAGTGGCCGGGTGCGGTGTATGTATAGGCCTCGTTTCTGCGTGTGATTTTGTAGCTCATGCAAGTCGTCCCTTTCGTTTTAAGTTATTCATGACCGGGCGTCCGCCCGCGTTCACGCCGTTTCCATACGCATACAATTCTAGCACTTCGCTTAAAAAAGTTCAACCCTGAAACGCCCTGTCTCAGCCGTTTTCTGACGGGAAGAGCCCGGCAAGGCGCGCAAAATCCTCAGGCGTGTTGACGTTGAGAAGGAGCCGCTCGCTCCAGTATTTGCCAAGCATGTCCGGCGTGACGAGCAGCGTTCTGACCTTCGGGAAAAGCGAGGCGAGCTTAAAGTCGCCGCGTTGCAGGGCCGCCTCGACGTGCGGGAGGACCGTTTTCGCGTAGTACGCGAAGAGCGGCTCGGGCCGCCCGCTCTCGCCCGCGGCGGCGGCGATGTCGTACCCCGCGGCGAGCTCGATGATTTTGAGCGCCGCGAGCGGGTCGGAAAACGGCATGTCGCCGGCGACGAGGAAAACCCCGTCGTCATGCGTGGCGCGCAGCGCCGCGTGCAGGCCGGACATCGGCCCGCAGCCGGGGACAAGGTCGGCAAGGCGCGGGGCATTAAGGTCCGGGTACTTTCCCGCGTCGGCCAGGCTGAGCCAGACGGTGTCAAAATGCCGGGAAAAGCGCTCGAGCGCGGCCTGCGGGAAGGTTTTTCCGCGGTAGGTGAGCGTCATTTTGTCTTTTCCCATACGGCGGCTTTGCCCGCCGGCTAAAATTACGGCCGTGCTCATCTTCTGCCTCCAATTTTTATTCTTTTAAATTAAATATTACCACACCGGCGGCGCCGCGGGAAAGGGAAAAAGCCTTAGAATGCCTATATTGTCTATATTGTTTTGCCCGTTCGGGTTGACTTTGGGACACGCCTGGTATATTATTTTTAAGGTTCATGGTAAAATGGAGGAGCATTATTTTCCAATTTTGTGAATTCTATCCGTTTGACGGGTAAGGAGGATAAATTAATGAAAGAAGTCTATCTTGTTAGCGGTTGCAGAACGGCGATCGGCAACTTCGGCGGCTCGCTCAAGGACGTCCCCGCTCCGAAGCTCGGCGCCATCGTCGCGAAGGCGGCGCTGGAGCGCGCCGGCATCACGGGGGATAAAGTCGACGAAGTCATGTTCGGCTGCATCCTGACGGCCGGCCTCGGCCAGAACGTGGCCCGCCAGGTCGCCATGGGCGCCGGCATCCCGAAGGAAGTGCCCGCGTACACCGTCGGCATGGTCTGCGGCTCGGGTATGAAGAGCATTATCGAAGGCGCCCGCGCCATTCTGGCCGGCGACGCCGACATCATCCTCGCCGGCGGCACGGAGAACATGTCCTCCGCGCCGTACGCCATCCCCTCCGCACGCTGGGGCGCCCGCATGTTTGATTCGAAAATGGTCGACACCATGGTTTACGACGGCCTGACGGACGCCTTTTACAACTACCACATGGGCATCACGGCGGAGAACGTCTGCGACCAGTGGGGCATCACCCGCGAAGAGCTCGACGCGTTTGCGCTCGCGTCGCAGCAGAAGGCCGCGAAGGCCATCGCGGAAGGCCGCTTCGAGGACGAAATCGTCCCCGTCCCGGTTAAGGTGAAAAAGGAGACCGTCGAGTTTAAGAAGGACGAGTTCCCGCGCGAGACATCCATGGAGGCCCTCGGCAAGCTCAAGCCCGCGTTTAAGGAAGACGGCCGCGTCACCGCCGGCAACGCCTCCGGCATCAACGACGGCGCCGCCGCCGTTGTGCTCGCGTCGAAGGAAGCCGTCGAGAAGTATGGCCTCAAGCCCATGGCGAAGCTCGTCTCCTGGGGCCAGGGCGGCGTTGACCCGACCATCATGGGCGTCGGCCCCGTTCCGGCCACGCGCAACGCGCTGGCTAAAGCCGGCCTGAAGCTGGAAGACATCGACCTCATCGAGGCCAACGAAGCCTTCGCCGCGCAGTCGATCGCCGTGGCCAGAGAGCTCGGCTTTGACATGAGCAAGGTCAACGTCAACGGCGGCGCGCTGGCGCTCGGACACCCCGTCGGCGCTTCCGGCACGCGCATTGTCGTCACGCTCGTCCACGAGATGCTCAAGCGCCCCGAGGCGAAGCTCGGCCTTGCCACGATGTGCATCGGCGGCGGCATGGGCGTCGCCACGATTTGGGAAAAGTGCTAAAGGGCGCATCCCGGCGGCCATCGCTTAGTTTACAGCCTTAATAGTTTACGAGCGGAGCGTTAAGCTCCGCTCTTTTCGTTTTCGCGGCGCGCCCTGTTTCTTCTCCTGCTTCCCGCTTGCGGCTTTGCTCTTCGCGCCATCTCACCCGCCCGTATCGCGATTTTCCGGCGGCGCGCCTTGCGCGACCCATTAATAGTCCCTTCCGCTTAAACCCATAGCGCGGCGTACCTGCGCGGCCCTTTTGCCTTTTTGCGCGCCTGCGCGTATCGCACAGCTTTGCGCGCGCGGGCATAGACTGGGGGTGGAACACACGGAAGGGGGAAAACCACTATGCCTGCCGGTTACGGAGACAACTACGGACAGGAAAATTACGGATACATAAACTACGGACAAGATAACCGCGCCCGCGACAACTACGGGCAGGAAAACTACGGCAGCTACGGACAGGAAAACGACTGCAACACCAGCTGCGGACAGGAAAACTACGGACAAGGCAGCTACGGTTACGGCAGCTACGGATGCGCCAATACAGGGCGCGACAACACCGGTTATGACAACGCCGGACGCGACAACGCCGGCTACGAGCACGACAAGAAACTCGGCGGCAAGAAGAAGCAGGGCGACTTCGGCCCGCAGCCGTTCGTCGTGAACATAAACAGCGCCGCGCGGCACAACAAGTTCTACCGCACGACGCTGTGGACGGGACCGTACTTACAGCTCACGCTCATGAGCATCAGCGACGAAATCGGGCTTGAAGTCCACCCCGACACCGACCAGTTCATCCGCATCGAAGAGGGGTTCGGCCTTGTGATGATGGGCGACAGCCCGGATAACCTCACCTTCCGCATGAATGTCGGCAAAAACTCCGCCATCTTCGTCCCGGCGGGGACGTGGCACAACCTGGTCAACTGCGGCCCCGTGCCGATCAAGCTCTACACCATCTACGCCCCGCCCCACCACAAGCCCGGGACGATCCACCCCACGCGAAAGGACGCCATGGAAGCCGAGCACTAAGCGAAACGCCGCAAACCATCTGGTTTGCGGCGTTTTATTTTGGATGTAACGGCGGCGGGATCGCCCTTTTCGGGAGCGCCGCCGCGCCGCTGCGGGCGGACGCGGCGCATTTTGGATGCACTCTCCCGCTACTTTTTGCGCTCGAGGGGGATGTCGCCGAGGTTGACGTCCTCGCGGGCGTCCACTTTTTCAAAAGTTTTGTACTCGTACCCCGGCGCTTCGATGACGACTTCGTAGATGCCGGGGGCGAGGTCGTTAAACCAGAAGTCGCCGAACTCGTCCGAGCGGACCTCGTACGTCTTGCCGCCGATGGTGGCGCGGCAGCGCGCGCCGATGATGACTTCCTTTTCCACGGGGTCGTACAGCGTCCCGGCGATGAAGCGGCCGGGGATGTTGCGGTAGTACACGCGCGGGCGGTTGCCCGTCTCGGGCTCCCGAACGGCGGCGCCGATGATGAAGTCCTGCATCTCCTCTTCCTCGCCGAACTGCAGCGCGTCGGTGGGGCAGGCGTCGACGCAGCGGGGGATGCCGACATTGTGGTCGAGCAGGTGGGCGCAGCCGGTGCACTTCTGGCAGATGTTGCGCTCCTCGTTGAAGTAAATGGCGTCGTACGGGCAGGCCTCCTGACAGGCGCGGCAGCCCGTGCATTTTTCCGGGTCGATGAGGACAAGCCCGTCCTCGCGCCGGTAGATGGCGCCGTATTCGCACGCTGCCATGCACGAGGCGTTGCGGCAGTGGTTGCACAGGTGGGTGATATAGTGGATGCGCACCTTCGGAACCGTGCCGCCCACGTGCTCCGTGACCTTGCACCAGAACTGGCCGATTTCCGTCTGCGGCGCGGCGTAGGGCGTCCAGTCGTTATAGACGTGCTCGTCCTTGCAGGCGAGCTGGCAGTTATGGCAGCCGTTGCACTTGGAGACGTCGATGCAGAAGACTTTTGCCATGTTCTTGCCTCCTTTAGTCGGTGATGTCCGAGGGGTCGACGAGCCAGCCTTCCAGGCACACGCCGAACGCCGGGTCGATTTTCCGCTCAAACGCCTCGGGGTACTGCCGACGCCAGCGCTCCATCTCCTCGTCCGTGACCTTTTCCACTTCCACGAGGAAGCCGGAGGTGGCCATTCCGGTGGCGTGTTTGGAGGTAATGTTCGTCGGCGTGATGCAGTTGATGGCGCCGCCGCGGTCGATATAGCCGGGGGCGATGGGGTCCAGGCGGGAGCCGTGGTCCACGTAGCACACCCTCGGGATGACGCGCTCGGTGACGTACGCCGCGCACAAAACGATGCCCCGCTCGTTGTAGACCTTCACGATGTCGCCGTGCTTGATGCCGCGCTTTTCCGCCTCGG
>JAAYMC010000088.1 GCA_012521555.1 Clostridiales bacterium
CGCCGACGCGCTGCGGCGGGAGCGGGAGATTGACGAGTTTATGCGCGTGTACGGGCCGGTGGAGCCCGAGGCCATACCGGAGGCGGTGTGGCGCGAGGTCGGCCGCGGCGTTCCCCTCCTTGCGGCGTATCAGGCTTACGAGAACAGGCTGCTCCGGGCGGCCCTGGCCGCCGAGCGCCTTGCGAGGAGCAACGCCTTAAGGTCCGTCGGCTCCGGAGCGACGGCGGGCGGGCTCATCGCGGGGGATTTGATTGTGGAAGACTGGTATAAGCGGGACTGATGAAAAGGAGTGACGCGATTGGCCATTAACCTGACGACAAAGTATTCCGCCCTCATCGACGAGCGCTTCAGCCGGGAGTCGATTACCGACGCGTACGCCGGCAAGAAGTTCGACTTTGACGGGGCGCAGAGCATCAAAATCTACACCGTCGACCGCGTGAAGCTCAACGACTACAGCCGCAACGCCGAAAGCGGGCGCTTCGGCAAAATCAGCGAGCTGGGCGACAGCGTCCAGACGCTGACGATGACGCAGGACAAGTCCTTTACCTTCGCCATCGACCACGGCAACGCGGCCGACCAGCTCAACATCAAGCACTGCAACGAGCAGCTCAAGTCCCACTGGGACGAGGTCTGCACGCCGGCGATTGACATCTACCGCCTGAGCAAGTGGGCAAACGGCGCGGGGCTCGGCGTCCTCGACCCGACGCCGCTCAACAGCGAGACGGTCATGCGCGCGATTCTCACCGCGTCGGCGGCGATGAGCAACCACCTCGTGCCGAAGAAGAACCGCGTGCTGTTCATCTCCGAGTCGCTGTACATCGAGACGAAGATGTCCAAGGAGATTATGGGCGTCGACACGCTGGGCGCCGAGGCCATCAAGAACGGCTGCGTGGGGCGCATCGACGGCATGGACGTCGTGCCCGTCATCGACAGCTACCTGCCGGCGGGCATCAACTTCATGATCAAGTACAAGGACGCGACGGTCGACCCGATGAAGCTCAAGGTGCTGCGCGTGCAGAAAAACCCGCTGGGCTTCGACGCGGATATCGGCGAGTGCCGGTTCTACCACGACAGCTTCGTCCTCGACGCGAAGGTCAACGGCATCTTCGTCCACGCCAGGAGCGGCATGTGCCCCGTCCCGGCGTTTACGGGGACGAGCGAAGTGGCCATCACGTGCGAGGGCGCGGAGGTCATCCGCTACACGACGGACGGCTCAAATCCCAAGACGTCGCCGTCGGCGAAGGTGTACACCGGCCCCGTGGCGCTGGAAATCGGCCAGACGCTGCGCGCTTACGGCGCGAAAGAGGGGTTCGTCAACTCCCCGATCGCCGAGTACACGCGCACGGCGTAACGCAGGGCGCAGACGCGGCGGCAGCCATAAAGCTGCCGCCGCTGACCGAAAGGAGTGAGACTTGTGGCAGCGACGGCGGAGAGAATTTACCGCGCGGCGCTTTTGCTCATGGACGAGCCGGACGCGTACGAGCAGTACAAAAGCCGGGCCATCGCCGTCCTCAACCTGCTGTGCGGGGAGCTGGCACTTCGCTTCGGCCTGGCGGCGGAGGAAGGCAAGCGGCCGGGCGTTCGTGAGATTGCCGAGATGACGGACGAGCTGGAGCTTGACGAGGCGGCCGCGCGGCTGATTTTGCCCTATGGCCTTGCGGCGCACCTGATGAGCGAGATAAGCCCCGCCGCGGCAAATTTCTTCCAGCAGCGGTACGAGGAGCTTGCGTACCGCGCGCAGGACGCTTTCACGCGCCGCTCCGAGCCGATTGAGGACGTCTACGGCGCGGCGGGGGAGGCGGCGCCATGGCGGTAATCCGGGGGGATGCGGGCGAAAAGACGGTGGCGATCCGGCAGTGGCTCGGCGTCAACGAAAGCCCCGACGGCGGCGCGGGGCTCAAGTACGGCGAGGCGGCGAAAATGGTCAACTTCGCCGTCACGCGCGACGGGGCGCTCATCAAGCGCCCTGGGACGAAGACGGTGATGGGGCTGGCCAGCAGCTACGCCGTGTCCGTCTCCGGCGAGGCGGAGACCGTGCGGACGGACCTCAACGCGCCGAGCTGGTCGGTGACGGCGTATCCGGCGGTGACGGTCAACGAGGCGGGCGTGCTGGAACTGCTCGGCGAGCCAGTGACCGTGACGGCGGCGAATCTGCCGTCCTACACGACGCATTACTGCGCGCTGCAGGGAGCGGTGTACCGCCTCGGGCCGATTGAGCTCGAAGAGCCGGCGGAAGGCACGCCGGTGCCGGGCGGGAAGATTAGGCTGGGCGAGAGGACGTCGATCACGATTACGCATCCCGAGTTTTACAATTCCATCCGCGTTGAAAACGGGAAAATCGTCGCGGAAGACAGGGCGGCCTACGCCAGCGGCCAATACGTCCGCTGGTGGGGCGGCAGCGCCGTGTGGCGGTTTGAGTCGATATGGCTTGTCGACACGAACCCGAGTTACGGCGGCATTTATCAGCTCACGGGCCGGCCCGTGAGCGTGGCGGGGGACAACAAGTACCACTGGAGGTTTCACCGCGCCGCCGCCGTGCCCACGTCCGGCGCGACGCCCGTGCAGGGGATATGGAGCGGCCGCGTGGCGGGGCGGGAGTATATCGTGGCCGCGTGCAGCGGGCATTTGTGGTCCCTGACGGAGCAGGACGGC
>JAAYMC010000089.1 GCA_012521555.1 Clostridiales bacterium
AGGGGTATAGCTCAGCTGGTAGAGCAGCGGTCTCCAAAACCGCGTGCCGAGGGTTCGAGTCCTTCTGCCCCTGCCAAAAAGCCTGTAATCGATACGATTACAGGCTTTTCTGCATTATTCAACTATTCTTTATCCCTTTGTTATCTTCGCTTAGGCCTTGGAAACCAATAAAAAAGAAGCGGCCTGAATAGCCGCTTCTTTTGCTTATAACCATTACTCCAGCAGGAAACAGGATGTGTAGGCGATCTTATCGGGCCCGTAGTTGTATTTGAGGCCGTTGTCCGTGCAGACCTTGCTGACGTATAGCCCGCACGCTTCCATGGAGTAGATGAGCTCGTCGGGGAAGCGGCAGGGCTCCTTGTCGAGATAGGCGCAGCGGGCGCAGCGGGTGCACGTTCCCGCGCCCATGGCCATAAGGCCGGGGTACTGCTTTTTCAGCTCGTCGTAGAGCTTGTTGAGGTTCTGCGCGTGCAGCTCGGCCGCCTCCTGAATCCCTTCCCAGTCGTAGCTGTCCTCAATATCGCGGATGGTCTGGACGAGAAGGCCGCGGGAGTATTTCGAGACCTTCTCACGCATTTCCTCCAGCGGCCCGCAGGCCGGGGGACAGGCCCAGTTTTTGTCGTACATGTGGCACTTGTCGGCGGCGCACATCTCCCGCACTTCGGGGAGGAACTCCAGCGTTTTAACGTCAAGCGGCGCCGCGGCGGCAAAGCCGTGCTCCTTGGCAAGACGCGTTAAGGCTTCGTAATCGAGCATAAACTGTGACTCTCCTTTTCTTTCGAGCTTATTCGTTATCAAACATCATCTGCTCGACAAACTGCTCGTTAAAGATGGGGCTGGTGGACAGCTCCACCACCTCGAAATTGTCCATCATGTTCTGGATGGAACGGCGCGCCTCTTCCGAACAGAGCGTGAGCACCGCGCCCTCGCCGGCCATGTTGCCCAGCGACTTGGCAAACGGCAGAAACCGCTTCGGGAAAAGCCCGATTTTCGCCGCGCTGGTCTTATCGAGGAAGCTGCCGAAGCCTCCCGCGATGAAGAAGGAGGTGACGTCGCTTTCCGTGATGCCCGCCGTCCGGAGCAGCGTCTGGATGCCGGCGGCGATGGCCGATTTGGCCAGCTGCAGCTTGCGCACGTCCTTGGGGATCATGTACACGTCGTGCTCCTCGGAGAGCCAGAAGACGTTCATGCCCTCGCGCTTGCCGAGGTGCTTTGCGATGGGGTGCCCGGGCAGCTCCGAAGCGTCCACGAGGCGGCCCGTCTCGTCCACGGCGCCCGTTTCGACGAGGACGGCGAGCGCGTCCATGAGGCCGGAGCCGCACAGGCCCTGCGGCGGGACGTTGTCGCCCAGAATCGTCAGCTCCAGCCCATTTTCGCCCCAGCTCACATGGCTGATGGCGCCGGGGACGGCGGCCATGCCCTTGGCGATTTCCGCGCCTTCAAAGGCGGGGCCGGCGGCGGTGGCGCAGCAGTAGTAGCGTCCGTTTGCTTTGAGGGCGATTTCGCCGTTGGTGCCGATGTCGATGTAAAGGCAATTGCCCTCGAGGTTTTCAAGGTTCGAGGCGAGCATGCCCACGGTGATGTCGCCGCCGACGTACGAGTAGACGCAGGGGGCGTAGTAGATGACGGCGTCGTCGGCCGCCGGGTAGAGGCCGTCGTTCGGGACTTCGTACCCGAACAGGCTCACGGGCGTAAACGGCGCGACGCCCATCCCAACGGGCGACATATCCGCGGCAAGGTGCTGCATGATGGTGTTGCCGGCGATGGAGAGGCGGCGGATGTTTTTCGGGTCGGCGCCGGCTTTGCTGCAGGCCTGCAAAATGAGCTCTTTAAGCTGGTTTTGAATCAGCTTCGTGAGCATGGAATGGCCGTTTTCGGCGCAGTACTGGATGCGGCTGATGACGTCGGCGCCGAACGTGCGCTGGGCGTTGACGCCGCTGGCTGTGGCGATTTTCTCGCGGGTTGTAAGGTCCACGAGGTGGCAGACGACCGTCGTCGTCCCGATGTCGACGCCAATGCCAAGCTCCGTCGACACTGGCTTGGCCGCGGCGCCCGTGTCGCCGGCGATTTTCATCGCCAGCGCGTCCGGCAGGTACACTTCCCCGTCGCCCTGGACGGTCGTCTGGCAGGCCTTGACCCACGGGCCGTCGGGGGAGAGGCGGACGAGGCATTTCCCGCACTTCCCGCGGCCGCCGCAGGGCGCTTCGAAGGGAATGCCCGCCGCGCGAATCGTGTCATACAGCGTTGTGCCGATGGTGGCGCTGTACGTTGTCAGCAGCTTTCCGGCACGGTAAATCTTGAGTTCCGCCAATGCTTTGCACTCCTTTATCTCATCTGTCTTGTATTACACCATTTCGCCAAACAGCGACCACTTGTTGCTGTCCGTCACGCGCGCGAAAACGAACGACCCGATGGCCGACTTCGGGCCCGTCAGGCGGATGAGCCGGTTGCCGTTCGTGCGCGCCGAGAGGGGATAGCGCTCGTCGCCCGTCTCGCCGTCGACGAGCACCTCGATCGTCTTGCCGACGAAGGCGGCGTGCTTTTCCGTGCTGATGATATCCTGCAGCTTCACGAGCCGCTCAAACCGCTCGTGGATGACTTCGCGCGGGGTGTCGTCCTGCATCCTGGCCGCGGGCGTGCCCTCGCGCTTGGAGTACATGAAGGTAAACAGCGCGTCGAACCGGACGGCGCGGAGCAGCGACATCGTCTCCTCAAAGTCCTCCTCCGTCTCGCCGGGGAAGCCGACGATGACGTCGCTCGTGAGGACGAGGTCCGGCATGTAATGCCGCGCCATTTCGACGAGCTCAAGGTAGTGCGCCTTCGTGTAGTTGCGGTTCATCGCTTTTAAAATGCGGTCGCTGCCCGCCTGGAAGGGCAGGTGGATATGCCGCGCGATTTTGGGGCTGGAGGCCATCACCTGAAACAGGCGCTCGGAGGCGTCCTTCGGGTGGCTCGTCGTAAAGCGGAGCAGGAACTTGCCGTCAATTTCGGACAGGCGGCGCAAAAGCTCCGGGAAGTCCACGCCGTGGTCCGCCCCGCGGCCGTAGGAGTTTACGTTCTGGCCCAGAAGGGTAATATCCTTATACCCCTCGGCAACAAGCTCGCGCGCTTCCTCGATCACGTTTTCCGGGCGGCGGCTGCGCTCCCGCCCGCGCACATAAGGGACGATGCAGTAGGAGCAGAAATTGTTGCAGCCGGCCATGATGGGCAGCCACGCCTTGATATTGCCCTCCCGGCGGACGGGCAGCCCCTCGGCGATGACGCCGGGCTCATCCGACGTCTCAAAGAGGCGGCCGCGCCCGGTGAGCATTTTCTCAAGCAGCTCCGGGAAGCGCCAGAGAGCCTGGGGACCGAAGACGAGGTCGACGTGCCGGTAGGAGCGGCGGAGCGTGTCCGCGATGTGCTCCTGCTGCACCATGCAGCCGCACACGGCGATAATCTGGTCCGGTTTCGCGCGTTTTGTATGCACAAGCGCGCCGATGATGCCGAGAACGCGCTGTTCCGCGTGCTCGCGCACGGCGCAGGTGTTGATGACGATGACGTCGGCCTCAGCCTCCGACTGCGTGAAGGCGTAGCCCATGGCCGAGAGCATGCCGCGGATTTTTTCGCTGTCGGCTTCGTTTTGCTGGCAGCCGTACGTGTCCACAAACGCAAGCGGCGCAGCCGGCATCGACTCGGTCATACGGCGCACCCGCTCCATGGCGCGTCTCTGGCGTTCAAGCTGCTCCTGGGAAAGTTCAACGGTGGATTTTTGCACAAGGCCCTCCTTAAGGGATGAAATATCCTCAATTATAAGAACTATTCTAACATTTATATGTGGAATTTACAATGAAAATAATGTATAATCAACGCGACGACAGCCAATAGCCAAAAAAAGGTGCGGCATCAAGAGAAAGGGAGAAAAGCATGAAACACCTGGTCATCGACCGGCGGCTTGTCCGAAACAACATTAAGGCAATCAAAGAGCGGGCCGATGGCGCCGCGATATACGCGGACCTCTCCGCCAACGCGTACGGCCTGGGCCTTCTCGAGATGGCAAAGCTTTTGCGCAACGAGGGTATTCACGCCTACGCCGTCGGCGACCCGCGGGACGCCGAACGGCTCCGCGACGCCGGCTTTACGGACGAGAAAATCATGATGCTCCGGAGCACGGCCGACCCGGAGGAGCTGGAAAAGCTCCTCGAGCTGGGCGTTATCATCACCGTCGGCTCGTATGACGCCGCCGTCGCCATCAACGGCATCGCCGAGGCGCGGAAAACCGTCGCCGAGGTGCAGATTAAGGTGGACACAGGACTCGGCCGGTACGGCTTTCTCCCCGAAGAGACCGACAAAGTGGCCAGCATTTTCAAATACATGCAAAACCTCGCCGTCGTCGGCATGTTCACGACGTACGCCGACGCGAAAAACAAAAAGCGCACGCGCGCGCAGTACGAGCTGTTCAACCAGATGCTGGACAAGCTCACCGACATGGGCCTTGAGACGGGCCTCGTCCACGCGGTCGACTCCGCGGCCCTCTTCCGCTACGACTACGGGCACATGGACGCCGTCCGCGCCGACACGGCGCTCTCCGGCCGTATTTCCGGGAAACCCGTGCCGGGGCTCACGCCCGTCGGCTACATCGAGGCGAGCATCGAAGAGATTTCGTGGTACAAAAAAGGGCACCGCATCGGCGGCGAGCACAGCCTCACGCTCAGGAAGCCGACGAAAATCGCTGTTTTGTCCGTCGGGACGTACCACGGCATCGGCGCGGACAGAACCGCGCACCCCATTTTCCCGTGGAAAAAGCGGCCGCTCAACATCCGCCTGGGCGGGCAGCGCGTCCGCACGATCGGCGATATCGGGCTGCTGCACACCCTCATCGACGTGACGAAAATCGACTGCGCCGTGGGCGACCGCGTGACGATTGACGTCGACCCCATTTACGTCAAGGGGCTGCCTGTGACGTATATTTAGAAATTGAGATAGATTTAAGCGTCTTGACAGAAAGGAGTGTCGCTATGGCGAAGATACGGCAGCTTCCGCCGCATGTGGCCGACCGCATCGCCGCCGGCGAAGTGGTGGAACGGCCGGCGTCCGTCGTCAAGGAGCTTGCGGAAAACGCCATCGACGCCGGAGCGACGCTCGTGACCGTCGAAATCCGGGGCGGCGGGCTGACCTTCATGCGCGTGACGGACAACGGCGGCGGCATCGAGCCGGAGGACGCCGAAACGGCGTTTTTGCGCCACGCCACGAGCAAGATTCAGGACGAGCGGGGCCTTGAGGCCATTAAAACGCTCGGCTTTCGCGGCGAAGCGCTCGCGGCCATCGCGGCGGTGTCGAAAGTGGAGCTGCTCTCGCGCGTGCCGGGGGCGGCTGAGGGCGTGCGCCTTGTGCTGGAAGGCGGCGCGGTGACGGAAAAAGCGCCCGCCGGCTGCCCGGAGGGCACAACACTTATTGTGCGCGATTTGTTTTACAATACACCGGCGCGGCTGAAGTTCATCAAAAGCGACCGGGCCGAGGCCGCGGCCATTTCCGCCGTCATGATCAGCTGCGCCCTCTCGCACCCGGAAATCTCATTCCGCTACATCAGAGACGGCAAGGAGGAGTTCCACACGCCGGGGGACGGCCGCGTCGACTCGTGCATCTACACCCTGTTCGGCCGCGACTTTGCCGCCGACATGCTCCCGGCGTCCTCGGAGGACGAGGGGCTGAAGGTCGCCGGCTACATCTGCGCGCCGCACAAGGCCCGCGGCAACCGCAGCAGCCAGTATTTCTTCGTCAACGGCCGCGCCGTCCGCTCGAAAATCCTGCAGGCGGCGCTGGAGCAGGCCTACCGCAACAGCCTCTCAACAGGGCGGTACCCGTCCTGCGTGCTGTATCTGACCATGCGCTGGTCGGAAGTGGACGTCAACGTCCACCCCGCGAAAATAGAAGTAAAGTTCCAGCACGAGCGGAAGGTGTTCGACGGCGTCTATTACGCCGCCCTCTCAGCCATCCGCGCCTACACCGGCGTTCCGGAGATGCCCGATGAGGCAAAACCGGCGCCATCGCCGGAGGTACCCGCCGCGGACGCGGAAACCGACGAAACAGTTCGGATTCCAACGGTCTTTATCCCCGCGTACCCCGAACAGGGCGCGCACGCGCCAATCCGGGACGGGCTTGCCGGAAGCTGGCGCGCGCCCTCCATAAAAAACGCGGGCGGGTATGAAAAACACGCAGCGCCGCGCCCGGGCAGGGACGGCGGCACGCCGCCGCTTACGCGCGGAGGCGCGCAAACACGCTCCTTTGACACGCCGCTTTTGCGCACCGCGCGGGGGGACGATCTTCAGGCACTTCGTGCTGCAAATCCGGGCGGGAAAGCCGGCGCGGCGATCTCGCCAGGCGCGCTCAAAGCGGCGGAAACACAGGCGCAGGCCCGGCCGGAGCCCGAGTACCGCTACGTCGGCGAAGCGTTTGGGACGTACGTCATCGTGGAGTACGGCGGGAGCCTGTGGCTTATCGACAAGCACGCCGCCCACGAGCGGATGCACTTCGACCGGCTCAAATCCCAGGGCTTTGAGCCGATGGCGCAGGTTCTCCTCGAGCCCGTTGTCTGCCGTCTCGGGCGGGAGGACGCCGCGCTGCTCTTCGACAACTTAGAGACGTTTGAGCGCCTTGGCTTTCTCATCGAGCCGTTCGGGGAGGAGGCCGTGGCGGTGCGGCAGATCCCGTCGGACATCGCGCGGGAGGACGCGGAGGCCACGCTCGAGGAAATCCTCGACCTGCTCCGAAAAGGCGGAAAGCCCGACGAAACGTCAAGACTGGACAGCATGCTCCACACCATCGCGTGCAAAGCCGCCGTCAAGGCGGGAAAATCATCCGACCCCGGCGCGCTTGGCGAGCTGATTGAAAACGTACTGACCGGCAAAGTGCGCTACTGCCCGCACGGCCGCCCCGTCGCCGTGGAATGGACGAAAGCTTCCATTGACCGCAGCTTTAAGAGAACGTAACCCAAAGGAGAATGGTATGCCACCGCAGATTGCCGTCATCACAGGGCCGACCGCCACGGGGAAAACAGCCCTCGGCATTCTCCTGGCGAAGGCTTTGGACGGCGAAGTCGTCTCCGCCGATTCCATGCAGGTGTACAGGCACATGGACATCGGCACGGCAAAGCCCACGCCCGAGGAGATGGACGGCGTGAGGCACCACCTGCTGGACATCGTCGAGCCGTACGAGGACTACTCCGTCGCCCGCTATGTGGAGGACGCCACGCGCTGCGTGGAGGACATCCTCGCCCGCGGGAAGCGCCCCATCGTCGTCGGCGGAACGGGGCTGTACATCGACGCGCTCATCCGCGGCACCGCCTTTTCCCAGCGGGGAGACCAGGCGACGCGTGAAAAGCTCTCCGCCGAATACGACGCCCTCGGCGGGCAGGCGATGCTCCGGCGCCTTTCCGAAGTCGACCCCGCCGCCGCGCGGAGGCTGCACCCCAACGACAAAAAGCGCATCGTGCGCGCGCTCGAAATCTTCCTCGTGACCGGAAAGACCATCACGGAGCACGACGAAGAGACGAAAAAGGCCCCGCCCCGCTTTGCGGCAAGGAAAATCGCCCTCAGCTACCGCGAGCGGGCAGACCTTTACGAGCGCATCAACCTCCGCGTGGACGAGATGTTCCGGCGCGGCCTTGTCGACGAAGTCCGGTGCCTGCTTGAGATGGGCGTGACCGCGCGGCACACCGCGATGCAGGCGATCGGCTACAAGGAAATCGCCGAGGCCATCGCGCGGGGCGACAGACCGGAGGACGCGAAAGAAGCCGTCAAGCTCTCCTCCCGGCGGTACGCGAAGCGGCAGCTGTCGTACCTTCGCGCGGACCCCGGCGTGAAATGGATTTTGTGGGAGAATAAACCCGACTTTGATCGCGCCCTACAAATTTCGACAGAGTATTTGGAAGATATTGGGTTAACATGAATCTGTCTAAAGATTTGAAAGAGACGGTAAAATGTGCTATACTGGCGGCATTCCGGGCGAATCGGTGAAACGAAGACGCTATGGCAGGCGCATTTTGCCGTCTAAAGAAAGAAAGGACGGCAGAATATGGGGAAGATACAGAATTTGCAGGAGATTTTTCTCAATCAGGCGCGTTGCTCGAAGATGCCGGTACTCCTCTTTCTCGTCAACGGGTTCCAGCTTCGCGGCGTTGTGACGGGATTTGACAATTTCGTCGTGGTGCTGGATACGGACGGCAAGCAGCAGCTTATCTACAAGCACGCGATTTCGACGATCGTGCCGTCCCGCGTCATCCCGCTGAACGTTCAGGAGGACGAGACGGCAAGACCCTAGCGCGAAAGGGCGGCGGGCGGCGTCATAAAGGGGACAGGCCATGCAGCGCAGTGACTTGGCAATCAAACTCATGTCGGTGGTGCTCTTTCTGGCGATCGCCGCTTACATCGGCATTTACATCTACAATAAAACAGAGGGCAAGGTCGTCACGGCGCCCGTTCTGGCGTATTCCTCCGAGGAGACGGGGCGCGCGGCGGGCTTTGTCGTCCGCCGCGAGCAGACGCTGCCAAGGCGCGCCGGAACGGCGACGGTCGTCGTCTCCGAAGGGGAAAAGGTGGCGAAGGACCAGACTCTTGCCGTGTTTTATCAGGGCGAAGACGCGCTGGAAAAGGCCAGCCGGATCCGCGCGCTGCAGCTTGCCGTCGAGGAGGCGGAAGCGGCCAACAGGGCCCGCTCCACGCAGCAGGACGCCGAGCGCGCCGTCCTCGCCCTCGCCTCGGCCGTGGCGCAGCGCGATTTTGCCGGCCTGGACGCCATCAGCCTGAGCGTCAAGCGGAGCGTCCTTGCCCAGGGCGGCATGGGCGTTTCCGACACGGAGCTTGCCGCCCTTAAATCGCAGCTTAACCAGCTTATTGAGGAAAACGCCGGCGCGGACGTCCTGTCCGCGCCGGTCAGCGGCGTTTTTTCAGGAATCACCGACGGATACGAGCATGTCGGCCCGGAAGCCCTTTCGGGCCTGACCCCGTCCGCCCTTCGGGCGCTCTTTTCCGATTCGCAGCGCGTCGCCGCCGACACACACGGGAAAATCGTCACGGGCATCGAGTGGTATTTTGCCGCCGTGATGGACAGTCAGGACGCTTTGCGCCTGGCCGTGGGGTCGGAGGCGGCCGTCCGCTTTACAGGCGGCATCAGCGCCGTCATCCCGATGAAAGTCCGCTCCGTCGGCGAGGCGGAGGGGAATAGCGCCGTCGTGCTGTTTTCCGCGAAAACAAATATGACGGACGTTCTCACGGCGCGAAGCCTTGAGGCGGAAGTCCTCTTCGGCAGGTGCGAGGGCCTTGCCATCCCGACGCAGGCCGTCTATCAGGACGGGGAGCAGCCTTACATATACCTGCTGACCGCCATGCGCGCGGAAAAAGTGAAAATCGAGCCGATCGCCCAGGTCGGGGACATGACGATTGTGAAAACGGGCGCCGAGACGGGCACCGCGCTGCGCGCGGGCGCGCAGGTCATCGTCTCGGCGAAGGAAGAGATATACGATGGCAAGGTGATGGACAGGTGACGATAGCCGACAATGTCAGGGCCATAAGAGAGAAAATGGCCGAAGCGGCCGTCCGGAGCGGGAGGGACCCGAAGGAAATCCGCCTTGTCGCCGCGGCGAAGATGCACGACGCCGCGGCCGTACGGGAAGCCATCGCCGCCGGCGTCGACGCGGTGGGCGAAAACCGCGTGCAGGAGCTTTTGGAAAAGCGCGCGCAGGGGGCGTACGCCGGCGCGCCGCTGCACTTTATCGGCACCCTTCAGACGAACAAAATCCGCCAGCTCGTCGGCGTGTGCGACATGATCGAGTCCGTCGACTCGGAAAGGCAGATTGAAATGATTGGAAAGCGGGCCGGCGCGCTGGGCATCGTGCAGGACGTGCTCATAGAGGTCAACATCGGGCGCGAGCCGGGCAAATCCGGCGTGGCGCCGGAGGCCCTCGACGAGCTGCTGGCAAAGGCCGGCGAGACGCCGGGCGTGCGCGTCCTGGGCCTTATGGCGATCCCGCCGTTTACGGCAAATCCTGCCGATTCGCGGCCATATTTTGACGCAATGTATCAGCTTTTTATTGACATGAGTGCAAAAAAATACGATAATATCTTCATGCATTTTTTGTCCATGGGGATGAGCGATTCGTTCTCCGAGGCGATAAAAGCCGGCGCGAACATGGTGCGCATCGGCACCGCGATTTTCGGCGCGCGGCGGTATTGACGAACGGAGGCGAATAGGAATGACCGGGGCGGCGGGCTGAGACCTCGTTTCCGCCGCCGACAGGAGGTACCATCGATGGGACTTTTGAATGAATTTAAGAAACTCATGCGCCCTTACGACGACGAAGACGATGAGTTTGAAGATTTTAAACCCCGGGCGCAGGAAGAGATTCCGCTGACTCCGAGGACGCCGGCGCAGGCCCGGAGCTCTTACGGCGGATTTGAGGAACGGAGAGACAGCAACAAGGTTGTGAACATCCACGCGACGGCGCAGCTGCAGGTCGTTTTGGTCAAGCCCGAGCGGTTTGAAAACGCCGCCGAAATCGCCGACCACCTCCGGGAGAAGCGGACGGTTGTTCTCAACCTTGAGCAGACGAATAAAGACATCGCCAGACGGCTTATCGACTTTCTCAGCGGCGTGGCTTACGCGCAGGACGGCAAGATTAAAAAGGTTGCCGTAAGCACGTATCTGATAACACCCTACAATGTCGACCTTATCGGAGATTTGATTGACGAACTCGAAAACAACGGGTTGTATTTCTGATTCCCCGAAAAGGCCGCCGCTTAAGGCGAGTCGGGGAAGCACCGGCGGCATGAGCCGGAATACGAGATCCCGGTATCGGGAGCGACAAGAAAGGGTTGAACGGAATGCTTACACCTCAGGAAGTAGCCAATAAAGAGTTTGTGAAAGCTGTTTTTGGCGGATACGATATGGCCGCGGTTGACGATTTCCTTGAAACGCTCACGGCCGATTACACGGCGCTTTACAAGGAAAACGCCATCCTCAAGAGCAAAATCAAAGTCCTCGTCGAAAAGGTGGAAGAGTACCGCTCGACGGACGAAGCCATGCGCATGGCGCTCTTAACGGCGCAGCGCCTCGGGGACGAGATTAAAAACGAGGCCAAAAAGAAAAGCGAAGAGATGCTCGCCCAGGCGGAGGCGGAAATCCGCAGCCGTCTTGGAGAGATGAAGGCCAAGCTGGCGGAGGAGGAAGAGAAGCTCCGCCGCGCCAAAGAGGAGACGCGGCGCTTCGTTCAGGCCTCACAGGAGATTTTGCGCCAGCACGCGAGCTTCCTTGAGCGCCTTGAAAACCTCGGCCTGGAGACGAAGGAGGAAGAGCCCGCCGAAGAGGCGGCGGAGACCCCTCCCGAAGCGCAGCAGCCGGAGACGGAGACGGCGGCGGCCGAGGAGGAGCCGGCAAACCCTGACGACCCGTTCGGTATGCACAGCGCTCCCGCGGAGGAGGACCCGTTCGACCGCATCTTCCGGGACGAGGAGACCGTCCGCTTCATCCGCAACCGCTTAAACGGCGGAGACAGCGAGGAGCAGGACAGCACAAAGCCGCGTTTTGATTTTAGCGATTTGAAATTTGGGAAGAATTATAAGGGAGAATAATCCACCGACGGCTCTTTGTTCGGTGAGGATTTAAGTACTGAAACGGGTCGGCTGTGTGAGGCGGCCCGTTTACCCGCATTTTAGGGCATTTCCCGCTTAACTAGATACAAGAGGAGACAACGTCTATGCCTGTCGATTACAACGCCACCATCAACCTGCCGAAAACCGACTTCCCCATGCGCGCCGGCCTGCCCAGGAGGGAGCCGGAGATGCTCCGCAGCTTTTACGAGAAAGACATTTACGGCAAGCTCATGAAGAAGAACGAAGGGAAGCCGCTCTTTATCCTGCACGACGGCCCGCCCTTCTCCAACGGCGACATCCACCTCGGCCACGCCGTCAACAAAATCCTCAAGGACTTCATCGTCCGCTACAAGAACATGACAGGCTTCCGCTCCCCCTACGTGCCGGGGTGGGACAATCACGGCATGCCGATTGAAAGCGCCATTATCAAGAAAAACAAGCTCGACCGCAAGAACATGTCCATCTCGGAGTTCCGCGACGCGTGCCGCGACTTTGCCGCCAATTTTGTGTCCCGCCAGCGGGAGCAGTTTAAGCGCCTCGGCGTCATCGGCGACTGGGACAGGCCGTACCTGACCATGGACCCGAAGTTTGAGGCCGAGGAAGTGCGCGTTTTCGGCAAGATGTACGAGGCGGGGTATATCTACAAGGGCCTCAAGCCCGTCTACTGGTGCCCCACGGACGAGACGGCCCTTGCCGAAGCGGAAATCGAGTACGCGGACGACCCCTGCACGGCCATTTACGTCAAATTCCCCGTGGAAGACGACAAGGGGCTGCTCCGCGGCATCGCCCCCCTCGACAAGACGTACTTTATCATCTGGACCACGACGACGTGGACCCTCCCCGGCAACCTCGCCATCTGCCTCGGCCCGGACTATGAGTACAGCGTCGTGCGCGCCGGGGACGAGTACTACATCGTGGCGACGGAGCTTGCCGGGGCCGTCATGAAGGCGGCGAAAATCGAAGGCTGGGAGACCTGCGGGAAACTCAAGGGTGCGGACATGGAGTACATGGTGGCGCGCCACCCGTTTTACGACCGCACGTCCCTAGTCATCGTCGGCGACCACGTCACGCTCGACATCGGCACCGGCTGCGTCCACACGGCGCCCGGCTTCGGCGTGGACGACTTCAACATCTGCCGCAAGTACCCCGAAATCCCCTTCATCGCGCCCGTTGACGACCGGGGCGTGATGACGGAGGAGGCCCTGCAGTACAAGGGGCTGCACTATACGAAGGCCAACAAGGCCATCTTCGACGACTTAAAGGCAAGCGGTCTGCTCTTTGCCTACGAGGAGATCGTCCACTCCTACCCGCACTGCTGGCGGTGCAAGAACCCGATTATCTTCCGCGCGACGGAGCAGTGGTTTGCCTCCGTGGACGCGATTAAGGACAAGGCCGTCGCCGCGTGCGACGGCATCCGCTGGAACCCCGAGTGGGGCAAAGAGCGCATGATCGCCATGATCCGCGAGCGCAGCGACTGGTGCATCTCCCGCCAGCGCCACTGGGGCCTGCCGATTCCCGTCTTCTACTGCGAAGAGTGCGGCCGGCCCGTCTGCACACCGGAGACCATCGAAGTCGTGGCCGAGCTCTTCGCCGAGCACGGCTCCAACGTCTGGTACGAGAAAGAAGCCGCCGAGATTCTCCCCGAGGGCTTTGTCTGCCCGCACTGCGGCGGGAAGACCTTCACCAAGGAGACGGATACCCTCGACGGCTGGTTTGACTCCGGCTCGACGCACGCGGGCGTTCTGGATAAGTTCGAGGGCCTTGCCTTCCCGGCGGATATTTACCTCGAAGGCGGCGACCAGTACCGCGGCTGGTTCCAGTCTTCGATGCTCACGAGCATCGCCGCCAAGGGCGTCGCCCCGTACCGGCAGATTATCACGCACGGCTGGACCGTCGACGGCGAGGGCAAGGCGATGCACAAGTCCCTCGGCAACGTCGTCGCGCCGGAAGAGATAATCAAGGACTACGGCGCGGACATCCTGCGCCTGTGGGTGGCGTCCACGGATTACCGCAACGACATGCGCATGTCGAAGGAAATCCTCAAGCAGCTGTCCGACATTTACCTGAAAATCCGCAACACCGCGCGGTATATCCTCGGCAACCTCTGCGGCTTCAACCCCGACGAAGCCCTGCCCTTCGAGGAGCTGGAGGAGCTGGACAAGTGGGCCGTCGCGGAGTTTAACAAGCTCGTCGCGCGCGTGCGCGCGGCGTACGACCGCTACGAGTACCACACGATTTACCACGGCATCCACAATTTCTGCGCGGTGGAGATGTCAAGCTTCTATCTCGACGTCATTAAGGACCGCCTCTACTGCGACGCGGTCGGCAGCTTCTCGCGCCGCAGCGCCCAGTCGGCCATCTTCACGATTTTAGACGGGCTCGTGCGCCTGCTCGCCCCGATTCTCGCCTTTACGGCGGAGGAGATCTGGGCGGCCATGCCCCACCGCGCTGGCGACGACACCGAGAGCGTGCTGTTTAACGATATGCCCGACTTTAACCCCGCCCTCGTCCTCGCGCCGGAGCGGGAGGAGCAGTGGGAAAAGCTCCTTAACCTGCGCGACGACGTCAACAAGGCGCTGGAACTGGCGCGCGCGGAGAAAGTCATCGGCAAGCCGCTCGACGCGGAAATTACGATTTACCTCGACGAGGAAGGCGCGAAGGCCTTTGAATCGATCAAGGACGAAAACCTCAGCCTGCTGTTTATCGTGTCGAAGGTCACGGCCGTGCGCGGCTCCGGTGCCGGCTACGCCGCGCAGGCGTTCAAAGGCGCCGTGATTGAGGTCAAGGCGAGTACGGCGCCCAAGTGCGTGCGCTGCTGGGTGCACGACGAGCGCGTCGGCGAGTGCGCCGAGCATCCTCAGCTTTGCCCGCGGTGCGCCGCCGCGATTTCTTAAGCGAGCGCTGCGGAGCCGCCCAAATAAGCGGGCGGCTCCTTTTCTTTAATCCAACGGGAGGACTGCCATGCTCTACCTCATCATTGCCGCAGCCGTCGTCTTGCTCGACCAGCTCTCCAAGCACTTCCTGACGCTTCTGCTAAAAGGCGGAAGCCAGCCGCTCATCCCCGGCGTCATCCGCCTGGTGTACGTCGAGAACACGGGCGCGGCGTTCAGCCTCTTTTCCGATATGCGGTGGGCGCTTGTCGCGGTCTCGTTTGTCGCGATTGCCGCCATCCTCGTCGCGCTCTTCCGCTACCCCCGCCAGCTGGGGAAGGCCGCGTGCCTGTCCCTGGCCCTTGTGCTGGGCGGCGCAGTGGGAAACCTCGTCGACCGCATCCTGTTCGGGTATGTGGCCGACTTTTTCGAGTTTGAGTTCGTGCGCTTTGCCGTGTTCAACGTGGCCGATATTTTCATCACGGTCGGCGGCATCGCCTTCGCCCTCTTTTTCGCGCTCCGTCCGGCGGGCGGCAAGGCAAAGCCGGCATCCGGAGAAATTATGGAAGCCGCCGAAGGCGCGGCGGCGGACGGCGCGCCGCCCGCCGGAGATATTTCGCGGGAGGCGGCGGACGGCGGCGAAAAGCCCGAGGCCAGAGAGCCGGAGACGCCAGCAGAGGCGGGCGGAAACACGGATACTGCCGCCGAAGGCGGCGACGGAAAACCCAATGAGGGGGCCTGACGGCCATGCCGAAGATTGAAGCGGCGGAGACAGGCGCGCGCATCGACGTGTTTCTCGCCGGCGCCCTCGGCGGGGAGTACAGCCGCAGCGCCGTGCAGCGCCTGATTGAGGAAGGGCGCGTGCTGCTTGACGGCCGGCCCGTCCGGAAAAACCACAGGGTCACCGCCGGCGAGGTCTTCGACGTGACGCTCCCCGAGCCGGTGCGGCTTGAGATTGCGGCGCAGGAGATCGCGCTGGACGTAGTGTACGAGGACGGCGACGTCATCGTCGTGAACAAGCCGCGGGGCATGGTCGTCCACCCCGCGCCGGGCCACCCGGACCTCACGCTTGTCAACGCCCTTCTCGCCCACTGTGGGGAGAGCCTCTCCGGCATCGGCGGCGCGATGCGCCCGGGCATTGTGCACCGGCTCGACAAGGACACGTCGGGTCTTATCATCGCGGCGAAAAACGACTTTGCGCACCGCAGCCTCTCGCAGCAGCTGAAAGACCGCACGCTCTCGCGCGTGTACGAGGCCGTCGTCATCGGGCGCATCCGGGAGGATTTCGGCACCATCTCCGCCCCCATCGGCCGACACCCCACGGACCGCAAGCGCCAGGCAATCCTCAAGCAGGGCGGGCGCGAGGCGGTGACGCACTTTGAAGTCGTCGCGCGGTACAACGGGTACACGCACGTGCGCTGCCGGCTTGAGACGGGGCGGACGCACCAGATCCGCGTACACATGGCGTACATCGGCCACCCCCTCCTCGGCGACCTTGTCTACGGGCGCAAAAAGCCGGAAAAAGGGCTCTCTGGCCAGTGCCTGCACGCGAAGGCGCTGAAATTTACCCACCCGCGGACGGGGGAGGAAATCCGCCTTGAGACGCCCCTCCCGCCGTACTTTACGGACGTGCTGCGCGCGCTGGGAGAGCCCGTGGATTAAGCGGCCGCGCGGGCGCATAATGTAAGATTTGCCTGCTTGAAAAGACAGCGGGAATAGCATAAAATAACTTTTATGGGACGCTGGGAGGCCTTGGCCGGCCTCCTTCTTTGCGGAAATACAGGGGGGAGAGTATGTCGAAGCTGACGAAGAAACAGAAAGCGCTCATGTGGACGATTCTCATCGTCGCCCTCGTCCAGATGCCAAACCTCGCGCTCAGCCCCGCCATCAACACGATTCAGACAAAGGCGTTCCCCGACAGGACGCTTGCCGAAATCCAGACCGTGATTTCGTCGCTGAATCTCGTGTCGCTGATCATGTCCGTCATCGCGGCGTTTTTGATTAACAAAGGTGTTATATCCAAAAAGTTTGCCGTGGCGTTCGGCCTGTTCGTCCTGTTTCTGACGGGCGCCTTCGCCGCCGTCTTTCACTCGGCGTACTGGTGCTTCGTCCTGATGAACGTCCTTCTCGGCGTCGCCACGGGCTTTTACATGACGAACAATTTCGGCCTCCTTTTCGACAACTTCGAGGAAGAACCCCGCCAGGCCATCACGGGCTATCAGACGTCGTTTATCAACGGCGGCGGCGTCCTCTTCGGCGTCGCCGGCGGGCTTGCCGCGGCGCGCCTCTGGTACGGCGGGTATCTCCTCTTCCTTATCGGGCTGCCGATTATGGCGCTCGTCCTCATCACCGTCCCGGGCAAAAAGACGCCGGCGCGCAGGGCGACCGGCGAAAAGCGCGCGCCGATTCACTCCGGCGTTTTCTATTACGCCGCCGTCGTGCTGGTGTTCATGGCCGTCTACTGCGTGTGCGGCACGAACATCTCCACGCACATCTCCGCTTACCTCGGCGATAAAAACGGCGCGGCCGTCGCGGGCGTCGCTTCCGCCCTGCAGATGGGCGGCGGCGCGTTTGCCGGCATCTTTTACGGCAAGCTCTCGACTAAACTCAAGGACAAAATCATGGCGCTCGCGTGCCTTGCAATCTTCGTGGGCTTTATACTCCTTGCCCTGTTCCCGCGCACGCTTGTGATGACCCTTCTCGGCGTGTTTATCGCCGGCATGTCCATGAGCATGATGCTCCCGCACTGCACGTTCCGCGTCTCGCAGCTTGTGGATGAGTCGACGTCCGCCACGGGCACGCTCATCGCCACATCCGTGGCGCCGAGCTTCGGCGCGTTCATCTCCCCCGTCGTCTTTACAAACCTCACGCAGGCACTTTCGCCCGACTCGACCGTTTTCCGCTTCGCGTTCGTCGGCGCGCTCGCGCTTGTCTTCGGCGCCATCCTGTTTGCCCTGGCATCGCGCCGCGAGAAGATGGGGCGCGCGTAAAAAGATACCCGCGCGGCGGAAAATATGCGCTTGTTCAGCAAAAAAGCCGCCCGATGCCGGAGCTTTAAGCGACAGGAGGAAGACCATGAAGGCAATGTCCCCAGAGAAGCGGCGGTTTTTCATCGCTTCGATGTTTATCTCCACGCTTCAGATGGCGATGTTCGCGCCCACGCCGGGCATACAGAAAATCAAAACGCAGAAATTTACCGACAGGAGCCTTGCCGATATCCAGGCGGCCATGATGCTGCCGAGCGTCGTGGCGCTCTTCGCGTCGATTCTCTCGTCGGCGCTCATAGCCCGCCGGATTCTCTCGAAGAAGGCGTGCGTCGTCATCGGAACGGCCCTGATGGGGCTGACCGCCGTCGCCGCCCTTGTATTGCACACGAGCTTCTGGCAGCTTAAGCTCTTCAGCGTCCTTATCGGCGTGGGCATGGGCTTTCTGGTCGGGCCGCTGTCCAGCGTCATGTTCGACCAGTTTAATGAAGAGGAGCGCCGCCTGAGCATGGGCATCCAGTCGGCGTTTATCAACGGCGGCGCCATCGTACTGAGCGTCGGCGGCGGGCTGCTGGCGCAGGCCGTCTGGTACGGGGGCTATCTGATGCTGCTGCTGGCCGTCCCGCTCGTGTTCGTGGCCGTCAAATACGTCCCGCGCGACAAGCCGATGGAGCCGCCTTCCGAGGGCGCGCCGAGGAAGAAGTGGAACCTGCCGGCGGCCGTGTTTTTCTACGGCGTCGCGGCCATGCTCAACGCCCTGATTAACAACGTCAACGGCACGAACATCTCCACCCACCTGGACAACGCCCGCCTCGGCAATACCGCGACGGCCGGCGTCGCCACCGCCATCCAGATGGCCGGCGGCGTCGTCATGGGGCTGTTCTTCAGCCGCATCTCGGCAAAACTCAAGGACTACACCATGCCGCTGGCGTTTGTGCTGTACGCCGTCGGGTACACGCTCATCAGCGTGGGGACGTTCTCCCTTATCGTCGTATTCATCGGCGTGTTTATCGCCGGCATGTCCATGAGCCTGCTCGTCCCGCAGGTGCTGTTCGGCACGTCCAACTGCGTCAGTACGGAAAACTCCGCGACGGCGGTGGCGATTGTCAACTCCGTCCTGCCGGGCATCGGCGGGTATTTGTCCCCCATCGTGTTTACGAACATCACCGAGGCGATCCGCCCCGGCTCGACGGTGTTTAGGTTCCAGTTCGTCGCGGGCGTCGCCCTCGTCGTGGCCGCGGGGCTGGCCCTCGCCGCCTCGGTCCGCCAGAAACGCTCGCGGCGCGCACAGCCCGGCGCTTAAAACCTTTCGCAAACGGTGAACTAAAGATATGAGAATGCGCAAAAAACGAAACCTCATCCCGCGTATGGAGCGCTGCGCCGCGCTTTTGGTCAGGGAGCCGTGGCTCCTCCGCGGCCGGTGGCGCGACGAATTCCCCGGATACAAGGAGCTGCACCTTGAAATCGGGTGCGGGCGCGGGCGCTTTACCGTCGAGACGGCGAAGCTCCACCCCGACGTCTTTTTCGTCGCCCTCGAGCGCGTGGCCGACGCCATGATTATCGGCCTGGAAAAGGCGATGGCGGAGGGCCTCCGGAACATCCGCTTTATGACGCAGGACGCGTCCAACCTCCTTGAGTTTTTTGCCGACGGGGAGGTCGACCGCATTTACCTCAACTTCAGCGACCCCTGGCCCGGCAAGCGGCACGCGAAAAGGCGGCTGACTTCCGAGCGTTTTCTCCCGATCTACAAGAAAATCCTCCGCCCGGGCGGAGAGATTCACTTCAAGACGGACAACCCCGAACTTTTCGACTACTCCCTCGGGACGTTCCGCGAGGCGGGGTTTGCCCTCTCGGAAATCACGCGAAACCTGCACGAAAACGGCCCCGTCGGCGTGATGACGGATTACGAGATGAAATTTTACGCGCAGGGCGTTTCAATTTGCCGCTGCGTGGCTACATTTTTAGGTGAAGGCGAACAGCCGGCGCAGGACGACGGCGCCGGGCGGACAGAAAAGGTAGATGAATGATGCGGAAGTTAAGGTTTTTACTCGCGCTCTGGCTTGGAAAGTGCGCGCGGCTTGCGCTGCGCGTCCTTAAACGCAACGCCACGTATTTCCCCGGCGTCGTGGCGCTGAAAATCTGCCCCGATTTTCTCGGACAGGTGGGCAAGCCGGAGAACATCATCGCCGTCACCGGCACGAACGGGAAGACGACGGTCTCAAACCTCATCGCGGACGTCCTGACGGACCGGGGACACAAGGTCCTGAGCAACCGGCTCGGCTCAAACGTCGCCGCCGGAATCGCGACGACGCTTCTCAGCGGCAGCTCTCTTTCCGGGAAGGCGCGCTATAAGACGGCCGTTTTGGAAATCGACGAGCGCTCGTCCAAGCGCATCTACCCATACCTCAAGCCGAAGCTGCTGGTGATAACGAACCTGTTTCGCGACTCGATCATGCGCAACGCCCATCCGGAGTACATCGCCAGCTTCATCGAGCAGGCCGTCCCGCGCGAGACGAAGCTCGTGCTCAACGCCGACGACCTCATCTCCTCCCGCATCGCGCCGGAAAACGAGCGGGTGTACTTCGCCGTGGACAGGATGGACACGGACGTGGTCGAGTGCGTCAACCTCATCAACGACCTGCAGATCTGCCCGATATGCAGCGGCGAGCTCGTCTACGACTACCGCCGCTACCACCACATCGGGCGCGCCCGCTGCCGCGACTGCGATTTTAAGTCCCCGGAGCCGGACTACCTCGGCACGGACGTGGACACCGCGGCCATGACCATGACGGTGACGGACAAACAGGGCGGCCGCGCCGTCTACCCGCTGCTCAGCGACAGCGTGTTCAACATCTACAACGTCGTCACCGTCGCCGCCGCCCTGCACGAATTCGGCCTGTCCCACGAGGAGATTGCCGGGAGCCTGCGCCGGACGAAAATCGTCGAGACGCGGTACAATGCGCGGCAGGCGGGGAATGTGCGCGTGGTGATGCAGATGTCCAAGGACAAAAACGCGCTTGCCGGCTCGCGCGCCTTCGACTACATCAGCCAACTGCCCGGGGAGAAGGAAATCATCCTCATGATGAACTGCATGGAGGACCAGAAAAAGTGGTCGGAGAACACGACGTGGCTGTACGACTGCGACTTTGAGTTCCTCGCCCGGGAGGGTATCACGCGCATCGTGTGCACCGGCCCGCGCGCGAAGGACTACTACCTGAGACTGCTCATCGCCGGCGTGCCGGAGGAGAAGCTGCGGTGCACCATGTCCGAGCTTGACGCGCCGGATCTTCTGGCGTACAACCCGGGCGAGAGCGTGTGCCTGTTTTACGGGACGGACGCGCTCGACCTTGTCTATAAAGTCCAGGCGAAAATCATCCGGTGCGCGGAGGAGGCGGCGGCGAAATGACCATCGAAATTCTCTTTCCCGAGGTGTGCAACCTCTACGGGGACCTCATGAACGTCGAGTACCTGCGCCGCGCCGTGCCGGAAGCGGAGGTTGTGAAGACGTCCCTCAAGGCACGCCCGAGGTTTTTAGACGGCGACGTCAGCCTCGTCTACATCAGCTCCATGACGGAGCGGGCGCAGCTTTTAGCGCGCGACGCACTCATGCCGCACCTTGACGCGCTCAAAGCAAAAATCGAAGACGGCATGCCGGTGCTCGCCACCGGAAACGCGATGGAGCTGTTCATCCGCGAAATCGTGGACGAGGGCGGGGGCGCGACGCCCATGCTGGGCCTGTTTGACCTCGTCGCCCGCCGCGCGATGGAAAGGCGCTACAACGGGCTCTACCTCGGCAAATTTGAAGACATGGACATCGTCGGCTTTAAGAGCCAGTTTTCCCACGCCTTTGGCGGCGAGGACGTGCCGGCGCTGTTTGAGACGGTGCGCGGCGCGGGGCGCAATCCCGAGGAAAAGCGCGAAGGCATCCGCTGCAAAAACTTTATGGCCACGTATGTGCTCGGGCCGCTGCTCATCCTAAACCCGCCTTTCGCGCGCTACATGCTCCGCCTTATCGGCGCGGGAGACCGCCCGCCGGCGTTTGAAAAGGCGGCGATGGACGCGTACGAACTGCGCCTTGCCGAGTTTAAGGACGCCAAACGCGGGTTTACCTACGGATAATATGGACATCATCTTTCACGAGACGGAAACGGAAGTCCGCACCGCGGATTTCGATTTGGATAAGACGTTTAACTGCGGCCAGTGCTTCCGCTGGCGGCCCGAGGAGGGCGCGGCGCGCTCTTACATAGGCGTCGCATACGGGCGCGCCGCCCGCGCGCGGCAGATTGGGGAGAGCGTCTTTATCAGCGGGGGCAGGGGAGAGTTTGAGTCCCTCTGGCGCGACTACTTCGACTTAGGCCGCGACTACGCCGCCATCCGCGCCGCCCTTTCCGTCGACCCCTACATGGCGCGGGCGGCGGAGCACGGGGCGGGCATCCGCATCCTGCGGCAGGAGCCGTGGGAGGCGCTGTGCACGTTCATCATCTCGCAGTGCAACAACATCCCGCGCATCACGCAGATTGTCGAGGCCCTCTGCCGCCTGTTCGGCGCGCCGGTCCAGTTTGAGGGGAGGACGCTTTACGCCTTCCCCGCGCCGGAAACGCTCGCGGCGCTGCGCGAGGAGGACCTTGCGCCCTTGCGGTGCGGCTACCGCGCGCGGTACATCATCGGCGCGGCGCGGGCCGTCGCGGAAGGGCGGATTGATTTGGAAAAGCTCAAGGACGCGCCGGAGCGCGACGCGGTTGTATCGCTTAAGGCGCTCGACGGCGTGGGCGACAAAGTCGCCCACTGCGCGGCGCTGTTCGGGCTCGGCAAGCTCAATGCCTTCCCCGTCGACACGTGGATGAAGAAGGCCCTGGAGAGCCAGTACGGCGGGCGGGCGGATGTGAGCCGCTTTGCGCCGTACGCCGGTATCGCGCAGCAGTATATCTTCCATTACGCGCGCTCCAGCGCGCGCCCGGCATCATAGCAAAAAAGCAAACGCCAAACGGCAGAATTTGCCGCCTGGCGTTTGCCCTGTAGAGGAGAAACAATCACAATATGGAGAGCGCATGGATATGCGGGAGGACTTTAGTTAAAACAACGGCTGCATCAACGAGAAGTTGATGCAGCCGTTTTTCTGCACTCAGACATGCCGCCGTGGGGCCAATCCCGGGCCAAGGCGGCGCTTCAAGCAGGTCTTCTGACTTGCGCGTGCGGCGATATACGCCTGCGGGCTTGCCGGGCCTTCCCAGTTTCCCAGTGACCGACTTTCGTCAAAGGCAAGCCCTCCGCGCTCACAGCGGCGGTTCCGTTCGGGATTTGCACCCGATTTCCTATTCTCCCCCAAAAGCTAAAGGCGCTCAAGGGGACACTTGAAGGGCGGTATTTACTTTAACTAGATTTTACCGGACGGCGCGGGGTTTGTCAACGCGAAGCGCGTGTTTTACCGGGAAAAGTCGGCAAGCGGCCTTTATCGGGCAAAACCGTCTTATGGCGCGCCAATCTGTCGAAACGCGGCGCGAAGGGCGCCGCAAGCCGGGCGCTTTACAGCGGGACGCTGATAAACCCTCTCGGCGTGAGCACCTTCGCGTAACGGAAACCGGCGCTGCGGGCCAGTTCCGCGGCGAGGTCGTACCGGTACCCGAGGGAGGCGGCGTCGTGGCTGTCGCTTGTCAGGAGGATTTCGCCCCCCCGGGCGCGGATTTCACGCAGGATAAAAGGCGCGGGGTACGGGACGGACCGCCCCGCGCGGTACATCCCGCCCGTGTTAATCTCGAAGACGCGCACGCGCTCCATCACGGCAATCAGCGCGGAAATCGCGGCGGCGCGGTAGCGCGGGTCGTCCTCGTCGAAAAACAATCCGCCTTCGTTGTACTTTGTCACAAGGTCGAAGTGGGCCACGAAATCGGGGGTAAAATCGCGGCCGATGGCGGCGACGGTCTCGTAATACGCCCGCACAAAGGCGTAGTAGTCCCCGCCAAAGTGCCGCTCCACGCCCGCGCGCAGGTGCTCGGGGCTCGCGTCGGCGTAGACGAGCTCGCCCCCCGCGTCCACCGCGTGGCAGGCGCCGATGACAAAGTCAAATTTCACCTCCGGCACCGGCGCGAGGACGTCCTGCTCGACGCCGCAGTAAACGTCGATGATGCCGGCGTACTTGTCTTTCAGCCGCGCCATCTCAAGGGCGAACTGCCGCGTGCCGGACGGCGTCATGGTCCACTCCGAGGGGCGCCCCATGTACGCGTGGCCGGAGATGCCGATGACGTCAAACCGCGCCCTGACGGCCGCGCGCACCATCTCCTCCGGGGAGAGGGAGCCGTCGTCAAATGTCGAGTGCGCGTGCAGGTTGGAGCGAAGGGGCGAAGGGGCGAGTATCATGTCATTTTCTCCTGCTTGACTTTTTTGTCAATGATGTGGCGGGACTTAAGCTCCTCCCGCACGTCCCCGATGGGGATGCCAAGCTGCGCCATGAGCACGAGGACGTGGTAGACAAGATCGGCAATTTCGTAGACCGTCTCCCTCTTGTCCTCGGCCTTTGCGGCGATGATGACCTCCGTCGACTCCTCGCCGACTTTTTTGAGGATTTTGTCGAGCCCTTTTTCAAAGAGGTAGGAGGTGTAGGAGCCCTCCTTTTTCTCCGTCTTGCGCCCCTTTATCAGCTCCATGAGCTTTTCGAGCGAAAACCCCTCGGGCTCCAGCCCTTCAAACACCGGCCGGGTAAAGCACGAGTCCGTCCCGAGGTGGCAGGCCGGGCCCGTTTTGCGCACGAAGACGCACAAAGCGTCCCCGTCGCAGTCGGCGGTGATGCGCACGATGCGCTGCACATTGCCGGACGTCTCGCCCTTGCGCCAGAGCTCCCCGCGCGAGCGGGACCAGAAGCACGTGCGCCCCTCCTTCATGGAAATCTCAAGGCTTTCGCGGTTCATATACGCGAGGGTGAGCACCGCGCCGGTATCCTCGTCCACCACAATGGCGGGGATGAGGCCCTGTTCGTCAAATTTCAGCGTGTCAATATCCATCGTCATATCCTCACCGGTATCCCTTCGCTGGCAAGAAGCCGTTTGAGGGCGGGGATTTCCACCTCGCCGAAGTGGAAGATGGAGGCGGCCAGCCCCGCGTCCACCTTCGGAATCGTCTTAAACAGCCGGACGAAATCTTCCGCCGAGCCGGCGCCGCCCGAGGCGATGACGGGGATGCTCACGGCGTCGCAGATCGCCTCGAGCATCTCAAGGTCAAACCCGCCCTTGACCCCGTCCGTGTCGATGCTGTTGACGACGAGCTCCCCCGCGCCGAGGGACTCGCCTTTTCGCACCCACTCGATGGCGTCAAGCCCCGTGTCGTCCCGCCCGCCGCGGGCGAAGACGCGGAAACGCCCGTCCACGCGCTTTATATCCACCGACAGCACGACGCACTGGTCGCCGTACTTGCGCGCCGCCTCAAGGATGAGACTGGGGTTTCTGATTGCGCCGGAGTTGACGCTCACCTTGTCCGCGCCGCACTTGAGGACGCGGTCGAAATCGTCGAGGGAGCTGATGCCGCCGCCGACGGTCAGCGGGATGAAGATGCACGAGGCCACTTCCCGCAGAATGTCCGTAAACAGCCGCCGCTCCTCGACGGAGGCGGTGATGTCGTAAAACACGAGCTCGTCGGCCCCCGCGTCGCTGTAGTGCTTGGCGAGGGTGACGGGGGAGCTCACGTCCCCGAGCTTCTGGAAGTTTACGCCCTTGACGACGCGCCCGTCTTTCACGTCAAGGCACGGGATAATGCGCTTTGTAATCATGTCGCGCCCTCCTCTATCCTCCGCACGAGGGCGAGCGCCTCGCGCAGGTCAATGCTCCCCGTGTAGAGCGATTTTCCGAGAATGACGCCGTGCAGCCCCAAGCGCGCGAGCGCGGCGATGTCCTCAAGCGCCGCGACGCCGCCCGAGGCGATGATCTCAAGCGGCAGCTTTTCGGCAAGCTCCCTGTAGAGCGCGTGGTTGGCCCCGCCGAGCACGCCGTCTTTCGATATGTCGGTGCAGATGACGGTTCTGACGCCGATGGATACGAGCTTTTGCATGAAGTCAAGGCACCGCGTCCCGGTGACCTCCGTCCACCCGCGGATGGCGACAAAGCCGTCCAGCACGTCGACGCCGACGGCGATTTTCTCCCCGTGCCGCGCGGCGGCGTCCGCGAGGAAAGCGGGGTCGGTAAGCGCCGCCGTCCCGAGGATGACGCGCGCGATGCCGGCGTCAAGGTACTTTTCAATCGTTTCCATCGAGCGGACACCTCCGCCGACTTCAACGGGCAGGCCCGTCTCCTTCGCGATGCGCGCAATCACGTCGAAATTCGGCGTCGTCCCGTCCCGCGCGCCCTCCAGGTCGACGACGTGGAGGTACTGCGCCCCCGCGTCCCGGAAGGCAAGGGCCTGAGAGACGGGGCTGTCGTTATACACCGTCATCTGCTTATAATCGCCCTTGTACAGGCGCACGGCGCGCCCCTCGTACACGTCGATGGCCGGCAAAAGAATCATGCTGTGACCTCCTAAACAGAGCAAAACGCGCGCAGGATGTTCAGTCCCGTCTGGCCGCTTTTTTCCGGGTGAAACTGCGTGCCGAACACATTCCCCCGCTCCACCGCCGCTGTGACGGGCACGCCGTACTCCGCCGTGGCGGTGACGGCGTCTTCGCAGCCCGAGGCGTGGTAGGAGTGGACGAAATAGACGTGCTCGCCCTCGCCGACAAACCGGAACAGGCGGCTTTTCGGCCTGTCCTTCGGGAAAATGAGCGCGTTCCAGCCGATGTGCGGCACTTTCAGCCCCGGCGGCAGAAGGGGCGCAAGGGGCACGACGCTCCCGGGGATAAGCCCCAGGCCCTTGTGCTCGCCGTACTCAAGGCTCCTGTCAAAGAGCATCTGCATCCCAAGGCAGATGCCGAGAAGCGGCTTGCCGGAGAGGGCCTCGCGGCGCACGACTTCGTCAAGCCCCGCCCGGCGGAGCTTTTCCGCCGCGTCGCGAAACGCGCCGACGCCGGGGAGCACGATGCGCTCGCACCGGGCGATTTCATCCGCGTCGCCCGTGACGATGGCGTCCGCCCCGATATATTGAAACGAGCTGCGCAGGGAAAAGAGGTTTCCCACGCCGTAGTCGATTATGGCTATCATTATGGTCTCCTTGATTTTCGCCTGAAAGGCTTACAAGACGCCTTTCGTCGACGGGATTTCCCCGCCCAAAGCGGGGTCGACGGCCACGGCCGCGCGCATGGCGCGGGCGAGGGCCTTAAAGCACGCTTCCGCGATGTGGTGCGCGTTTTTCCCCGCAAGCTGGCGGACGTGGAGCGTGACGCCCGCGCGGCGGCAAAAGGCGAGCAAAAACTCCTCCACGAGGGAGGCGTCCATCCCTCCGAGATAAGGCACGTCGAAACTCAGTCCATAAGCGAGGTAGGCGCGCCCCGAGATGTCCACCGCGCACTGGACGAGCGCTTCGTCCATGGGGACGGTCGCCTCGCCGTACCGCGCGATGCCGCGCCGCTCCCCGAGCGAAACGTCAAACGCGGCGCCAAGGCAGATGCCCACGTCCTCCACGGTGTGGTGCGCGTCCACGTGCAGGTCGCCCGCGCACTGAACCGTCAGGGCAAACCGCCCGTGGCGGGCAAAGAGGGTGAGCATGTGGTCGAGAAAGCCGACGCCGGTGTCAATCGTACCGGCCTCGCCCCCGTCGAGGCAGAGCTTGAGCGTGATGTCCGTCTCGGCTGTTTTGCGCGTGATGGTGCTTTGGCGCATGGCAGCGGCTCCTTTCACTTAAATAATGGCGCGGATCGTATCCACGAAGATGTCCATCTGCTCGGCCGTGCCGACGGTGACGCGCAGGTAATCGGAAATGCGCGGCAGGTTAAACCAGCGCACCAAAATCCCGCGCGCGCGCAGTTCGGCGTACAGGTCATGGCCGGAACGCTCCGGGTGGCGGATAAAGAGGAAATTGGCGCGCGAGTCGGTGACGATAAAGCCGAGATCGCGCAACTTTTCAGCCGTTTCATCCCGCACGCGGGCGATTTCGCGGCAGTTTTTCGTGTAGTACGCCTGCTCGTCCAGCGCCGCTTCGCCGGCGGCCAGCGCCGTGCGGGAGAGGTTGTAGGGGTTAAAGGAATTGCGGATTGTATCGAGGTCCTGAATGAGCGGCGCGCAGGCGGCGGCGTAGCCGATGCGCGCGCCCGCAAGCGACCTGGACTTAGAAAACGTGCCCACGATGAGCAGGTTGTCGTACTTATTGATGAGCGGGACGGCGCTTTCGCCCCCGAAGTCGATGTACGCCTCGTCGATGAGGACGATGTGGTCGGGGTTGGACGCGGCGATGCGCTCGATATCGGAGACGGGGAGAAACAGCCCTGTGGGGGCGTTCGGGTTGGCAAGCACCACGGGGCGCCCCACGGCGACGTAGTCGTCCACGCAGACGGTAAAATCCTCCCGCAGCGGGACGATGTCCGCCCGCACGCCGCAGAGGTTGCAGTAGACGGGGTAAAACCCGTAGGTGATGTCCGGAAAGCGCACGGGCGTGTCCCTGTCGAAAAACGCCAGAAACGCGAAGGCAAGCGCCTCGTCCGACCCGTTCGTGACGAGCACGTTTTCCGGCAAAACGCCAAGGTGCGCGGCAAGCTTTGCGCGCAATCGCCGCGCGTCGGGGTCCGGATAGAGCCGGAGAGAGGCCGCCTCGTCCCGCACGCGCTCGAGCACGAGCGGGGACGGGGGATAAGGCGACTCGTTCGTGTTGAGCTTGATGAAGGCGCCGTCCTGCGGCTGCTCGCCGGGGACGTACGGCACGAGGTTTTCGTAGCGGCGTGATAAAAAACGGCTCATTTCTTCGCCTCCGGCTCAAAACGGATGGTGACGGAGCGGGCGTGGGCCGTCAGCCCCTCCCGCTCGGCGAAGGCGGCGATGTCGTCCCTTACGCGGGCGAGCGCCTCCTTCGTGTAATATGTGTAGGAGAACTTCTTGATGAAATCGTCCACCGAAAGGGGGCTTGAAAAGCGCGCCGTGCCGAGCGTGGGAAGCGTGTGGTTGGGGCCGGCAAAATAATCCCCGAGGGCTTCGGGGCAGTATTTTCCGAGGAAAACGGAGCCGGCGTTGCGCACCTTCTCCAGCAGGGGGAAGGGGTCTTCCACGATAAGCTCGAGGTGCTCGGGGGCGAGGGCGTTGGCAAGCTCCACGGCTTCGTCGAGCGAGCCGGCGAGGATGATTTTGCCGCCCGACTCGATGGACGCGCGCGCAATCGACTCGCGCGGGAGCTCGGCAAGCTGCGATTCGATTTCCTCAGCGACCTTAAGCGCGAGCGCCTCGCTTGTCGTCACAAGGACGGCGCGGGCGCGCGCGTCGTGCTCGGCCTGCGAGAGCAGATCGGCGGCGACGTGGCGGGCCGGCGCCGTCTCGTCCGCGATGACGAGGATTTCGCTCGGGCCGGCGATCATGTCGATGCCGACGCGGCCGAAAACCTGCCGCTTCGCCTCCGCGACATACGCGTTTCCGGGGCCGACGATTTTGTCCACCGCCGGAATCGACTCCGTCCCGTACGCCAGCGCCGCGATGGCCTGCGCGCCGCCGCATTTGAAAATGCGGGTGGCTCCCGCGATGCGCGCGGCGGCGACGATTTCCGGGCGGACCGTCCCGTCCGGCCGCGGGGGCGTTACGAGGATAATCTCCTTCACGCCGGCAATCCGCGCCGGGATGCAGTTCATGAGCACCGTGGAGGGGTAGGCCGCCGTCCCGCCCGGGACGTACACGCCCACGCGGGCAAGGGGCAAAACCTTCTGCCCGAGAATTTCGCCGTTATCGCCCGTGAGTTCAAACCCTTCCCGGAGCTGGCGGCGGTGGAACGCCTCGATGTTCCGCGCCGCGCGCAGCAGGATTTCGACGAAAGCCCCGTCCACCTGCTTGAGCGCCGCGGAGGCTTCCTCGTCGGTCAGCTCAAGGGAGTCAAGGCGCGCGCCGTCGAACTTCTCGCTGTAGCGGAGCACGGCGGCGTCGCCCTCGCGGCGCACGTCCGCGATGATGGCGGCGACGGCGGCGGACACATCCGCCTCGTCGTCGACGCGGATGAAGATTTCGGGCGCTTTGACATCTCTGAGAATTTTAATCATCGCCGGGGCCCCCTTTCTCCGAAATTTTCCGGCAGAGCGCTGAGATTTCGCCGTGCTTAAACTTGTAGCTGGACTTGTTGGCAATGAGCCGCGCGCTGATGGGGCAGATCGTCTCGATGACCTCGAGGTTGTTTTCCCGCAGCGTCGTCCCCGTCTCGACGATGTCGACGATCACGTCCGACAGCCCGAGTATCGGGGCCAGCTCAATGGAGCCGTTGAGGCCAATCACGTCAATCTCCCGGCCGCGCCCGGCGTAATACGTCCTTGCGATGCGGGAAAACTTCGTCGCCACGCGCAGCGTCCTGTCCGTGTCTTCGCGGAATCCTTTCGGCGCGGCCACGCACATCCGGCACTTGCCGACGCCAAGGTCGAGGAGTTCATACACGTCCGGCTGGTATTCAAGCAGGATGTCTTTCCCCGCCACGCCGACGTCCGCCGCGCCCCGCTCGACGTAAATGGCCACGTCCGAGGGCTTTACCCAGAAGAAGCGCACGCCGTTTTCGGGGCTTTCAAATATCAGCTTCCGGCCGCCCTCGCGGATGGCGGGGCAGCCGTACCCCACGGACTCGAAAATGTCGTACACCGCGTCGCCGAGGCGGCCTTTGGGAAGGGCAATATTAAGCATTTCCGGCCTCCTTTGCCCTGCCGCCCTCAAGGCGCACAAGGCGGCGGTATTTTACGTTCTCATCAAGGGTCCTGGTCGCCCGCACGCTCTCGCCCGACTCCGTGATGCGCCGGACGTGTTCGGCGGCAACGGCGGGCGGCGTTGCTTCGTCATAGAGGAGCAGGACGTCCACGTCGTACTCCCGGTCGGGCCTGTGGAAATGCTCGAGCAGGTCGAGGTAGACGGCAAAGCCGATGGCGCCGGCGTCCCGCCCGAACTGCTGGAGGAGCGGGTCGTACCGCCCCCCGGAGAGGATGCCCTCGGGCAGCCCGTCGACATACCCCTGAAAGATGATGCCGTTGTAGTAGTTCATGTCGTTGACCGTCGAAAAGTCGATGTAAATCGCGCCGGAGCCGCCGAGGGCGCGGACGGTCTCCAAAACCGCCTCAAGCTCGAAGACGGCCGCGCGCATCTTCTCGTTCGCGCACAGAGACAAAAGCGTTTCGCGCACGTCCTCCCACTTCCCGTAGAGGGAGGCGAGTGTCGTAAGTTTGCGCGTGTTTTCCTGCGAGACATGGTGCCTCGCGCAGATTTCTTCAATCTCCGGCGCGTTTTTCCTGCTGATGCACCGCAGGATGTCGGCTTGAACCTCGGCGCGCAGGCCAAGGGACTCGAGCAGCCCGCCGACAAAGCCAAGGTGCGATATGTCCAGCAGGTACCGGTCGCTGATGGTCTCAAGGCTTTTGAGGGCGAGGAAGATGACCTCGCTCATGGCCAGCACGTCGAGCTCGCCGATGTATTCAAGGCCGGCCTGCATCCGCTCCCTGATCTCCCGCCCGTCCGCGGAGAGGCGGTAGACGTTTTCGTTGTAAAAGTATTTGCACGCGCCGGCGCTCCCGCGCGTGTTGCGCACGATGGAGAGCGTGACGTCGGGCTTGAGGGCCATCAGGCGCCCGCCCGGCTCGTTGAACGTGACGACGTAGTCGCAGGGGAGGAAATTCTTGTTGCGCGCGTACAGGTCGTACTCCTCGAATTTGCTCATCTTGTACTGCGCGTAGCCGTACCGGCGGTACAGCGCGCGAAGGCGCAGCATCGCCTTTTCCTCATTTTTCAGCACTTCCTGCGTCATGTCGCACTCACGCTCCGTTTCAGACTCATACAATCAGTATAACAGACTTTAGCGTGGTAATCTAGTAACACGGTAATACGACAATAAACAAATTTCAGTTAAAATACCGTGCTCCTTTTTCCTTTTCTTCCAAATATGGGCGATTTTTTGGGGGACAAACGTCTTGCCCGGAAAGGCGCGGCGTGGTACGATAAGCGAAAAAGGGCCGCCTGGGCGGCATAAAGGAGTGAGCGCCGTGCCGTTTGTGCAGCATGAAAACAAAATCGTGTACGAGGAAGAGGGCGTCGTGCTGGCGGAGGTGGACTTTCCGGCCGTGGATGAGAAGACGGTGGACATCTGCCACACGTTCGTAGACCCGTCCCTGCGCGGGAAAGGGATTGCCGGCGAGCTGATGGCGCGGGCGGTCGCCGCGCTTCGGGAGACGGGGCGGAAGGCGCTGCCGACGTGCCCGTACGCCGAGCACTGGTTTGACGAGCACCCGGAGTGCGGCGACGTCTTGTGTGAAGACGCGCAGTGAGCGCTTTCACAGTTTAATTAAAGGAAAAGCCGAAGCGGAACGCTTCGGCTTTTATGTAGTTTAGGCCATGGCCCCGAGCTTTTGCTCGATAAACTCCACAATCTCGGCAACTGTTCTGTAATTGTATACCGTCTCGTCGGTGATGACGATGCCGAACTCCTCCTCGAGCAGCGTAATCAGTTCGACAAGGTCGAGAGAATCGGCGCCGAGATCCTGCACCAGGTCAGTTTCCATCGTAATGCTGCCGGCATCGACGGCAAACTGCGAGGCGAGAAGCTCCTTGACTTTTTCGGTAATGATGGTAATCCCCCTCTTTCAAAAAAGCTTGCGGTTATCGCCGCTCGCGGAGGTTCTGGGCGGAGCCTGAGCCGCTTTTGTCGTAAGCGATTACGATGCGGCGGTTCGGCTCGGAACCGACGGAATACGTGGTGACGTTCGGGAAGCCCTGAAGCGCCGTGTGGATGACGTGGCGCTCGTAGGAGTTCATGGGCTCGAGCGTCATATTGCGGCGGTATTTGACGACCTTCGCCGCGACTTTATTGGCCAGCTTCTCCAGCGCCTCGTTGCGGCGGGCGCGGTAGTTTTCCGCGTCGATGTTCACCCGCACGCGGCTGGACGCTTTTTTGTTGATGACATAGTTGGTCAGGTGCTGAATGGCGTCGAGCGTTTCGCCGCGGCGGCCGATCAGCGCGCCCGGGTCGTCCCCCGTGAGGGTCACGGAGAGGACGCCGTCCTCCTCTTCCCGGATATGCGGCGTGGCATTGACGCCCATGCGCTCGAAAAGGCCCGTGAGGAACTGCTCCACGCGCTCGCTCTGCGTGTCGGGGCGTTCGTAGGACACTCTCACGACGGCCGGAGTGCTCTTAAGTCCCAAAAAGCCCGATTTGGCCCGCTCTATGATTTCAACGGTCACGTCGTCGCGCTGCAATCCAAGCTGGTTGAGCGCGTTCTGAATGGCTTCTTCCTCCGTTTTCCCGGTTGCTTCAATCGAAACCAGCATTTCGGTCATCTCCTTGAGGCTCCGCTTAAGGGGCGGCGCGTGATAATCCGCCGAAAGGCTCCGGCGTCTGTGGGTGCTTATTGTACGTCGTCCGGCTGGGTGTATTCCGGAGTCGAAAGGGTGCCGCGCGTGAGGCTCTCGCCGCTCCCGGCATCCGGCTCGGACACATCGGCGGCAGACGCTTCGGATGCGGCCGCGTCGTCCTGCTGCGCGCCGGACTCGGCCTGCTCAGGTTCGGAGACGGGCGCAGGAACCGTCTCAGCGGCGGGGACGCCTGAAACCGTTTCAGACGGCGCCGCGGCCTGCTCGACGGGAGTATTTTCCGGCACGTCCGCCGCTGATGCCGCCTCTTTTTCCGCCTCGTCGGCGGGCGGCTTTTTGAAGTTCTTATCGAACCGGTGCGGGTCGTAGGCGCGACCGCGGGCGTAGCGGCGGTCGCCGACGCGGCTGGGCTCGTATTCCTCGCTCTTGTTGGGCGCGTTTTTCTTAGCCCATTCGGCGGCGCGCTCCTGCTTTAAGCGGCGCTCTTCCTTGAGCTGCTTTTTCTTCGACGTGTTGGGGTTGCGCTCCATCGCCTTGGCCTGGCGCTCCGCTTCGCGGCGCTTGGCCTCAAGCTCGGCGTCCTTCTTGCGCTGGGTCTCGGCGCGCGCGGCGTCTTCCTTGTTGAGAATTTTCGTGTAGTACTTTGTGAGGATGATGTCCTGGATAAAGGCGAACAGGGAGCTGAAGATGATGTACACGCCGATGGCGCCCGGCATGATGAAGGCGAAGTACACGGAGATGAGCGGCATGAACAGGAGCATGGACGAGCTCTGTTGCTGCTGCTGCGTCTGGCCGCTTGCCGCGCTCATCTTCATGCTCACCTTCGCGGACAAGAACGCGAGGAAGCCGGAAATGAACGGGATCAGGAACAGCCCGAGCCCCGGCAGCCAGACGGAGGGGTTGGACCAGTCCGTCGTCCACAGGAAGTTCCACTGCGGGCGCATGCCGAGATTCAGTCCGATAAAATTATAGTCGAGTGCGCGCAGTTTATCACTTAAGCCGGCAAATTCGCTGAAGTGATGCGAGATAAACTGCGCCTGCTCGATTTCGAGGTAGTTTGCCGTCATCGACGGCTCAAAGCCGAGGCTTGTGAGCTTATTTAAAATCGCGCCGCCTTCCTGAAGCAGCTCCTTCGGGACGCGCATCATCGTGGTCAGCGGGCGGCTGACGGCGGAAAACAGGGCGATGATAATCGGCAGCGGGATGAGGGACCACAGGCAGCCCGACAGGGGGTTGACGCCCTCTTCCCGGTAGAGCTTTTGCAGCTCCTCGTTCATCTTCTGCTTGTTCCCGCCGTGGCGTTTTTCAATTTCCTTGATCTTCGGCTGCAGGCGCGTCTGTTTCATCATGCCGCGCTTCGATTTCATCTGAAACGGCAGCAGGATGATTTTCACGATGAGGGCAAAGAGGATGACGGCGACGCCGTAGTTGCCTACGAGGTCATACAGCAGCATTAAAAGCCAGCCGAACGGTTTTGCTATCGTGCTCAATTCTTAAGTTCTCCAATCTATTCAAGCATCATGGGACGGGGTCGTACCCGCCCTTATGGAAAGGATGGCATTTGCAGATTCGCTTGAGGGAGAGCCACAGGCCCTTCGCCGCTCCGTACTTCTCAATCGCTTCGAGCGCGTAAGCCGAGCAGGTCGGCGTAAACCGGCAGGAGGGGGGACGAAGCGGCGAGATATAACGCCTGTAAAACTTCACGCAGGCGATGAGCAGCTTTTTCATTTCGCTATTCCTAATTCTTGACAAAGAGAGAGAAAATCAGTCTCCAGATCGCGAAACAGCGCCGTTTTGACCCGCCCGCGCGCCACCAGCACAATATCGTAGCCGGGGGAGAGCTTGTCCTCGTTGAGGCGGTAGACTTCCCGGAGGCGGCGGCGCACGCGGTTGCGCACGACGGCCTTGCCGAGCTTGGCGCTGACGGTGATGCCGACGCGGTTGAGCCTGAGCCTGTTGGGCCGACAGTACAAAACCATGTTATGGGACGAGGCGCACTTGCCTTTCGCGTAAAGCCGGCGGAAATCGTTATTGCTTTTAAGCGAGACTGAAAATTTCACGCGGCCCGCTCTCCTCGATAAACAGGCTTAGGGCGGATGAAACCGCCCTGAGACTCCTTTTTCCTGTTTCCTGTTGCCGCTGCCATGTTAAGCGGAAAGCTTCGCTCTGCCCTTTCTGCGGCGGCGAGCGAGGACCTTTCTGCCGTTGCGTGTCGACATTCTTTTGCGGAAGCCGTGCTCCTTGGCGCGCTGACGCTTTTTGGGCTGGTATGTTCTTAACATGCTGGCACCTCCTTATCCACCCCGGCGCGAAAAAACGCCCGGGCTTGTCATCAGGCACGTTGCCCACTGCCGTGCAGCGAACAAGTCGCCGTGCGGAAGTTAATTATATAATACGTAAAAAGGCGTGTCAATAACTAAAAAACCAGGAGAAAAACCGCCATAATCGGCCATTTTCGCCGCTAGGAGCGCGGTTTTCGCAAAATCGACAGCCTCGGGGCCGCCGCCGGAAGGGTCATCTGAAAGCGCATCATCGGGTGCGGGGCCGATTCAATCGGCGCCCCGTCCTCGTCAAGCAGTTCCGCCGCCGTAAACGGGACGGGGGGCTTTCCGGGGCAAAGCAGCTCGAGCGTGTCGCCCCGCGAGAATTTGTTGCGTTGCGTGAGCACGGCGCGGCCGGCTTCGTCGCAGCTTTCCACGACGGCGACGACGTCCGCGTTCGTTACATACATCGCGTCGAGCGTGTACTGCCCGCCGCCGTCCCGCCCGAAGAAGAAGCCGGTGCTGTACGGCCGGTGGCTGACTTTCTCCGCTTCGCCGAGCCACACCGGGTCGAGCGGCCGGCCTTCCACGGCGGCGTCGATGGCGTGGCGGTACGCGTTTGTGATGACGGCGGCGTAGTAGGCCGATTTCATGCGCCCTTCGATTTTCAGGCTCGTGGCGCCCGCCGCGAGCACTTCGGGGATATGCCCGAGCATGCACAGGTCCCGCGCGTTGAGGATATACGTCCCCTTGTGGCCTTCCGTGATTTCATAGTACTCCCCGGGGCGCTGCGCTTCCGTGAGGAAGTACCGCCAGCGGCACGGCTGGGCGCACTCGCCGCGGTTTGCGTCCCGCCCAGCAAGGAAGTTCGACAGCAAACACTGGCCGGAAAAGGAGACGCACATCGCCCCGTGGACGAACACTTCGATTTCAAGCTCACGCGGCGTCTTCGCGCGGATTTCCGCGATCTCCTCAAGCGTGAGCTCCCGCGCGAGGATGACGCGGGACGCGCCCAAGTCGAAAAGCACGCGCGCCGTCTCGTAATTGGCAACGCCCGCCTGCGTGCTGACGTGGATTTTAAGGCGCGGCGCGTGCTGCTTTGCCAGGGAGAAGGCGCTAAGGTCCGAGACGATCACGGCGTCCGCGCCGGCGTCCTGCACCATTTCAAAAAAGGCGGGCAGGGCGGGAATATCCTCGTTGCGCATGACGGCGTTGCACGTCACATACACCTTCACGCCGCGCTCATGGCAGTACGCGGCGGCTTTTTTGAGAGCATCTGGGCTGAAATTACCCGCGGCGGCGCGCAGCCCGAACCGCTCGCCGCCGAGGTAGACGGCGTCCGCCCCGTAGGCGACGGCCATCTCAAGCCGCTCCCAGTCGCCGGCGGGAGCGAGCAGCTCCGGTTTACCCGCCGTACTCATCGCTCTGGACGAAGGCCTGGTGGGACGCGAAGTCGCGGAAGAAGTTGTGCGTGCCCTGCTTGTTGAGGGCGTAGTAGTAGTAATTAGTGGTTTCGGGATAGAGGGCCGCCTTGATGGAGGCAAGGCCCGGGTTTGCGATCGGCCCCGGCGGCAGGCCCTGGTACGTGTACGTGTTGTAGGGGCTGTCGATGGAGGTGGAGACGGCCTCGCCGGTGCGCGACGCGGCGTAGTAAAGCGTCGCGTCGATCTGCAGGTATTTGAGGTTCTGGCTCTTGAGGCGGTTGTGGATGACCGACGAGATCGTGGCGCGCTCTTCGTTGCTGCCCGCCTCTTTTTCGATGAGCGACGCGATGGTGATAATCTCCCGCTGCGTAAAGCCCAGCTCGGCCGCCCGCGCGGCGAAATCAGCGGTGTATTTCGATTTAAAGTTGCTGAGCATCTTGTTGATGGCGCGGGAGGGCGAGTCGCCCACATAGAAGCGGTACGTGTCCGGGAAGAGGAACCCTTCGAGCCGGTATTTGTCCCCGAGGGTGGACTCGTCGAGGAACTCGTAATCAAAGTCGTAGTTGGCGGCGGCGTCCCACAGCTCCGCTTCGGTGGCGACGCGGTTTGCGTCGAGGAGCTGGAAGATCTGCTTGAGGGTGTAGCCCTCCGGGATGGTGACTTCAACCTCCACTTTCTTGCCGCCCCGCAGCGTCATGCCGTTGACGAGCGCGCGGTAGTCGTAGTTCTTGTTGAGCACGTAGGTGCCGGCGACGATTTTTTCCTCGGCCTTGGAGAAGCGGGCGTAGATATTGAAGAGGGACTTGTATTTGATAAGCCCCGCCTCCTGCAGGATGTCCGCCACGTCGCTTATTTTAAAGTCCTTCGGGATGGTCACCTGCACGACTTCGTTTTCGCCCCCGAGGCCGAGCACGTCCGTCGCGGCCAGCCACCCGAGGGACGCCACGAGCAGGCTCACGCAGATGATGAACGCGGCGTAGAGGATGCCGCCGAGGCAGCCGGAGCGCTTTTCGCGGCTTGGGCGGATAGGCTTTGTCATGGGAACGTCGCTGTACTCCTCGTCAAAATCAAATTCCACGTTGAAATCGTCTTCTTCTTTTTCAGGCGGCGCGGGCTTTTGATCCCGGACGGGCTGCGGCTTGCCGTTCGGGCTGCCGCCGACGGGCTTTGACACGCCCCGTCCGTTTTCCTCGTGCGCGGGCCTTAACGCGCCGCGCCCGTTTTCGCCGTGCGCGGGCCTTGATACGCCGCGCCCGTTTTCGCCGTGCGCGGGCTTTTGGCCGGATGCCTTTTGCTCCCGCGCGGGCTTGTCGCCGCCGGCGGGACCAGGTTTGCGCGCAGGCGCTGCGCCGCGCCTGGGGGGCTGCCCGCGCGCGCCGGCGTCCGGCGCCTTTTCGGAGGGCTTGCTTGAGCGCGCGGAATCCTGTTTTGGCCGCCTCGGCTGCGGCGGCGGCGGTGGTGGCGGCGCCTCCTGCCCGCCGGGCGCGTCGCCGCCCGGCTCGATGTCGTCGGCGTGGAGAAGCTTCATGATTTCTTCGTTATAGCCGTCGCCCAAAAGCTCTTTCCAGTACTCCGCGTTGTCTTTCATAAAACGCCTCCTGAATCTCGAAACAAAACGCTTTTCGCGCAGTCACCCTCATGACGGGGGATGCATAGAATATCGCAGACGGCGGCCGAGAGAGAGAAAGCCGCCCGCTTGGAAAGCTCTTATCAGATATTGCGCGTGATAAGAGGTGCGGTAAAACAAAACACAATGACCAATCAGCCGGCGCGCAACGGCAGAATGGAGTTTGAGTATGTGCTTTAGTGGTTTTGGAAACAATTGGTGCATCTGGATCATCTTTATCCTGATTATCATTTGCTGCTGCTGCGGCGGATGCGGTGGGTTCAGCGACAACTGCAATCGCTGCTGAACGGATTACATAGGATAAATACCCGGGATAAAAACCATGGACGGCACTGCGCCGCCCGGGTAAGGCCGGTTTAGCGGGACTCCCTGAGGAGTCTCGCTTTTTTTTCCGTCACAATGCACTGCACCGGGATATCGTGCGCCTCGCGGGGGACGGCGTCCATCATCAGCGCCTCCCGCGTGATGCCGACGGTATACGCCTTCGTGCGCACGAGGAAGCGGTCGTAGTACCCGCCGCCGTAGCCGACGCGGTAGCCCTCCTCGTCGTACGCGAGCGCGGGGACGACGATGAAGTCTATCTCCTCGGGGGCGATGACGATCTTCGAGTCCAGCGGCTCCATAAGGCCCATCATCTGAGACGGGCGCAGCTCGCCGATGTCCTTAATCGCCCGCGCCTCCATGATGCCGCCCTTGAAACAGACGGGAAGCGACACGGTTTTGCCCATTTCCAGCGCGCGCCGGATGATGCGGTGCGTGTCCGGCTCGCGGCCGATGCTGTAGAAGGTGAAAATCGTTTTGGCATTAATAAACTCAGGGAGGCTGCACACGCGCGCGGCGATGCCCGCGTCGCTCTCCTCGATATATTCCGCGGGAAGGCTATTGATTTTCTCGCGGATTTCCCTGCGAAGCTGTTTTTTTATCTCTTTCATTTAGAAAAGCCCCGATTCCTGTAGTATGGCTAAAATATCGCCGAAAACGGCACGCTCTAACCGCGGCGCGCCGTCTTCGAAACAAGGCACCGCGCGCCAGCCGTAAAAGGCGGCCGCCTGCGCGCCGCACTCGGCGCTCAGGCGCAGGTACGCCGCGTCGCGCTCGTGGATGTCCGGCGCGCCGCCGCTTTTTTCGCGCCGCTCCGCGATGCGGGAGATGGCCGCTTCGGCGGGGATGTCCAGATATATGACGAGATCGGGCCGCGGGAGTTCCAGAAGGCGAAACTCAAAGTCGTACAGCCATTTGAAAAAGTCCCGCCGCGCCTCCTTGGGGAGCTTGGCCCCCTGGTGGATGGCGTTGCTCGTCGTGTACCGGTCCGTCACCAAAAGCCCGCCTTTATTATAATACCCGCGCCAGTCCTTAAGGTATGAGGCGGCGCGGTCAACCGCGAAAAAGGTCGAGGCGGTATAGGCGCTTACGTCCCCGGCGTCTTTCCCGAAGTCGCCCGCCAGATACATCTCGACGAGCGCGGCGGATGGCTTGCCGTACTGCGGGAAGGACAGACGGCGGAAATCCGCCCCCGATTTTTCAAGATGCTCGCACAGGAGCCGAAACTGCGTCGACTTCCCGCTCCCGTCGATGCCCTCGAGCACTATCAGTTTGCCCATAAACGCGCCTCCGGCGTCATTTTTTAAGTACCCGCCGCCGGACGACAGCGAGCAGGAACAGCGGCAGGCGCATCATGCGCCCGATGCGGCTGGGCTGCTTTATCAGCCGGTAGAGCCACTCGAGATTCAGGCGCCGCCAGCCCTCCGGCGCACGGCGCACCTGCCCGGCGAGCACGTCCAGCGAGCCGCCAAGGCCGACCATCAGCCCCGCGTCAAGGCGCGCGGCGTTTCTCTCCATGAAAAGCTCCTGCTTCGGCGCGCCGAGACAGACCAAAAGCAGGTCGGGCGACGCCCCGTTTATCTTTTCGACGACGGGCGCCTCGTCCTGAAAATAGCCGTCCTGCGTGCCGCAGACGACAAGTCCCGGGTAAAGGCGCCCGAGCTCCTCCGCCGCCTTTTCGGCCACGCCGGGCCTTGCCCCGAGGAGAAACACGCTCCCGCCGCGCTGCCCAAGGCGCGCCATCAGGCCCATGGCAAAATCAAACCCCGCCACGCGTTCGGGCAAGGGCGTTCCGAGAATCTTCGCGCCGTAGACGACGCCGATGCCGTCCGGCAGCGTCATCGCCGCGCCTGCGACGGCGCGGGCAAGGTCGCGGTTTTTCCGGCACAGCCAGACGATTTCCGGGTTGGGCGTGACGACGTAGGGGACGGGCGCGCCCTCCGGGCGCGACGAGCGGTCCATGAGGACCTCGGCGCGGTCGAGCGCCTGCTGCATCGTCAGGCCGTCGAACTTTACGTCCAGCACATCCGTTTTCATGCGCGCGGCTCCTTTGGTGACAGGCAATTTCTTGCGCCATTGTATCATACAGCCCGTCCGATGTCCATAAGAGGCCTGATGCGCCGGAAAACAAAAAAAATCCTTGAGGCCGCGGGATAGGCCGGCCTCAAGGATAAACAGAGGATAATAAATGAAAAAAGATTATCGATGGAATTGGCAACCCTACGCTCTTAAGGCTACTATAAAGGTATTAAGAAAAAAACAGCTATTTGTTGAGAAAATGTTAAATATCACTGAATTTTGATATGAAAATTTAGGCATTGTCATCAGATTCCGCGTCCTAATCGAACGCCGGGCCGTACCATCCCGCCGCGTCCTGAGGGTATCCCGCCGCCGTCAGATAAAGCATCCCGAAGGGGACGGCGCGCTCCGACCCGCCCGGCACGGCCCACTCCGGCGCACGAACGGACAGCGCGTGGGCCGGAAACGCGCGCTCGAGCGCCGCGACAGCGTCGTCAAAGTCGCGCGGCGAGCAAAGCAGTTCCTTTGCGGCGGTTTCCTCCCCGCCGCGCTCGACAATCGCGCACCCGACCGTCTCCCCGCCGCGCTCGACGGCAAACAGCCCCCCTTCGCCGCAAAGCGCCTCCTGATAGGCGAAGGCATGGGGCGTAAAGTCGATAAAGACGCGCCCGTCCAGATAGCGGCGGCGCAGCGCGGCGTATTCCGCAGAGGAGATGCGGCGGAGCGCGGCGCCGTGTGTTTCCGGTTCGCTTTGCGGGTCTAAATTGATAATGCCGGTAAAGCAGGCGGAAAAAGCCGTTAAAAAGCCGAGCTTTTCGTAAAACGAAAACAGCGTTTTTTCCGCCGGGTGCAAAACGACGGCCTCAAACCCGAGCGCTTGCGCCCTCTGCACAGCCTCTTCCGTCACGCGGCGGCCAAAGCCGCGCCCGCGCAGGTGCGGCGCGGAGGCGACGGCGTAGAGCATGGCGCAAGGCGGCGCCTTTCCGCCGAGGACGAGGCTGCCGGCGGGCAGAAGGTGCGCCATCGCGGCAAGCTCGCCGCCCTCCGTGATGGCGACGGTACGCTCCGGCGCGTAAAAATGCGAAAAGAAGCGGTCAATCTCCTCCTCAGGGTCGCAAAACACCGCCCGCCAGAGGGCCTTGAGCGCCCCGACGTCCGGCGCGGTCATGACGCGTAGACCTCCGGGCAGATTTCGCGGATTTTCGCCTCGATGGACTTAAGGTCCTCGAACGTCTCGGGGCGGCGGCCCGGGTCGCGCAGCAGGGCGGCGGGGTGGTAGAGCGCCGTGATGTGCACGCCGTCCTTGACGTACCACTTTCCGTGGTCCTGCGTGATTTTGAAATCGGGGCCGATGATGCGCCCGGCGGCGATGCGCCCGAGGCAGATGATGATGGCCGGGCGGATGAGCTTAAACTGCTCCCGCAGGTAGCCGATGCACGCGTCCTGCTCCGTGTTGAGCGGGTCGCGGTTTTTCGGCGGGCGGCACTTGACGATGTTGGCGATGTAGACGTTCTTCGCGCGGGACAGGCCGATGATGGCAAGCATCGTATCCAGAAGCTGGCCGGCCCGGCCGACGAACGGCTCGCCCTTTAAGTCCTCCTGCTCGCCGGGGCCTTCGCCCACCAGCATCACGCGCGCTGCGCGGTTTCCCACCCCGACGACGACGTTCGTGCGCGTCTCCCACAGGGCGCACCTGCGGCAGGACAGGCAGGCCGACTCCAGCTCTTCCCATGTCATGGCAAACACTCCTTTATCTGTGTGAGAAAAGTATACATGATGCCCCGCGCCTTGTCCACGCGCTTTCGCGCGGCTTGACAAACGTTTTTGCGCGGGAATAGAATGAGGGAGACCAAAGGAGGAGCGAATTATGGCGCAGGGACTTGTCCACGTGTACTACGGGTACGGAAAAGGGAAGACGACGGCCGCGCTGGGGCTGTGCCTTCGCGCCTGCGGGAGCGGGAAAAAGGCCGTCGTCGTGCAGTTTCTGAAGGACACGCCGAGCGGGGAGATCAAATCCCTCGGCTGCCTTGAAAACGTCACGCTCCTGCGAGGCAAGGCCGGGGCGATGTTCGTGACCGACATGACCGAGGAGCAAAAAGCCGAGACGCGCCGGATTCACGACGAAAACCTCAAAAAGGCGCTCGACTTAGTGCGGCGCGGGGAGTGCGACCTTCTCATCCTCGACGAGGCGATGGACGCCCTGCAGTTTGACGTGCTGGACGAAGGCCTCGTGCGCGGTCTCCTTGAAAACAAGCCGCGGGAGCTCGAAGTCGTCATCACGGGGCACAAACCCATCGGCTGGGTCCTGGACAGGGCCGACTACATCACCGAGATGGTCAAAATCCGCCACCCCTTCGACAAGGGCATCCCCGCGCGCAAGGGAATTGAGTTTTAATCAATAACGGAGATAAAACGCCCCCGGGAGCCGTTTGGCTTTCGGGGGCATTTTTTGCACCTGCGCCCGCGCCGCCCGCCGCAAAAGCGAAACGCGCGCGTAAGCGCCCTGCTCATTCGGATACAAGGCGGGGCGCGGCTGTCTGTTCGCGGTATCAATGCAGGACACAGCTCTCGCTCAAGCGGCATGAGTACGGGGCGCGGCGTGCCCGTTTGCGCGGCATCCATGCGCCCATTTACGCGGCATCAATGCGGGGCAACTCGTGCGTTCCCGCGTGTCAGGCGGGGTGTTTTCGCGCCTTAAGGCTTTAAATTCTCCGGCCCGAAGCCGAGGGGGAGAAGCTCCGAGAGGGTATAGGCCCTGCAGTCATCCTCCGTGCCGAGGACGATTTCAAAATCGGGAGTACAAAACTCCATCATCACCTGGCGGCACACGCCGCAGGGGGCCGTCTGCGTGCCGGGCGCGCCCATCGGGCCGCCCGAAATGGCGATGGCGGCAAAATCGCGGTGCCCGTCCGACACGGCCTTGAAAAACGCGACGCGCTCGGCGCAGACCGTCGGCGTATAGGCGGCGTTTTCGATGTTGCAGCCGGTGTAGACCGACCCGTCCCTGCACAAAAGCGCCGCGCCGACGGCAAAGCGCGAGTAGGGCGCGTAAGCGCCCCGGCGGGCCCTGACGGCCTTAGCCATGAGCTCTGAATGGGTCATACGGCATCTCCTTTCCGCGCTTTCGCTAAGGCGACAAGCCGGCTTGCCCCCAGGCGGGCGCAGCCGAGCCGGATAAACTCCGCGGCGTCCTCAAGCGTCGCGATGCCGCCGGAGGCTTTTATCTTCACGTTCGGGCCGATGTGCTCCTTAATCAGCTGCACGTCCTCGAACGTCGCGCCGCCGCCGGCAAAGCCCGTGGACGTCTTGATGAAATCGGCGCCCGTTTCCGTCACGACGCGGCAGAGGGCGATCTTCTCATCGCGCGTTAAAAGCGCCGTCTCCACGATGACCTTCAGGATGCGCCCGTCGCACGCCTCCCTGACGGCCGCGATTTCCTCTGCAACCGCGTCGTACCGTCCGTCCTTGACCGCGCCGATGTGGATGACCATGTCAATCTCGTCGGCCCCGTTTATGATGGCGTCTTTCGCCTGAAACACCTTCGACGCTGCCGTGTCGTACCCGTTCGGGAAGCCGACGACGGTGCACACCGGGACGCGCCCGCCGAGCAGCTCCGCCGCCGCGCGCACATAAACGGGCGGCACGCACACGCTCGCCGTGTGAAACTCGAGGGCCTCGCGGCAAAGCGCCTCAATCTCCGCGCCCGTGCACGCGGGCTTAAGCAGGGTGTGGTCCACTTTCGATAAAATTTCCGCAATATCCATGCTGTCTCCGCTCGCTTTCTGCAATTTTGCAGGATAAGACAAGTATAGCACCGCGCGGGTAAAAATGGAACGCGCTTGTTTGCACACTCAGGCGGCGGGATAGCGGGCAGGGCGCGGGGCTCAAGGGAGAGCGCCGCGCTTTCGTCACACGAGGGGCGGGGAGATTTGGGCTTTCAAAGAGCGTATTGCGGGCGCGCGCGGCAGGCGGCGGAAAGGGTGCGCGGCGCGTCCGGCGGTTCGATTACTAAAGCGTGCGCGGCGGCAAAAAAAGGCGGGACGCTAACGCCCCGCCTTTTTGTTTTCATTTACGATGCCGCGCGCGTTTCCACGGCGTAAAAGCCCGGCGTCGCGCGCACCGCGCCGTCCGGGAGGATCCACAGGGCCTCGACGCCCTGTTTTCCCACGGCAAATTCGTACGCCTTCTCAAAGGGCATGTTAAACAGCGCGGTGGAAAGGGCGTCGGCAAGCGCCGAGTCGCGGCAGCGGACGGTCACGTCCAGATAATGGCGCGCGGGCATGAGCGTCTCAGGGGCGATGATGTGGTGGTACTTGACGCCCCCCACCGTATAGTAGCGGAGGTACCCGCCGCTGGAGACGACGGAGCTTGAAAAGACGCTCACCGCGCAAACGTCGTCCCCGCCCTGCGGGTTTCGCACCGAGACGTTCCATGGAATCTCCCGCGCCCCGCCCGGCTTGCCGCCGATGGCGCGCACGTTCCCGCCGACGCTGATGAGCAGATTCCTCACGCCCGCCTCCTCAAGGCGCCGCGCCACCTGCTCCACGGCGTACCCCTTCGCGACGGCGCCGACGTCGAGCTTGAGGTACGGATCGGCAAAGTAGACGGCGGAATTTTCGCGGTCGACGACGATATCGTCAAAATCCGTGTGCTCCGCCGCGCGGCGCAAGAGGCCCAAGTCCGGGACGGCGGCGTCTTGCGGGTTGTCGAGCGCGCGAAGGCGTGCCTCGTTCCAGATGCGCAGCACCGCGCCCATGGCGATGTTCACGGCCCCGCCCGTCTCCCCGTACATTTCGCGCGCAAACTCGATGAGGTCGATAATGCGCAAA
>JAAYMC010000090.1 GCA_012521555.1 Clostridiales bacterium
CCGGCGCCTGCGGCGCGCCAGCGGCGTGCCCTGGAAAAGCGCCCGCGCCGGAGAGACCCGGCGCGCGGCGGGTAAAGCTTTAACCCCAAGAGGTCAGAACGATGCGGTACACGATTCAGACAACAAAACCCCAGCAGTTTGTTAACATCACGGGCATGGTGATGGACGCGGTGCGGCAAAGCGGCGTACAGAGCGGCCTTGCCGTCGTCTACGTGCCCCACACGACGGCCGGCGTGACCATCAACGAAAACGCCGACCCGGACGTTGTTCGGGACATCCTCGCCGCGCTGGACAGGGCGTTTCCCGTCCGCGGGGATTACCGCCACGTTGAGGGCAACGCGCACGCGCACATCAAGGCGTCCCTCATGGGCTCGTCCTGCACCGTCCTCATCGAGGGCGGCAGGCTTCTTCTCGGCACCTGGCAGGGGATTTACTTTTGCGAGTTTGACGGGCCGAGGCGGCGCGAGTTTTACGTCAAGGTCATGAAAGATTAGCCGCTCTCGGTTGGGCGGGCGCGCACAGGGCGGCAGCCGGCGCGAGCCTGCGGGCGCGTCAAGAAAGCCGGCGCGCACTTGGCGGCGGCATGGGGAGAACCTTGCGGGCGCGCCGCGAAAGTCACCGGCGCGCGCATCGCGGCAGCTGGCGGCACATGGGAGAGCCCGCGGGCGTATCATGAAAGCCGCCGCCACATAGTGAAAGGTGAAACCATCGCCCGCTCCCCCGCCCGGACTGCAAAGCGATAAGGGTTTCCGCCGCGCCCCGAGAGGGCGTCCGGAAACCCTTTTTGCGTGCCAATCCCCTATACTATGCGCGATAGGGGCGCGGCGTGCGTGTTTTCTCTTGTAGTTTTCCGCCGCTAAAGTATAATGGAGAAAATACTGCCAAAAGGGGGCCTCAACGTGGCCGAACTGCCCGAAATCGCGAAAATTGCGGGGCAGATGCGCGGCGCCCTGCGCGGAAAAACAATCGAGCGCGCCGAGTTGCTGCAGGAAAAGTGCCTCAACGTCCCGCCCGGTGTGTTTCAAAGCCGGATTGCCGGCGCGCGCGTCGAGGACGTCCGGTATAAGGGGAAATGGATCATCCACCGGCTGGGCAATGGCGAGAACATCCTGCTGTCCCCCGGGATGGGCGCGGATATCCTGTATTTCGAAGACGGGAAGGATGCGGCGGAAAAATTCCAGATTAAAGTCCTCTTTCGCGATGGGAGCGGCTACACGGTCCGCTTCTGGTGGTTCGGGAAATACCTGCTCGCCTCCGACGGGGAGCTTGAGTCGGAGCCGAACACGAAAGACATCGCCATCGACCCCTTCGACGCGCGCTTTACGCCGGAGTACTTTGCCGCGCTGCTCAGGGGCAAAAAGAAGGGCGTCAAAGCCTTTCTGATGGACCAGAAAAACGTCGGCGGCATCGGCAATATGTACATGCACGACATTTTGTTCAGGGCGCGGCTGCACCCCCGGAGGAAAATTTCGGACATGGACGAGGGCGACATCCGGCGCCTGTACGACGCAATCATGGGCGTGCTGAGCCTGTCCCGCTCGAAGGGCGCGTCTGCTTACGAGAAGGACTTCTTCGGTCAAAAGGGCGGCTATGGGATGGACGATTTCCTCGTCGGCTATAAGGAGGGCAAGCCCTGCCCCGCCTGCGGCGCGGCCATCGTCTCCATCAAATCGGGCGGCTCGGCTACCTATATCTGCCCCGCCTGCCAAAAGGCTTGACCACAAAAAGGCTTTCCGGCGGGCGGGCCGCCGGAAAGCCGGTATTGCGCGGCATGCGCCGTCAGCGGGATATGTCGTACCCGACGACGGTCCAGATCCCCGTCTCGTCCTGACGGACAAGGCGCTCTAAATAGACGGCCTTGATTTCGGTTTTGTCGCTGCTGACCTGAACCTTCATGCGCCGGCCGTCGGTCCGGGCGATGGTGAAATCCTCGTAGTCCACGGGGTATTCGCCGGTTATGCCCTCGGGGGAAATCTGCAGGCTGACGAAGACCTGCGCCGTGAATACCGGGTCGAGCCTCCACGGCGAGCTGCCCGAATCGGCGGCGATTTGCTGCGCCTGCTCGGCCTGCATATCCACTTCCACGCGGACTTGCGGTTCAAACGCCTCGTCCGGGCTTTCTCCGGCGGGCGCGGGGCTCTCTTCTTCCCCGATGTCCGCCTCGCGAAAATTCTTGCCCTCGACTTGTATCAGCTCGTCCGGTATGGACTCCGCAAAGGTTATCTCAATGTACCGCGTTGTGTACTGGATAGCGTTGTGCATGGCCCCCTCTTTCTGGAGCGGGATTTTCGTTTCCTTATCCACCCACAGCTTGTACGGCAAGCCGCCCTGAGGCGTCACTTCCAGAACGTAAGCCGGCCGGCCGGCGACTGTTTCTTCGCCGGCAACCCGCGCGGACTGAGCGGCTTTCAGCGCCTCGATTTCGCCGCCCAGTTCAAAAATAAACTCGTGCGTCTCGGAGAAAACCGGCATGAGCGCGCCCTCGCCGGGCGGCGACTGCCACACTTTTTCCCCGTCGCTGACTGTCATCAGGCCCTGATACGCCCCTTCCAGCACGCCGATGGCATATCGCCCCTGCTTATCCGCCCACACGTCCAGCACCGACTGGACCTGCCGCTCCCCCGCTCCGCTCGTGAAGACGACTTCCAGCGTCCCGTGGTACGCGCTGACGCGGCCGTAGGCCCGCTCCATCGCGGAGACGATATTTGTATCCTTCAGCGCGGCAAAATACACAAGCAGGGCAACGGCCAGCACCGCCGCCGCGGCGGCCGCCGATTTAAGCAGCCGCTTTCTGCTTTTTGCCCGCTTGATTCCCCTCGCAAGGCTTTGGACAACCTTATCCGGAAAATCCGCCCCCGGCATCACGGGCGGCTTGAGGCTTTTCACGCGCCGCACCGCGGCATAGAGGTTCTCAAGCTCCCCGCACTCGGCGGCACCCGGCGCTTTTTCCCAATTGAGGCGGTCTATATAATCCGAGAGCTTTTTCACGTTATTCTTCATGGGACGTCTCCTCTTTGCTTAAAATCACGGCAAGGTTTTTAAGCGCCCTGTACTGCAGGACGCGGACGTGCCCCGCCTTGAGCCCCATCATCCTTGCCGTTTCGGACACGGAATACCCGCGTATAATTCTCAGCTCGACGACTTTGCGCTGCTCGGCGCTGAGCGTCTTAAGCGCCTGCTCGACCAGCATCCTTTCGCCGACGGCCTCCGCCGGATCTTCTGTAAAGGCCAGGTTTGCGGCCGCGTCGAAGCCGACTTGTATTCCCCGCTTTTTATTTCTGCGCCATCTGTCCTTGACGAGATTTGCTGCCACGGCTTTGAAAAAAGCCAGGTATTCCGCCCGCCCGATCTCACGGAATTTCGGGTATGCCAGCGACCTGATATACGTCTCCTGCGTAATGTCCTCGGCTTCCTCCCTGTTTTGGACTTTATGGTAGACGTAGCGGTACAGCGGCTCCCACGTCTGCCGGCAGACCTCCGCGGCAAACTTCAATCCCTCTTCGTTCATATCGCACCACCTCTTTCCGGAAGCTCGCTCACTTTTTATAACGAACGGCCGGGCCGGAAAGTTACAGGGAAATTGCAAAAATGCGCTTTTCCGCCTTGCTCCGGCAGAATACCGGGCATAGTATTCGCCTTTTTAAGCGGACGATGCCGCGCGGGCCGGTCCGGCGTTTTTTTCACAGGCTTTTGCCGTTTTCCCAAGCAGTCTAACCCCCGCGGATTTCCGCGGCAAGAATAAAAAAGGAGTCTTACTCATGAGGCTTTTCATCGCACTCAACTTCACCAACGACGTTAAGGCGCGCATTTGCGAGGTCATCCGCCGGATGGAGGAAAACGCCGAACAGGGCCGGTTCGTGCGGGACGATCAGGTGCACCTCACGCTCGAGTTTCTGGGCGAGGTGCCAAATGGCCGCGTGGGGGCGATAAGGCGCGCCATGGACGCGCTCGACTTTGAGGCTTTTTCGCTGCGCCTTTCGAAAGTCGGCCGTTTCAGGCGGCGCGAAGGCGCTATTTACTGGCTCGGCGTGGAGGAAAGCGACGCGCTGCTGACTTTGCAGAGGGCGCTGCATAAAAACCTTCTGGAAAGCGGCTTTAAGCTGGAGGAGCGGGACTTTACGCCGCACATCACGCTCGGCCGGAAAGTGGCGCTCAGGCCCGGCTTTGACACCGGCGCGCTGTCGGAGCTTGTGCGGGGCGTCGAGGCTGAGATTACAAAAGTTGATCTGATGAAATCGGACTTCGTGCCCGGCGGGGTAAAATACACGCTTCTCTATTCAAAACCTTTGCGCGGCTAAACGCAGCGGCAGATGAAAACGCACCGGCGCGTCTCACAAGACGCGCGGGCTTTCCCCGCTCGTGCGGTGCACAGTGGCCGCGTCCGTATGAACAAGCCCGCGGCCGCGTTTGGCTACGGCATGTTCACAAAAATAGCTCTCGGCCGCGTTGCAACGTTGCCAACTCACCCGCTGCCGCTTCGGGCGGCGGATAAACACGCTCGCTTCCTTCTGTCAGCGGACGCGTCCACAAAAACACTCTCGAATCTTTTCGGGCGGCGGCTGAGTTCACCTGCGGGCGGCGGACACTTCAGAATGAACGCGCTCCCAGCCGCGTCGAGCGTCGGCCGCTTTCATAATAACGCGCTCAAGGCCGCGTCGGGCGGCGGCGCCAACTCACCCGCTGCCGCTTCAGGTTGCGGGCGCAACCGAATGAACGTGCTCACATTCCTTCGGTCAGCGGTCGCGTCCAAAAGGATATGCCCGTGTCCGCTTCGCGTGGTGTCCGCTTCCACTAGAACACGCTCACGGCCTGTCGAGCGGCGTCCGCTTCAACGAGAAACCGCCCA
>JAAYMC010000091.1 GCA_012521555.1 Clostridiales bacterium
AGTGGTCCGCCACCCGCTCGAAGGTGTTGAGGATGTCGGAGAGGATAAAGCCCAGCTCGATGGTGCACTGGCCGCTGCGCAGGCGGTCGATGTGGTTTTTCTTGATGTTCTCGGTGAGCCGGTCGATGACCTCCTCAAGCGGCTCGACGTCTTTCGCCTTCTCGATGTTTTCCGCTTTGAACACGTCGAACGCAAGGTTTACAATGTCCTCGATTGCCTTCGAGAACACCTTCAGCTCCGCCACGGCCGCTTTTGAGAAGCACAGCTCCTTTTCGTGCATCTCCCTGGCCGCTTCCATGATGTTGGTGGCGTGGTCGGAGATGCGCTCAAAATCGCCGATGCAGTGCAGGAGAATGGAGACGGTCTTGGAGTCCTTCTCCGAGAGGTTTTTGCTGCTGAGCTTGACGAGGTACGTTCCCAGCTCGTCCTCGTATTTGTCGACGCGCTCCTCAAGCCTGCAGACTTCTTCGGCCTCTTCCACGTCGTAGTGACTTAAAAGCCCGATCGCCTTGAAAAGCGACTGTTTTGTAATCTCCGCCATCTGGACGGCGACGTTCCGGGCTTGCTGCGTGGCGACGGCCGCCTTTTCAAGGAAGCGCACGTCGAGCAGCTTAAACTCGTTCGTATCCTGCAAGAGCTCGTCTTTTTTGTCCGGCAGGGTGAGGAACGCCAGCTTCTCAAGGAGCCTCGTGCAGGGCAGGAGAAGCGCCGCCGTGGCCACGTTAAAGATACTGTGAATCAGCGCGACGCCGGCGGGCGAGAGCGTATCGTAAAAGAAGCTCAGGCCCACGATGGCGTTGACCGAATAGACGACAACCATAAAGAAGACGGTGCCGATAATGTTGAAGTAGAGGTGTACCAGGGCGGCGCGCCGGGCGTTTTTGCTGGCGCCGATGGAAGAGAGCAGCGCCGTGACGCAGGTGCCGATGTTCTGGCCCATGATGACGGGCAGGGCCACCGAGAAGCTCACGGTGCCCGTGGCGCACAGGGCCTGCAGAATGCCAATGGAAGCCGAGGAACTCTGTATGATGGCCGTGAGCACGGCGCCCACCAGCATGCCCAGGACGGGGTTTGTGAACATCGTCATGACGCGGCCGAACTCCGGCATGTTCGCCAGGGGCTTGATGGCCCCGCTCATCATCTCCATGCCGTAAATCAAAACCGCAAAGCCGATGAAAATCGTCCCGACGGATTTCCTTTTCCCGCCCTTGAGAAAGAGCAGCAGAATCACACCGATGAGCCCGAAAACAGCGGCGAAGGACGAGGCGGATAAGAGCGTGAAAATCGGGCTTTCGCCCTGGATGGAGGTCAGGCTCAGGATCCAAGCCGTCACCGTGGTGCCCACGTTAGCCCCCATGATGATGCCGATAGCCTGGGAGAGCTTCATGATGCCGGAGTTGACGAACCCCACCACCATCACCGTGGTGGCGGAGGACGACTGGATAATCGCCGTCACAATCATCCCCAGCAGAAGCCCTTTCAATCGGTTGGACGTCAGTTTCTGCAGCAGCCGCTCAAGCTTGCCGCCAGACGTCTTCTCCAGGCCGACGCCCATCTCGTTCATGCCGAACAGAAAAAAAGCCAGCCCGGCGATAAGTTGCAGCGCATTCGTAATGCCCATTCCGTTACCTCTCCGATGAACAATTCACAGACGGCTCAATTATAACATAGCGGGTGTGCGCCGTGTATGGTTTTCTGCCGTTTTGCGATAATTCTATATTTCTGTCGATTTCCGTCTCGATTGTGCCACTGTTTTTTAACACTTCCATCATAATTGCCGCGAAAAAATACGCGATTTTATCCTCCACCTATAGATTATCCCCACTTTTGCTTTAAATCCGCAAACCAGCCGCCAGACAGGAAATCCCATATACACGCAGAAAAGCCGGCCCCTGAAGGCCGGCTTTTTGTTATTCAGCTGATCCCTGATCCGTTTGCGCCGCTTCGCCTCCGCCGGACGCGCCCGACAGCGGCTTCCCGCAGCCCGGGCAGAACTTTGCGTTAACCGTCGATATGTCACGGCCGCAGTACGGGCAAAACCTGTATTGCGCCGTGGCCTGACCCGCGTCGGCGCGTCCTGACGGCGCTGCCGGCGCGCTCTGCGCGGCGGTGCTGCCCGACGGCGTTACGGCCGCGCCCTGCGCGGCGGGAGCGGGTGCGGGCGCGCTCGCCTCGGCCGCCTTATACGCCTTGTATCCGGTTTTCCACAGGATGACGGATGCGAGCATGCACAAGGGCGCCAGAATGGTAAACGCCGTGACTGTCAGGACGTCGTTATACAGCACCTCGTTGTTTAAGTAGCCTGCGGCCACGAAAGCGGCGACCGTCCAAATCAAAAAGCAGATAAAGGCGGGGATGCCGCTGTGCTTCTTTTTAAGCAGGTGCAAAACGCCGGCAAGCAGCGACAGGACTACGGTTAAGGCGAAAAACAGGGTATATACCGTTTTTATGCGTGTCAGAGGGACGTAGACCTCATTGAATTCATCCTTGTTATACTCCCAGTTGCCGACCTCTTTGAGCATCTTCTTGGCGTCGCCCATAATTGAGACGGCTTTGCTGATCACATACCGCACTTCGGTGAGGGACAAGGCGCCGTCACGCACGATGTCAATCGCCTTATCGCGGGCCTTGTCGAGTTTCTTCATCACTTCCTTGTAGTCCCGGCTTCTGTCAAGGCCTGTCCAGTAAAACAGCGCCTTAAAGCCGTCGAAATAGTCCTCCAGCTCGTCGATCGCGTACGACATCTCGCGGCGGTACTCTTTCTTCAGCGCGAGCCAGCCGCCCGTGAGCATTAGAAGCGACGCGACAATCAGCAGGATGGACAGCCCTCTGAGCACTTTATGATTCTTCATGCAAAAACCTCCGCTCTCTCTTATGTTCTTGTGCATTGGCAACTCTTTCATTATATAATCCGCCCCGCCGGCGTGACAAGTTTGAAACGGTTACAATTCCCTACAAAATTTGACCGCGCCCGCCCCAAAGATACTCGGCGGCGGAGCCTTGTACGAACCGTCAAAGCGGGATAGGCTCGTTTGAATTAAAATCACAATAAAAAGAGCGCCCGCGCGACCATTGAAGATTAGTTCATGTCTTTACGCTTCCCGCAAGCCGAGGCATGCGCGATGGCTGCCGCGTTCGCCGCGGAATCGAAGCTCCAGTCAGCGCGGCTTGCGCAAGGGCATCTGGCAAAATCAGAAAAAAAGGACAGTCAAAAGACTGTCCTTTCAGTGTTGGCGTTTACCTATTTTCCCAGGCCGTCGCCAGCCAAGTATCTTCGGCACGAGTGAGCTTAACTTCCGTGTTCGGAATGGGAACGGGTGTACCCTCACCGTTATCAACACCAACTATGTACTTCGGTACAAACCGAATACTACATCACGATCTCTCTTTTGTCAAGAGCGCGTTTCCCTTGGGAGTTTAAGTGACCCGTAGGAGACTCGAACTCCTGTTTGCGGCGTGAGAGGCCGCCGTCTTAACCGCTTGACCAACGGGCCGCTTACTGGTCTTTCGCCTTGGGGTAACCCATTTGGGTGCCACCACACCCAAATGGGTTGGTACACCTTCAGGGACTCGAACCCTGGACACCCTGATTAAGAGTCAGGTGCTCTACCAGCTGAGCTAAAGGTGCTCATCTAATCTGCCGCCGCTCCACTTAGGGCCCCTTATGCACCCTCAAAACTGAACAATGATCTCTATGTGACCTTTCAAGGCCGCCTGCATATTCAGGTCAAGCCCTCGGGTGATTAGTATCGGTCAGCTGAACACGTTACCGTGCTTACACCTCCGACCTATCAACGATGTAGTCTACATCGACCCTTACTCCTTAAAGGATGGGAGAACTTATCTTAGGGGGAGTTTCACGCTTAGATGCTTTCAGCGTTTATCTCGTCCATACTTAGCTACCCAGCTATGCCGTTGGCACGACAACTGGTGCACCAGAGGTATGTCCATCCCGGTCCTCTCGTACTAAGGACAGCTCCCTTCAATTCTCCTACGCCCGCAGCAGATAGGGACCGAACTGTCTCACGACGTTCTGAACCCAGCTCGCGTACCACTTTAATCGGCGGACCGCCGAACCCTTGGGACCTTCTCCAAGCCCC
>JAAYMC010000092.1 GCA_012521555.1 Clostridiales bacterium
TAGCGCCCACAGCCCAGACCGCCCGCGCGCCTGCCGCGCAAAAGCAGCAGCGTCGCCTTATAGCACCCACAGCCCAAGACCGCCCGCGCGCCTGCCGCGCAAAGCGGCAGCGCCGCCGCATAGCGCTCATAGCTTAAGACCGCCCGCACGCCTGCCGCGCAAAGCGAAGCACGCGTGCGGGCGCCGCTTCGCGTATAGGCTCCCCCAAGCGCGAAAGCGTTCCAGCTTGAGTTCCCTGCAAAGCGCCCTCGCAGACGTTCCCTGCAAAGCGCCATGCTCTCCGTAAAAGCGCCCCGCGCATGCGGAAAGGCCCGGGACGCGCCCGGGCCTTTCGCGGAAAGATGGAGTTGTCGGTGCCATAAAATTGCGGCGGTGGGAGGAGGTGTGTGAAGAGGCAAATGAAAAGGGTACGATAAGGAATGAGGAGGGATGCGGGTAGAGGGTGAGAAGAGAGGTTCTCTCAGAGCATTCTTCCCGCCGCAATTTACAATTAAACCATAGCAGGCAGTTCTTTCCGCTTTATGAATAGTATTTAAAAATTCTGTAAACAAAGGCGCCGGCTATTCCGGCGCCTTTTGACTCGCGAGCGTCAGCGTGAACGTAAAGGTCGTCACCCCGTTTTCGCTTTTGACGGTGATGTCCTCGTTGTGGTTGTTGAGGATGGCTTTGACGATGTACAGGCCCAGGCCTGCGCCGTCCCTGTTTGCGCTGCGGGAGCGGTCTTTCTTGTGGAACCGCTCGAAAATGAGGGGGATCTCCTCCGGCGGGATTTCCTCGCCCGTGTTCTCCACGGAGATATACGCCTTCGGCCCCTGCTTCCAGAGCGAAAGGCGCAGCGTCGTCCCCTCCCGGGCGAATTTGACGGCGTTGTCGGTGAGGTTGTACGTCACCTGCGTGATGGCGTCCATGTCGCCGCGCGTCATCACAGGCTCTTCCGGCAGCTCCACGACAACGTCGAGCTTCTTCTCCTCGATTTTCCCGCTCAGTCCCACGAGCGCAAGGCGGATCGTCTCGCTCGCGTCGAACGTCTTGCGCAGCAGCTCCTCGCGGCTTGTGGACTGAATCCTCGACATGTTCAGCATCGTGCGCACCAGGCGGGAAAGGCGCTTTGTCTCCGAGGAAATGACCTCGAGATACTGCCTCTGAGACTCCGGCGGGATGGTGCCGTCCAGAATGCCGTCCGTAAAGCCGGAAATCGTCGTCATGGGCGTTTTCAGCTCGTGGGAGACGTTGGCGATAAAGTCGCGGCGGAGCATCTCAAGCCGCTCGAGGGAGTCGGCCATCGAATTGAACGCCTCGATGAGCTGGCCGATGTCGTCGTCCTCGCTCCCCTCCCATTTCACGCGCACGGAAAAGTCGCCGTGCGCAAAGCGCCGCGCCGCGCGCGCGATCTCGCCTAAGGGCTTGGCCTGCTTTTTCGTTGTGTAGTACGTGATGATAAACGTGGCGAGCAGCACGATGATGGAGATGAGCACGAAAATGCCCGTAAACTTCCGCCAGACCTCAATCATATCCTCCGCCTCGGCGGAGACGAAGACGTAGCACTCCGCCCCCCTGCCGGAGGCGAGGCGGAAGACGGTGCCGATGACGTGCCGCGCCTCCCCGTACACGCCGCCGAGGTCCGTAAACCAGTTAAACGCGCGCCCGCTCTCCACCGCGCGCAGCGCCTGGTTCGGCACGACCTTGCCTAGCTCGCTGGACATGAGCGCCGTGTCCGACGTGGAGACGACGGTTCCCGACGCGTCGGCGAGCATGATGTCAAACCCGCTCATCTTGGCAAAGGACGCGAGCGTAATCCTCAGCTCGAAGCTCGTGACGGGAAAGCTGTTTGTCATCGCCGAGGCGTAGCGGGCGACCTCCTCCGCCGTGCTGCCCATCGCCTTCTGCCGCTCGCGCAAAATCAGGCGGTAGCTCCAGATGAAAAACAGGCTCGTCAGGATGAGAAACGCGAGAAAAACGATAAGCGCCGTAATGAGGTAGTTTTTAAAATACAGGCTCTTTTTCATGCGTCCTTCAGCTCAAATTTGTACCCGACGCCCCAGACCGTCTTGAGCGACCACTTGTCGCTGACGTTTTCCAGCTTCTCGCGCAGGCGCTTGATGTGCACGTCCACGGTCCGCGAGTCGCCGAAATAATCGAAGCCCCAGACCTCGTCGAGGAGCTGGTTGCGCGTGTACACGCGGTTTGGCGTCGAGGCGAGGTGGTAGAGAAGCTCCATCTCTTTCGGCGGCGTGTCCACCTTTTTCCCGTCGACGATGAGCTCGAACGCGTCCATGTCGATGACGAGCTTGTCGAACACGAGCCTGCGCGCGGCCTGGTGCGTGTCCGCCTGGTACCGCCGCATGACGGCGTGGATGCGCGCGATGAGCTCCTTGACGTCGAAGGGCTTGACGACGTAATCGTCCGCCCCCATCTCAAGGCCGGCGATTTTGTCGTACGACTCGTCCTTCGCCGTGAGCATGATGATGGGCACGTTCGACATGCCGCGGATTTCGCGGCAGACGGCCCACCCGTCCATCACCGGCAGCATGATGTCGAGCAAAACGAGGTCGGGCCGGACGCGCTCAAACTCCGTGATGGCCTTGCCCCCGTTTTCCGCCGTGTACACGGTAAAGCCCTCTTTTTCAAGGTAGAGGCGCAGCAGCTGCGTGATGTTGGCGTCGTCTTCCACAACGAGGATTTTCTTGCCGTTCATGCTTTACCCCCTTTTCGGGCATCTCACGCCAGAACCGGCGTCATTTTCTGTCTTCATCTTAAATGGGCCGCGGCGGCGTTTGGTGAATAATTTGTAACAAAAAGCGGCGCGCGCCTCAATGCGCCTCGCCGCCCGGGCGCGCCTTATGGCGCGCCTTGCATCTTATTTTTCCTGAACTTTCCGGAAAACGAAGAATTTGCTCAGGACATAGTTTGCGATGATGACAAGCACGATAGCCTCGATCTTGCCGAGCTGCTCATTTTGCCCGATGACGTTGACGAAAAGGTACACGGCGCCGACTTCCAGGGCCATCGTGGCAAGCCGCGCCCCGAGAAAGCGGGCCGACTCCAGCAAAAACTGGCGAAAGCGCGCTGTTTTCGAGCGGAAGACGACGACCTTGTTCGTAATATACGCAAAAACTATCGCCACGGAGACGCTCACGACGTTGCTGAGCGTCACGTCCTGTCTGAGGTAGACGGTCATCAGGTAAAAAACGCCGTAGTCGATAAGCGTCGTACACCCGCCGACGGCGAGATACCGAATCGCTTCGCCGCGCGGCCCGCGGAGAAACGAGAACACCGCCCTCGCGGCGCGGGAAAAACCGGTCATAGCAGCGCCTGCCTTTCCTTGTTTCGGAGGGCGCGCGTCAGACGATTTCGCGGTACAGCGCCGCGGCGTCCTCCTTGCGCGCGTGCTCCGCCACGCTCGTGACCTCCACCTTGATGGTGCGCGGGCCGAGCGAAATCTCCAGTATGTCCCCGACTTTCACGTCGTAGGACGCTTTGGCCGGCCGGCCGTTGACTTTGACCCGCTCGGCGTCGCACGCCTCGTTGGCGACGGTGCGGCGCTTGATGAGGCGGGAGACTTTCAGGTACTTGTCCAGTCGCATAAATCCTCCGAGAGCACGAGATAAAACGGTGCGAGGGCATCGCACCGTTTTCGTCACACGTTTTTCTTAACCAGAATCGGGCAGAATTAAACGGACACCGCGTCTCTGAGCGCTTTGCCGGCCTTAAACTGCGGAACTCTGGAGGCGGGGATCTTGATGGCTTCCTTCGTCTTCGGATTGCGCCCCGTGCGCGCGGCGCGCTCTTTTACGTCGAAAATGCCGAAGCCGACGAGCTGAACCTTTTCTCCGTTCTTCAGCGCTTCCGTAATGGCGTCGATCGCGGCGGTGAGCGCTTTTTCGCTGTCCTTCTTGGAAAGGCCCGACGTCATAGCGATTTTGGTGATCAGTTCTGCTTTATTCATTATGTTCCGTCCTCCTAAAAAACTTGCTGCTGTCTTTATGATTGATTGTATATAAAGAAATCATACGCCTTTTGGGCCATAATCCTTCTTTAACGCGTCCTTCGCTTCCTCGTAGAGCATGTCCATCTCCGAAAGCGACAATTCGCTGAGTCTGACCCCGTGGCTTTCGGCCGTCTCCTCCAGCCGGCGGAAACGGGCGGCGAATTTGTCGCACGCGGCGGTAAGGGCCTGTTCGGGGTCCACCCTGAGAAACCGCGCGACGTTGACGACGGAAAACAGCACATCCCCCAGCTCCTCGAAGGCGTCGCCCCGGCCTTCAACCGCTTCGGTCAGCTCGGCAAGCTCTTCCCGGAGCTTGTCCATCGCGCCGGTAATGTCCGGCCAGTCAAACCCGGCTTCCTTCGCCGCCTTCTTCTGGAGCTTTTCCGCACGCCACAGGGCGGGCAGGCTCTTCGCCACAGCGTCGAGCGCGTCGGCCGTCGACCGCTGGGCCTTTTCGCGGCGCTTGATTTTCTCCCAGTTGTCCAGGACCTCGCCCGCGCCGGAGACGACGGCGTCCCCGAAAACGTGCGGGTGGCGGTAGATGAGCTTGCGCACCGTGGCGTCGGCCACGTCGTCGAGGTCGAAGCGGCCCGCCTTTTCCTCGATGTCGGCATGGAAGATGACCTGCATGAGAACGTCGCCGAGCTCTTCCTTGAGGTGCTCGGGGTCGTTGTCGTCAATCGCTTCCGCCGCTTCGTACGCCTCCTCGAGGAGATTGCGCCGGATGCTCTCGTGCGTCTGCTCCGCGTCCCACGGGCAGCCGCCCGGCGCGCGCAGGATCGCGATGATTTTTTTCAGGTCGTACACGCCGTAGCGGTCTTTGTTTTCAAAATTTACCATACTTTCACCCGTAAAGCAAGCTGTTTTTCGTATTTTCAAGCTGTTGATGTGAAATTAGTATCAGTCTTTTATTTTGAGAATATCAGCCAGCCTCTCGCCTTTCGGGAGGAGCCTGAGGTCGCCGCGCGTGATGGTCTTCGTCAGGATAACTAAAATCCCGTAGATGACGACGCAGATGGCGATCGTGGCAAACAGGCACACCGCCATCGCCATTCTTCCCTGGCCGAGCACGCCGTATAAGAGCCTTTCAAGCAGGCCGTACACGGCCCACGCCGCCACGCCCATCACGGCGGTGCACAAAGCGGGCCCTGAAAACGCGGGCAGGAGCTTCGGCCGCTCCTTGACTTTGGCAAGGAAGAAGGCGAGGTTGAGCATCGTGATGACGAAATAGCAGGTAAACGTCCCGATGGGCGAGCCCTTGATGTTGATGTCGGGGTTGCCGACGAGGAACCAGTCGAGCGCAATCTGCAGCACGCCGCCGACGGGGAACGTGAGTACGGGGATTTTCTCGTGCCCATTTGCCTGCAAAAGCGCCGTCGTCATCAGCTGCATGCACACAAAGTAGGACGATACGCCGAACACCCTGAGAAGCGTGGGGCCGACGGGGTCGCTCCCCCAGTAAAGCACGTTGAAAATCGGGTAGGCCAGAACGGTCAGGCCCACCGCCGCGGGCATGGCGATGAGGTTTGTCACCTTCACGGACGAGAGCGTAATACTGTGCGCCTCGCGGATGCGCTTTGCCGCCAGAGCCCCCGCCAGCGCCGGGATGATGCTGATGGACACCGGCGTAATCAGCGCCGACGGCAGGACAAGCAGCGTCAGCCCCTTGGAGTACACGCCGTAGAGGGCCATGGCCGCCGTGTTCCCCAGCCCCGCCCCCGTCTGCAGGCGGTACAGGACAAAGCGCATGTCGATGAGCGTCATGATGTTCATAAACGACGCGCCGAGCGTAATCGGGATGCTCACGCGAAAGACGTTGTACAATATTCGCCGGCGGGTGTAGTCGTCCGCGCCGGCGCTCGCGGCGAGGCGGTCGGGGTAGAGCCTCCTGTCCATCCGGCGCTTGAGAAGAGCCATGACGGGAACGGCGAGCGCGAGCCCCACCGTCACGCCCGAGATGGCGCCGGCCGCCGTCTCGGCGGAGGTGGCCCCCAGCCCGATCAGATACCAGGCCACGGCAAGGCCCACGACGAGCTTGCTCGTGACTTCCATGATCTGTTTCGTCGCCGTCGGGACCATGTTCTGGTGTCCCTGCCCGTACCCTTCAAAAACGGACACGAGGCACACGAAGAAAATCGCCGGGGAGAGGACGCGCAGCCCCATGGCCGCCTGCGGGTCCCACATAAACCTGGCCAGCTCCTCGGCGAAGACGAACATCACGGCGGAGAAAACAAGGCCCACGACGGCAAAGGCCGGCAGCGCCACGGAAAAATACCGCCGCACGAGCCCGGGCCGCCCCGTCGCGGACGCGGCGGAGATCTGGCGGGAGAGCGCGACCGGGATGCCGGCGGTGGAGATGGTCAGGAGAAGCGTGTAAACCTGATACGTGACCTGGAAGTGGCCGGTGCCCTCGTCCCCGATGAGGTTGAAGAGGGGGATCTTAAATATGGCGCTGATAATTTTACACAGCACCGTCGACGCGGCGAGAATCGCCGCGCTGCGCATATACGATTGCCTGCTTGAGTGTTCCAAAATGATCCTTCCTTTTGCCGCCTGTTTGCCCGGTTAGCCTTTTTGCGTCAGAATAACTATATTCACGCGCCCGCTTTTTTACACCGGGCGGCCTCATTTTTCATAAGACCCGCCGCGCGATGAATACGCGTAACGACAGGCGTTGACATAACAGGGTGTGGATAAACCTGTGGATAATGTGCAAAACCTTAGGAATATCAACGAAAATTTCCCGTGGAAAACGTTTTCATAGCTCTTATGCGAATATTCATGGGATTGAATATTAAAGCCCGAGGTCCTGCCTTTTGAGCCTGATGTCCTGCCCGGCAAAACGCAGAAACTCGTACTCGCCCAGAAGGCGCGAGGCGATCTGGGGGCTGTAGCGCTGCTGCAGCTCCTCTTTCGTGAGGTTTGTGCTGATAATCGTCTTCTTCCCCGTAATCAGCCGCGTGTTGACGATTTCATACAGGGCGCTCACGGTAAACGACGTTGTCATCTCCGTGCCGAGGTCGTCGATGATGAGCAGGTCGCACGTGAGCATGCGCCGGACATGGGCGCGCGCTGCGTCCGGGTCTTCGCTTTTCTGGAATCTGTCGGCCTCGAACGCCGCGAAAACGGCGCCCGCCGTCTCGTACACGACGGAAAAGCCCTGCCCCGCCACGGCGCGGGCGATGCACGCCGACAAAAATGTTTTGCCCACTCCCGTAGGCCCGCTAAACAGGAGGCTTTTTTTCATCTCGGAAAAACGCTCCGCGTACGCCGCGCAAAAGTCGTACACAATCTTCATGACCTGCCGCGGCGATTTCCCGCCGGCGGCCGGAGCGTCGTCGTACCAGCTTAAATCAAACGTGTCAAAGCTCTCGTTTCCAAGCTTAAAGAGACTCGACAGCGCCGCGTTTTGTTCCTCCTCGTAAAGCTCCATGAGGCACTGACACGGCGCGGTGCCGACGTAGCCGGTGTCGCGGCACGCCTCGCAGTAGTAGTCCCTGTCGGTGTAGTCGCGGGGAAAGCCGGCCTGCTCTAAGAGCCTGCCCCGCTTTTCCTGCAGGGCAAGGCTTCTTGCGCCGATTTGCTCCACGGCGGCGACGGGGTCCTCCCCCTTTTGCAGGGAGACGTTGACGGCTTCCATCACAAGGGCGCGCAGCGCGCGGTCAATCTCCTCCGCTTCGGGCACGGCGGCGTACACCGCTTTCAGCCGCGCCTCGCGCTGGGCCTGAAAGGCCTGGACGCGCTCCTCATGGCGCCGGCGGGCGGCGGCCAGAATCTTGCTGTCAAGCGCCACGCTCTATTCCCCCTTTAGTTTCTTGAGCAGGTTCTCCATGCGCTGAATGTCGCGCTCGTCCGGCATGGCGCTGCCCGCGCCGCGCCCCGGCGCGCTCTGCCCGGGCGCTGTTTTTTTCTCCGGCGGCTTTCCTTCGGCGCGCTGCACGTCCCGCGCCGTCCTGTAGCCCGCCGCATGCCAGCTTTTGAGGATGGCGTCGAGGTATTTCCACGCAAGGCGCCCCGTCTGCACGAGCGTTTTGTCGTAAGCCAATTCGATAAGCTCCGGGTCGATGCCGAGCTCCACCCAGCCTTCTATGTAGCGCCGCTCCGACGCGGAGGGGAGCCTGTCCCGGATCTGGAGGATTTTCAGGATTTCGCCGACACGGTCCCGCTGCCGCTCGAGGCGGCTGATGTACGCCTCGGCGTCCTCAAGTGTTTTGATGCCCTCGCGCTCCCAGCTGTAGGCCACCTTTTCAATGTACCGGATGGTCGGCTTGCGCCCCTCGCCGTACCGGCGGGCGTGCTCGTCGATGCAAAACCGCACGAGGTGGTAAATCACGTCCGGCGGGAGCCCTAAGTAGTCGTACATTCCGAACAGGCGGGTCAGGTCGTCGCCCGTGAGGAGTTTCCCGAGCGCCTTCTCCACTTCCTTCACAAGCGCGGCAAAGACGCTCCCGCTCGATATCTCGCGCCTGATTTCCTCGACGGAGTACTCCGGCAGCTCGTCCTTTTCCGGGACGGGCTTTGCCGCGGCGGCCTCCCCGCCGCCGGCGCGCCGGATGAGCCCGAGGGCGCAAAGGCGCTCGAGGGCGGCGTTAACGTCCTTTTCCGGAAGGGAGAGCGTCTTGGCCAGGCGGCCGGCGGAGACATCGCCGCCGCACCGCGCAAGGCACAGATACACGAGCGCGGCGGTGCCGTCGCCCGAGCGGATGAGCACATCGGCGGCGGCGCCGCTGATGGTGACGGCGTCGGCGGGCGGGACGACATATCCTGACTTCTCCAACGGCTTCACTCCCTTCCCGGCACCTTTCGTTTCTTGCACTGGATGATTATATCAGCTTCTCCTGCCGCGGGCAACAAAAGGGCGCGATTAAATGCCGTGCAAAGTGTCTAAATTCCCAGTAGGGCGCGGCGCGCGCCGGAGTTGACAGACTCCCGCAATGCGGATATGATAATTTAATACCAATTCTTTATTCAGATAAGCTCAATTAACAGGCATAATTGCCAAAACCTGCCGCCTCGCGCATTTTCTGGCGCGGGCGCTTGTTTCCGATAGATTTAACACTTCAATTTGGCTGACTGAAAGGCCGATGCTTATGCTTGAGATATTATCCCCCGCCGGCTCGCCCGAGGGGGTTGTTGCCGCCGTTCAGAACGGGGCCGACGCCGTTTACCTCGGCTTCGGCGATTTTAACGCGCGCCGGAACGCCAAAAACTTCACGCCTGAGGAGTTTCGCAAGTCCGCCGAATACTGCCGCGTGCGCGGCGTGAAGGTGTACGTCACGCTCAACACCCTCGTGACGGACCGGGAAATCCCCGCCGTCATCGAGCAGGCGCGCCTTGCCAGCCGCTACGGGGCGGACGCCTTCATCGTGCAGGACCTCGGCGTCCTTCGCGCCCTGCGGAAAGCCACGCCGGACATCCCCATCCACGCGAGCACCCAGATGAGCATTCACAACCTCGAGGGTGTAAAGCTCGCCGCGGCGATGGGGGTGAGGCGCGTCGTCCTCGCGCGGGAGCTGTCCCGCGAGGAGATCGCCTATATCTGCAAAAACTCGCCCATCGAGACGGAGGTGTTCGTGCACGGGGCGCTGTGCATGAGCCACTCCGGCCAGTGCTACATGAGCGCCGTCATCGGCCGCCGCAGCGGAAACCGCGGCCTGTGCGCCCAGCCGTGCCGCCTCAACTACTCCGCCGGCGCGCACGACGCGGACTACATCCTGAGCCTCAAGGACAACTGCCTGATTCAGTACGTCGAGGAGCTGGAAAAGCTCGGCGTCACCTCTTTAAAAATTGAAGGCCGGATGCGCCGTCCGGAATACGCCGCCATCGTCACGGGCGTGTATGCCCGCGCCGCGCACCAGAAAAAGCCGCCCACGGCGGAGGACATGCGGGCGCTGACTATTGCGTTTTCTCGCCAGGGCTTTACGGACGGGTACTACACGGGCAAAAAAGGGCGCCAGATGTTCGGCGTGCGCGAGGAGGAAAGCCGCGAGGCGCAGATCCTCTTCACGACGGCGCGGAAGAATTACCTCAGCGGCGAGTTCCAGCGCGTTCCGGTAAAATTTGCCGCCTCCGTAAAACAGGGCGAGCCCGTCAAAATGGCCGCCGTGGACGACCGCGGCAACAGCGCGCACACGACGGGCCCCGTCCCCGAGCCCGCGTTTCACCGGGCGCTCACGCCGACGACCCTCCAGACGCAGCTGCACAAGACGGGCGGCACGCCGTTTTACTGCGACGGTGTGAAAAGCGTCGTCGACGAAGGCCTCTCGCTCCCGGTCTCCGCCATCAACGAGATGCGGCGGGACCTGCTCGCGCAGCTTGTCGAGCAGCGCCGCGCGCTCCCGGAGCGCCGGGAGGGCGAGTTTATCCCGCCGCCGCGCGTGCCGAACAGGGAGGGAAAGCCCTTTCTGACCGTGTCGGTCCTGAAGGCTTCTCAGCTTTCCGAAGAGATGGCGGACTTAAAGCCGCGCATCGTCTATATCCCTCTCGAGGAGCTCACGCCGGAAAACAAGCACCTGCTCGAGCCATTCCTCAATAGCGAGGACATCACCCCCGCCGTGCGCGTCCCCCGCGTCATCTTCGACAGCGAAAAGGAAGCCGTCACGGCGCTGCTTCAAAAGGCGCGGGAGATGGGCATAAAGCATGCCCTCGTCGGAAACCTCGGGCACATCCAGTACGTCAAATCACTGGGCTTTTCCGCACGCGGCGACTTCGGGCTCAATCTGTTTAACTCCACGTCCGTCCTCTCCGCGCGCGACATCGGGCTCGACGCGGCGACGCTGTCGTTCGAGCTGCGCTTCGAGCAAATCCGCGATCTCTCCAAGCCGCTCGACACGGAAATCATCGTCTACGGGCGGCTGCCCCTCATGCTGCTGGAAAACTGCATCATCAAGGGCGCGCACGGCGTGTGCGCGTGCGACAACGTCACCATGATCAAGGACAGGCAGGGCGCCTCCTTCCCCGTCGTGCGGGAGTACCCGCACCGCAACGTCGTGCTCAACTCGAAGAAGCTGTTCCTCGGCGACAAGATGCACGCCCTCGAGCACCTCGGCGTCTGGGGCGCGCGGCTGATGTTCACGACGGAAAACGCCGTCGAGTGCCTAAACGTCCTGCGCCGGTACATGGGCCTTGGCGACTACGAGCCGGGCGGCTTTACCCGCGGCCTGTACACGAGAGGTGTGGAATGAGCCGGATTATCCTCGCATCGAAATCGCCGCGCCGCCGCGAGCTGCTCAGGCTCCTCGGCTTTACGGACTTTATCATCCTCCCCGCGGAAGGCGAGGAGGCCGCCTCCGGCGCGCCGGGGGACGCGGTGCGCCGCATCGCCCTCTCGAAAGCGCGGGAAAGCCTGGGTCGCTTTCGCTCTGAGGGCGGGGACGACAGCGCCCTCGTCCTCGCCGCCGACACGCTCGTCTACTTAGACGGCGCCCCGCTCGGCAAGCCCGCAGATGAGGCGGACGCTGTCTCCATGCTCCGGCGCCTGTCCGGGAAAAAGCACTTCGTCTACACCGGCGTCGCGCTCCTTTGCCGCGGGACGGAGAGAACCTTTTTTGAGGAGACGGCCGTTTACTTCCGCGATATGCGGGAGGAAGAGATCATCGGGTATGTAAAAAGCGGCGAGCCGATGGACAAGGCCGGCGCGTACGGCGCGCAGGGCCTTGGCGCCGCCTTTATCGAGCGCATCGAGGGCGACTTTTTCAACGTCGTGGGCCTTCCCGTCTGCCGGCTTTCACAGGAGCTGAAAGAGCTGGGAATCCTCCCGCCCGCCTTATCGAAAGGAGTGTCCGGAAGACCATGAAGCGCTTTCTCAGGTTTCGGAACATCGGCTTTTTGCTCCTGGCCGTCGTCATCGCCGTCACGACGATCGTCTCCGTCAACACAAGCGGCGGCCCCGGCGTCTTTACGAACATCCTCACGGCCCTGTCCAAGCCCCTCGTGAGCGTGGCGACGTCTGTCGTTCGGACGTTCGAGAGCGTGTACGGGTACATGTACGAGTACGACAAGGTCGTCGCCGAAAACCAGAAGCTCAAGGCGGAGCTCGCCAAGCTCCAGCAGGACTACCGGGAGTACACGGAAATCGCCAAGGAAAACGCGCGCCTGCGGGAGCTGTTTAACCTCAGCGCGCGGCACGCCGACTTTAAATACGACACGGCCACCATCATCGCGTGGAGCGCGTCGAACTGGTCTTCCGCCTTTACCATCAGCAAGGGGGAGACAAACTCCTCCGTCAAGGCCGGCGACCCGATCATCACGGAGACGGGCGCGCTCGTGGGCTACATCAAGGAAGTCGGCCCCGTCTCCTCGACGTGCGTGACGGTGCTGGACACGACCTTCTCCGCCGGCGCCGTCATCGACCGCAACAACGACGTCGCCGTGGCGATGGGGGACTTTACCCTCATGCGCGAGGGCAAGCTCAAGCTCGACTACTTAACGGACAGCACGCAGATCGTCTCGGGGGACACCATCACGACGTCCGGCAAGGGCGGCGTCCTCCCCGCCGGCCTCGTCGTCGGCACGGTCGAGGAGGTGCGCATGCACGAGTCCGGCATTCGCCGCTACGCCACCATCGTCCCCGCCGCGGAGCTCGACAGCCTCATCAACGTCTTCGTCATCACGAGCTTTGAAATCGCGGAGTAGGAGGCGGCCATGAGGCGGATAAAAATCCCGTTCGTTTTAGTCCTGCACATCGCGTTCATCGTCGCCGTGTACGCGCTGCAGGCGATGATCTTCCCGCACCTGCCCATAGCCGGGTATGTGCCCGTGCTCTTGCCGGTCGCCGCGGTGGGCATCGCGCTGTTTGAGGGCGCCTCGCGCGGCGGCGGGTACGGGCTGCTGGCCGGCATGCTCTGCGACGTGGCGTTTCACCAGCCCGTCCTCGCGATGACCGTCACCCTCACGGCCATCGGCATCGCCTGCGGGATTTTGTCGGAGACGATCCTCGCCCGCAGCTTTCCGTCGTACATCGTCTGCTGCTTTTTCGCGCTGATGATCACGTCGTTCATTCCGATGTTCACGCTCCTTTTCTACGCGGGCGTCGACCCGTTTTCCCTCTTTCAGCTCGCGCTCGGGCAGACGCTCGTCTCGCTTATCTTCGCCTGCCCGCTGTACTTCTTCATCCGGCTTCTGGCGCGCAGCGCAGACGCGCTGTAGCCGCCGCTGAAAGGAACCGCCATGCAAAAGCTCTACAAGACATCCCGAATCGCCATCGTCTCCGTGTTCGTTTTCCTCCTCATCGGCGTGTACCTGGCCACGCTGTACAAAATGCAGATTTACGACGCGCCCAAAACGCAGGAGGCGTGGTCGTCGTTTAGCGCCTACACCCAGTCGGTGACCGTCCCCGCCGCCCGCGGCGATATACTCGACCGCAACGGCGTTCTGCTCGTCTCCTCGCGCCCGCAGTACAACATCACCATCTCGCGCGAGAGGCTGCTCAAGCGGGAGGACAAAAACGACATTGTCCTAAACCTCATCAAGCTCGCCATGGAGCACGGCGTGGCGTATACGGACACGTTCCCCATGACGACGGGCGCCCCCTTCTCCTACCTGCTCGACATGACCGACACGCAGCGGGACAGGCTCAGCGCCTATTTTGAGTATTTCGATTTAGACCCGGACATCTCCGCCTCGGACTTTTTCGTGTGGCTCCGGGAACACTACGGCATCGACTACAAAACGAGCATCCCCGACGCGCGCCTGATTATCGGCGTGCGGTACGAGATGGAAATCCGCGCGATTAAGAATCTGCCCGCCTATGTCTTCGCGGAGGACGTGGACGTCAACTTCGTCTCCGTCGTCAAGGAGCACAGCTTCCCCTGCGTCAATGTGGAGACCACCAGCCGCCGCGTCTACCACACCGACTACGCCGCCCACATCCTCGGCTACATCGGCCAGATGGACGCGGAGGAATACAAAGTCTACAAGGAAAAAGGCTACGCCTACAACGCCCTCATCGGCAAGGCGGGCGTGGAGCGGGCTTTCGAGGACTACCTCCACGGGCAGGACGGGAAAATGCTCGTCACCATGGACGACGACGGCACCATCCTCAGCGAGCGCGTCACGGAGCCGGCCGTCCCCGGGCAGAACGTCTTTCTCACCATCGACATCGCCCTGCAGGAAGTTTGCGAAAACTCCCTCGCGGCAAAGATCGACCTCATCAACGCCGAACGCACGGAGGAAGACCGCGTCACGGGCGGCGCCGTCGTTGTCACGCAGGTCAAAACCGGGAAGGTGCTCGCGGCGGCTTCGTACCCGACTTTTGACCTGGCCACCCTCCAGCGCTTTTACAACGATCTCGCGGAAAACCCCAGCAAGCCGCTGCTCAACCGCGCCTTCATGGGCATCTACAACCCCGGCTCCACGTTTAAGATGGTCACGGCACTCGCGGGGCTGCGCAGCGGCGCCATCACGGAGGGCACGACGGTAAACGACACCGGCATCTTCACCGAGTACGCCGACCGCGGTTTTAGCCCCGTGTGCTGGATTTACCCTCTCACCGGCGGCGGCCACGGCAAGGTCAACGTCGTCTCGGCCATCCGGGAGTCGTGCAACTACTTCTTCTACTGGCTGGGCGACAAGCTCGGCATCGACCGCATCGCCCAGACGGCCGCCGATTTCGGCCTCGGCAGCAAGACGGGCATCGAGCTGCCGGAATCGGCCGGCATCCTCGCCACGCCGGAATACAAAAAGGAAAAGCTCGGCATCAGCTGGTACGCCGCGGACAATATCATCACGGCCATCGGACAGGGCTACAACCTGTTTACGCCGCTGCAGCTGGCCAACTACGCCGCCACCATCGCAAACGGCGGAACGGTGTATTCCACGACGATCCTCGACGCCATCCGCAGCGCCGACTATTCCTCCGTCGTCTACGAGCAAACGCCGAGCGCCCTGCGGCAGATCGACGGCGCGGACTACCTCCCCCTCATCCAAAGGGGCATGCGGCAGGTCTCCGAGTCCGGCACCGCCAAGAGCGTCTTCGGCGACTACCCCATCCCCGTCGCCTCCAAGACGGGCACCGTCCAGGTCGGCGGCAGCAGCGCCGAGCTCAACAACGGCGTGTTCGTCTGCTACGCGCCGGCCGACGACCCGGAAATCGCCATCGCGCTCGTCGTCGAGAAGGGCACCTCGGGCGCGACGATCATGCACATCGCGCGCGACATCCTCGATTTCTACTTCACTGAAGAGACGACGGCGGCCGTGGCGGCCGACAACACGATTTTGCCATAAGTCTACCAAAAAGCGCATAATTTGTTCTTGTTTTCCGCATTTTCATTCGATATAATAAACTGAACACGCTTGCGAAGGTGAGGCCGATATGGGGAAAGTGATTGCCGTCGCCTCCGGTAAGGGCGGGACGGGCAAAACCGCGACGGTTGCCGCCGTCGCGTCCTGTCTGGCCGCGCTCGGACATAAGACGCTCTGCATCGACTTTGACGTCGGCCTCCGGAATCTCGACATCAGCCTCGGGATGGCGGAGTACAGCGTGGCCGACTTTTCCGACATCCTCTCCGGCGCCATTTCGCCGGAACTGGCCATCTCCGAGCACCCCGAGATACAAAACCTCTACTTCCTCGCGGCGCCGCCCTTCCTCCGCCCGGAGGATGTGGACGAGCTTGCCGTCTCGCAGCTTTTGGATAAACTCAGGGAGTCCTTCGACTTTATCCTCATCGACGCGCCCGCCGGAATCGGCCCGGGCTTTCGCCTCGCGGCGAAAAACGCGGACACGGCCCTTGTCGTCGCGGTCAGCGACCTTGCCAGCATCCGGGACGGGCAGCGCGCCATGGAGCAGCTGCGCCAGCTCGGCGTCAGTGAGATCCGGCTTGTCGTCAACCGCGTGCGGCCGAAGGACCTTCGCCGGCTGAAGACGACGATTGACGACGCGATTGACCGCATCGGCGCGCGGCTGATTGGCATCGTGCCGGACGACGAAACCGTCTACCTCGCGGCAAACACGCAGACCCCCCTTGTCCTGTACGCGCCCTCGAAGGCGGCGCACCGGTTCCTCGACATTGCCCGGCGTCTTGCCGGGGAGGACGTTCCACTCAATACACGGCGGCTTTAGGTTATAGACTATAACGAAAGAAGGCGGCTTTACATGAATATTGCGCTCATGGCTCATGACCGAAAAAAGGAATTAATGGTTCAGTTCTGTATCGCCTATTGCGGCATCCTGGCGGGGCATTCTATATGCGCGACGAATACGACCGGCCGTCTTGTCGCGGAAGCGACGGGGCTTCCCATCACGCTCTACCTCCCCGCAAGCCAGGGGGGCGCTCAGCAGATCGGCGCGCGCATCACGTACAACGAGCTTGACCTCGTTCTTTTCTTCTGCGACCCGGCTTTCACGGAAGGGCACGCCAGCGTCAACGAAATCGCCCGCCTGTGCGACCAGTACAACGTGCCGTTCGCGTCGAACGTCGCGACGGCGGAAGTGCTCATCCAGGGCCTCAAACGCGGCGACCTCGCCTGGCGCGACATCGTCAACCCGAAAAACTGACCGTCGTTTGGCGGATACACCGGGGCGCGCGGCAACGCCTTGTTGCGACCGCGCGCTTCCGCTTTGAAGGCAGATGGCGGGGAGCTTCCCCGCTTTTTACTGCCATGTCATACGGAAGGAGAAACCTTGACATGAGTAAAGTAAAGCCCAGAACGCTCTCCGGCTTTATGGAGCTGCTGCCGGGCGAGCAGGCGCTCTTTGACAGGATGGTATCCACCCTCCGCCGCACCTACGCCCTCTACGGCTTTACGGCGCTGGACACGCCTGTCATCGAGGCGGCGGAAGTCCTGCTGGCCAAGGGCGGCGGCGAAACGGAAAAGCAGATCTACCGCTTCACGAAGGGCGACACGGACCTCGCCCTGCGTTTTGACCTGACAGTGCCGCTGGCCAAATACGTCGCGCTCAACGCGGGCCAGCTGGCGTTCCCCTTCCGCCGCTTCCAGATCGGCAAGGTCTACCGCGGCGAGCGCGCCCAGCGCGGCCGCTTCCGCGAGTTTTACCAGGCGGACATCGACGTCATCGGAGACGGCGAGCTGGATATCATAAACGACGCGGAAATGCCCAGCATCATCTACCGCGCGTTCACGGAGCTGGGCCTGAAGCGCTTTGTCATCCGCTTTAACAACCGCAAGCTCCTGTCCGGCCTTTTCGCCCTCATGGGCGTGGAAGAAGACAAGGCCGGCGAGGCGATGCGCATTATCGACAAGCTCGAGAAAATCGGGCTGGAGAAAGTGACCGAACAGCTTTGCGAGCTCGGCCTTGCGCAGGAGAAAGCCGAAGCCCTCCTTGCCCTGCTCACGTGCGCCGAGCGCGGGGAGGATCCCCTCGAGCGCCTTGACGCCTTATCCGGGCAGAACGCGCAGTTTGACGAGGGCCTCAAGGAGCTTAAGACCGTCGCCTCTCTCATGGCGAGCTTCGGCGTGCCGGAGACGCACTACAAGATTGACCTGACCATCGCCCGCGGCCTCGACTACTACACCGGCACGGTGTACGAGACGCAGATGCTCGACCACCCCGAAATCGGCTCGATCTGCTCCGGCGGGCGGTATGACAACCTCGCGGAGTATTACACGAACCGGAAGCTCCCCGGCGTGGGGCTTTCCATCGGGCTGACCCGCCTGTTCTACGTCCTGCAGGAGCAGGGGTACCTCAACACCTCCCTGCTCACCGCGCCGGCGGACGTGCTCGTCATCCCCATGACGGACGACCTCGCCCCGGCCGTTAGACTGGCGACGGCGCTGCGGGAGAGCGGGCTTCGCGCGCAGATTTACTCGGAAAACAAGAAGATCAAGGCGCGCGTGCAGTACGCGGACAAGCTCGGCATCCCCTTTGTGGTGTTCCTCGGCGAGGACGAGCTGAAAAGCGGGAAAATCACCGTCAAGGACATGGCCTCCGGCGAGCAGACGACGGCGTCGCCCACCCTGCTCATCTCCGGCATAAAGCAGCGCGTCGCGGCGCTGCGCTCCGGCGCGCCCATCCGCGACAAAGGCGCGATGGAGGAGGAGCTCTTTTAACGGCAAAGCGATATACAGATAAAGGTGGAAAACAGAAAATGGACAAATTCGGCAGTATCAAACGCACGATGTGGTGCGGCGCGGCGCGCATGGAAGACGTCGGCCGCGAAATTGCCGTGTGCGGCTGGGTCCAGAAGCGGCGCGACCTCGGCAGCCTGCTCTTTATCGACCTTCGTGACCGCTCCGGCATCCTGCAGCTGGCCTTCGACGACAAGACGGACCCCGCCGTCTTTGAAAAGGCGCTGACCGTCCGCTCGGAATACGTCCTCGCCGCGCGCGGCGTGCTGCGCGAGCGCGCCTCGAAAAACTACGAAATCCCGACGGGCGAAGTCGAGCTGGAGGTGACGGCGCTCCAGATCCTTGCCAAAAGCGAGACGCCGCCCTTTGAAATCGTGGAAAACTCGGACGTCAACGACGTGCTGCGCCTGAAATACCGCTACCTTGACCTGCGGCGGCCCGACATGGCGCGCATGCTGCAGCTGCGGCACAAGGTCGTCAAGTGCGCGCGCGACTACTTTGACGAACAGGGCTTCCTTGAGATCGAGACGCCCATCCTCACAAAATCCACGCCCGAAGGGGCGCGGGACTACCTCGTCCCCAGCCGCGTGCACCCGGGAAAGTTTTACGCCCTGCCCCAGTCCCCGCAGCAGTACAAGCAGCTGCTCATGGTCGCGGGCGTGGACCGGTACTTCCAGATCGCCCGCTGCTTCCGCGACGAAGACCTGCGGGCGGACAGGCAGCCGGAGTTTACGCAGATTGACCTTGAGATGTCCTTCGTGGACGAGGACGACGTCATCGCCGTCAACGAAGGCTTCTTAAAGCGCGTGTTCAAAACCGTCCTCGATGTTGACATCGAAACGCCCATCCCGCGCATGCCCTACAGGGAGGCCATGGAGCGCTTCGGCTCGGACAAGCCCGACCTGCGGTTTGGCCTCGAGCTGCGCGACGTGAGCGACATCGTCGCCGGCTGCGGCTTTAAGGTGTTCTCCGGCCCCGTCGCGGAAGGCGGCAGCGTCCGGGCGATTTGCGTGCCGGGCGGCGCGAAGGCCTTCGCCCGCAAGCAGATTGACGCGCTGACCGATTTCGTCAAGACCTACGGCGCCAAAGGGCTCGCGTGGATGCGCCTTTCCGAAGAGGGCGCGAGCTCCTCCTTCGCCAAGTTCCTGACCGAAGAGGAGACGGCGGCTATCCTTAAGCGCTGCGGCGCCAAAACGGGCGACCTTGTCCTCATCGTCGGCGACGCAAGCGACAAAGTCGTCTTTGCCGCCCTCGGCGCGCTGCGCTGCGAAGTGGCGCGGCGGATGGACCTCATCCCGAAGGGCGTGTACAAGCTCGTCTGGATTACGGAGTTTCCCATGTTCGAGTACTCCGAGGAGGAGGGCCGCTACGTGGCGGTGCACCACCCCTTCACCGCGCCGATGGACGAGGACGTCGACCTCATCGAAACCGACCCGGCAAACTGCCGCGCCAAGGCCTACGACATCGTCCTCAACGGCACGGAGCTTGGCGGCGGCTCCATCCGCATCTCCACGCCGGAGATGCAGCGGAAGATGTTCCGCGCGCTGGGCCTTTCCGAGGAGGACGCGCAGGAGCGCTTTGCCCACCTGCTCACCGCGTTCAAATACGGCGCGCCGCCCCACGGAGGGCTCGCTTACGGCCTCGACCGGCTCGTCATGCTCCTCGGCGGCGCCGAGAGCATCAGAGACGTCATCGCCTTCCCGAAGGTGCAAAACGCCTCGGAGCCGATGACAAACTGCCCGGACACCGTCGAACAAAAGCAGCTCGAGGAGCTGCACATCGCCGTTGCCGCGCCGGAAGGCGAGTAATTTTCAAAATTTTGTAAAAATATTGGGCGGGATGGAAAATCCCGCCCTTTTTCTACATTATTCTCACTATATATAGTGTATAATCCAGTAAACAATACAAGATATGCGAAGGAAGGCGCGTGCAATGCGACTGACGAAACGGCGAGGTCTCTACGAATCGCGAAAAATCACGTTTGTGCCGGTCGGGGACATCCGGCCCAATCCGGACCAGCCCAGAAAGCACTTTGACGCCGACGGCCTGAGGGAGCTCGCGTCGAGCATCGCGCGGTACGGCGTCCTGCAGCCGCTGACGGTCCGGCGCAGGGGCGGCGGATATGAGCTCGTGTCGGGCGAGCGGAGATTGCGGGCCTCGAAGCTCGCCGGTCTGCAGGAGGTGCCCTGCATCGTTCTGGATGTGGACGGGCACGAGTCGTCCATCCTCGCGCTCATTGAAAACCTGCAGAGGAAGGACCTCAGCTTCGTCGAGGAGGCGGAGGCCCTCAGCTGCCTGATACATAAGCACGCCTACAAGCAGGAGGAGGTGGCGCGGCTTGTGGGCCTTTCTCAGTCGGCCGTCTCGAACAAGCTTCGGCTTTTGCGTTTGCCGCGGGATCTGCTGCACGCGATTGAGGACGTGGGCCTGACCGAGCGGCACGCCCGGGCACTGCTCCGCCTTGAGGACGAGGAAGACCAGCTGGCCGTCTTCGAGCAGATCGTGCGCAAAAACCTCAACGTGGCGAAGACGGAGGAGCTCGTCGACGCCTATCTCGCGAAAAAGTCATCCGCGCCCCGCGAGGCGCAAAACAACGCCCTTTACGTCATCAAGGACGTGCGCATCTTTCTCAACACGCTCTCGCGCAGCATGGCGCTCATGAGGCAGTCGGGCATCGAGGCCGAGAGCATCCAGTGCGAGACGGACAATGAAATTGTCGTCACCATCAAAATCCCGAAACCCGCCCAGAAAACCGAGGAGCCCCGCATCCACACGGGATGAGCCCTGTGGTCCTCCTTCTTGCCTCCCTTTGAAAAAAGGGGGGCTTTTTCCCTTCTCCGCCATTTCGCGGCTTTGTCGCGGCGCGAAAGGGGTTGAGGCAAACGCGGCGGGCGGAATTTGCGGGAAAACGAAAATCACGCGGCCGTGCCGCCAAAATAAA
>JAAYMC010000002.1 GCA_012521555.1 Clostridiales bacterium
ACATGGTCGACGCCATCCGCGACCTGGCATAAACTGAAAGCAAATCACACAAGCCGAACCTCATCACACAACTTGTAAGCCGATAGGATGAACACGATGCGCGAAAAAGAGCACCGCCGGCGCCCCATCGAGCGCCACGCTGACCCGTACCGCGTCAAAAAGAGCGGCTTTGCCGAAGCGGACGACGACATACTGCGCCCCGGCGCCATCGTCGGGCGCAACGCCGTCATCGAGGCGCTCCGGGCCGGCCGCCCTCTGGACAAGGTCTATATCGCAAAAGGGGACACAGACTCCGCTCTCGGGCACATCGCCGCGCGCGCCCGCGAGGCGGGCGTTGTCGTCGTGCTCTCTGACCGCCGCAAGCTCGACATGTTAAGCGGCAATCAGGCGCATCAGGGCGTCGTGGCCGTGGAGGCGGCGGCGGAGTACAAAACGATTGACGATATTCTCGCCATCGCGCGCGAGCGCGGCGAGCCGCCGCTCATCGTCGTGTGCGACGAGATTTCCGACCCGCACAACCTCGGCGCCATCATCCGCAGCGCCGAGTGCGCCGGCGCGCACGGCGTGATCATCCCGAAGCGGCGCAGCGCGGGCGTGACGGCGATTGTGTCGAAAACGTCGGCCGGCGCGTCGGCGCATGTCGCCATCGCGCGCGTGGCGAACATCACGCAGGCGCTCCGGGAGCTTCAGAAAGCCGGTGTGTGGACGTACGCCGCCGACGCGAAAGGCGGCGCGTGCCTCTGGGACACCGATTTCACAGGCGCGTGCGCGATTGTCATCGGTTCTGAAGGCGAGGGGCTTGGCCGCCTCGTCGCAGAAACGTGCGATTTTACCGTATCCATTCCGATGAGGGGGCAGATATCGTCGCTTAACGCGTCTGTCTCCGCGTCGCTCATCCTGTATGAAGCGCTTCGTCAGCGCATGGGATATAACGGCGCAAAGCAAGTGTGATTCCGGAGGTGACTGAAAATGGCACGCGACAGATACACAGGCGGCAAAATAGAGGAGGAGCTTTTCTCCGAGGACGAGCGCTATCTCCTCGACGAAGATCTCCAGCTCGACGACGCCCTCGATCTCGAATCGTTGTCACTTGAGTCCATCCTTGCCGAATACAAAGGTTCGGCGTACATAGACGGGGATAAGAAGACGCCCCCGGATATTCTCGATGAAAAGACAAAGCGCATCGTTCTGGAGGAAACGGGGCGGCTTGGCAAGTCCCCCGAAAAGCCCCAGAAAGCCGAGCCCGCCCCGAAGCCGCCGCAGAGCGCTCCCGCGCCGGAAGAAGCGGCCGAGGTCAAAATCTCGCATCCCGACACGGACGTGATTCCCCTCCGTACCTCTCCGTCCGGCCGTTTTCAGCCGCCGCAGGAAGAGTTCTTCCCGCAGGAGAGCGCGCGCGCTGACGAGGCTCCCTCCTCCGATTTTGACGCCTCGGAGGAATACGTGGAGGAGCCGAGGAAAAAGCGCCGCGGCCTTTTCCGCCGCGTGCGCTCCGCCCGCTACGAGGAGGACACCGTGGCGGAAGACTACGAGGACGAAGAGGAATACGACGACTACTATTACGAGGACGAGTACGGCGTGGAGGAAGAGGAGCCCGTCGTCGAAGAGGAAATCTTCGAGGAGCCCGATTTCAAGGTTGCCACGCGCCGCTTCGCCGCGCTGTGCAACGCCTACTCCGTTAAGACGTTTTTGAGCTTCCCCGTCTCCGCCGTGATGTTTATCCTCACGCTCGTGTACAACGGCAAAAGCCCGCTCGATACGCGCGGCGGCTTTGTCGCGACGGGCGTGCTGCTGATCCTGCTGTTTTTGTCGATGATGATCGGCGTCGAGCAGATGTATTACGGCCTTGTGCGGCTGTTCCGCAAGCAGGCGGGATACGAGTCGCTCAACTTCTTCGCCTGTCTCGCGTCCGCCGCCGCCGCGGCTTACGCCCTTATCACGAAGAACTTCTCCTCCGGGCTGCCGTACTGCGCCGCCGCCTCGATGGCCATCACGGCGGGGCTCTGGGGCGAAAAAGTGCACTACCGCGCGTTCACCGAGACGATGAAAACGGCCACAAGCGCCTCCATGCCCGGCGGCGTCGTGACCGAGGTGGCGGATGAGATTAACCGCATCGTCACGCGCAAAATTCCGGGCCGCACGGGCGGGTTTTACACCAGGCTCGTCTCGGAGGATATCGCCGCGCGTACATACCGGACCGCAGCTCCCATCCTCATCGCCGCCTCCGTAGTGTTCGCGCTCTATATCGGAATCGCCAAGCAGCGGTACGGCGACATTCCGTTTTACCTCGCGGCGCTTCTGACCGCGGCGACGCCTCTTTCGGCTTCGGCGGCCTTCGCGCTCCCGTTTTTTTCCACGGCGCGCCGGCTGCGCAAAGCGGGCGCGGCCGTCGCCGGGTGGGGCGGGGCGGAGGACCTGTTCACCTCGGACGGCGTGAGCGTCACGGACGACGACCTCTTCCCGCCGGAGAACATCTCGGTCAGCGGCGTGCGGGTGTTCGACAACGTCTCGCCGGAGCGGGCCGTGCGCTATACCGCCAGCATGATCGCCGCCTCGGGGTCGGGCCTTGCCCGCCTGTTTACGAAGCTTGCCTCAAAGCAGGGCTCAACCCTCATGAAGGTGGACGATTTCACCTGCTACGAGGGCGGCATCGGCGGGACGATTCACGGCGACCGCGTCTTTACGGGCAACGCCGCCTTCATGAAGCTCATGGGCATCCGCATCCCGCCGAACTTAAACCTTAAAAACGCCGCGTTCACGGCCGTCAACAAGCGGCTGATTGCTGTGTTCATCCTCGAATACGTGCCGGTCAAGTCCGTCCAGTACGCCCTTGTCGCGCTGCTGCGCCACAAGGTGAGATTGTTCTTCGCCGTACGCGATTTCGGCATCATGCCGGTCATGCTCGAGCAGAAGTACAAGATTCCCGTCGACGACGTGGAGTACCTGCCGATTCGCAGCTCGTACGAGCTGTCCGACACCGAGCGCGCGCAGACCGGACGCGTCGCGGCGCTGCTTGCGCGCGAGGGGCTGCTGCCGTTTGCCGAGGCCGTCACCGGCGCGCGGCGGCTGCGCAACACGGCGACGGCGGCGACCGTTTTCTCCGTTCTCTCCGCTGTCGTGGGCCTTCTCATCATGTTCATCATCAGCTGGATTGGCGGCGCGGTGGTCTCCGGCGCGGCGAATTTGGCGCTTTACATGCTCGCGATGTTTGTTGCTTTCCTGTTTATTGGCGGGTTTGCCAAGTATCAAGCCTAGCGTTTGTGCCAAATTGAATAAACATCTTGTTGTGTTACGACCTATATTCGTGTATAATTACGTGGAAATAAGCAATCAGCGAGGAGTGTTTAACAGATTATGGCTTATACAACAGACAAGATCCGAAACGTCGCGTTATTAGGTCACAGCGGTAGCGGTAAAACAAGTCTTGCGGAAAGCATTTTGTATTCGACGGGCGCCATCGACCGGCAGGGCAAAGTCGCGGACGGCAACACGGTCAGTGACTACGATTCGGAAGAAATCAAGCGCCAGATCTCGATCTCCCTCTCGGCGATGTATGCCGAATACAAGCAGCACAAGATTAACATCATCGACACGCCGGGCTATTTTGACTTTGCCGGCGAAGTGGCGGAAGCGCTGCGCGTGGCCGATATCGGACTGATTGTCTGCTCCGCGAAAGACGGCATTACCGTCGGCTTGGAAAAGGCGTGGAAAAGCCTTTCAGACCACGCTCTCCCTCGCGCTATTTATATTTCGAAAATTGACGAAGAAAACGGCAGCTTCGAGGCCGTTTACGACGCCCTGCACCAGAAATACGGCACGCACGTTTGCCCCGTCGTCATGCCGATCAAGGACGCCGGCGGCAAGATTGAAGGCATCGTCGACTTAATCCGCCGCAAGGCTTTTAAGGTTGAAAAAGGGAAACGCGTTGAAATCCCCGTTCCGGACAGCATGGCCGATGAGCTTGAGACATACTACACCAACATCAACGAAAGCGTCGCCGAGTCCAGCGAAGAGCTGATGGAGAAATACTTCTCCGGCGAGGCGTTCACGGTTGAGGAAATCATCTCCGGTCTGCGCAGCGGCGTGCAGGACGGCTCGCTCGTCCCCGTCTTCGGCGGCTCCGCCGCCCTCAACCTCGGCACGCTGCCGCTTCTCGACGCGATTATCGATCTCTTCCCGTCGCCGCTGGGCAGAAAAGAGAAAACGGCGGACGGGGAAGCCTTTACCGTCGACCCCAACGCGCCTGCGTGCGCTTTTGTCTATAAAACAATCAGCGACCAGTACGGCAAGTTCAGCCTGTTTAAGGTCATGGCCGGCAAGGTCACGGCGGATATGACCCTCACCAACGCCCGCACGGGCGGCACCGAGAAGATGGGCCACATCTACATGATGCAGGGCAAGAAGAGCATCGAGGTAAAGGAGCTCGTCTGCGGCGACCTCGGCGCCGTCTCGAAGCTCTCCGAGACAAAGACGGGCGACACGCTGTGCGACGCGAAGAAAGTCTTCGCGGTTGAAGGCATTACATTCCCCGAGCCGTGCTACTCCATGGCCATCGCCCCGAAGACGAAGGGGCAGGAGGAGAAGATTTCTTCCGGCCTTGCGCGCCTTTCGGAAGAGGACCAGACGTTCCGCTACGCGAACAACGTCGAGACGCGCCAGCTCGTCATCTCCGGCCTCGGCGACATCCATCTCGACGTGATCTGCTCGAAGCTCAAGGACAAATTCGGCGTGGAAGTCGTGCTTTCCCCGGCGCGCGTGGCCTACCGCGAGAAGATCCGCAAAAAGGTGCAGGTCAGAGGGCGCCACAAGAAGCAGACGGGCGGCCACGGCCAGTACGGCGACGTCGTCATCGTCTTCGAGCCCGGCGAGTCGGAAGACCTCGAGTTCGCCGAGTCCGTATTCGGCGGCGCAGTCCCGAAGAACTTCTTCCCGGCCGTCGAAAAGGGCCTGCGCGAGAGCATCCAGAAGGGCGTTCTGGCCGGCTACCCCGTCGTCAACCTGAAGGCGACGCTCATCGACGGTTCGTATCACCCCGTCGACTCCTCCGAAATGGCGTTTAAGATCGCCGCGCAGCTGGCCTACAAAGAGGGCATCCCGCAGGCCAACCCCGTCATCCTCGAGCCCATCGGGTACCTCACCGTCACCGTTCCGGACGCGAACACCGGCGACATCATGTCCGACCTGTCCAAGCGGCGCGGCAGCCCCATGGGCATGAGCCTCAACAGCGACGGCATGCAGGTCATCGAAGCGGAAGTGCCCATGGGCGAAATGGGCAACTACGCCCTCGACCTGCGCTCCATGACGCAGGGCCGCGGCTCCTTCACGCTCAAGTTCGTGCGCTACGAGGAGGCGCCGCCGAACGTCCAGCAGAAGATTATCGAGGAAGCCAAGGCGCTCTCGGAGGAATAAAATCCGAAATACAAGGCGGGCAAGCGGTGCGCTTGCCCGCCTTTTTGCCTTAAGAGACACGAATCAGGTGTAAACTGAGGAAAAATGTGCTAGGATTAAAGGGCGATTTCAAAGCAAGGCGGTGGATGCCGTGCAGTTTCAGGCAGCGTTTGAACGCTTTGCGGCGTTCATCGGGGGCGAGTGCGCCTTTTTCGGCGCTTATTCCGCGCTGGTGCGCTATATCCTGCCCGTCCTCGCGGCGGTCATCTTAATCCGGTGTTTTCAGTCCATGCGCACGGGCGAGCAGGAGTTTGAGTGCTGGGGGTATCTGAGTCTGCCCAACGGCGCGCGCGTGCCTCTCCGGCACTGGGAGAACACCGTCGGCCGCTCGAAAAGCGCGGACGTGCACCTTGAATACCCCACGCTCTCCCGCAGCCACGCCGCCGTCATCCGGGACGACACCGGCGCGTGGTTCGTCTTTGACCTGCGCTCTAAGGGCGGCGTGTTTGTCAACGGCCGGAAGGTCGAGGGGAGCCGGCAGATTAAAAACGGCGACATCCTCAGCCTCGGCGGCGTGGAGCTTGCGTTTATCGCCGTCACCCCGAAGGAGGCGAAGGAGGAGGAGACCGCGCTTTCGCCGGCGCCACGGGCGTGGGTCACGCTCGTGTTTCTCACGCTTTTTCAGGCCCTTCTGGGCTTTCAGCTGTGCGTCGCAGCGGGCGCGGCGCTTGAGTTTGGCGTTGTGCTGTCGTTCCTCGCGCTGATGGCCATGACGTGGCTGAGTTACCTCCTTGTGCGCCTGATGCGCCGGACGGCGTTTGAGGTGGAGACGGTCGCGTTTTTCCTCTCCACTCTCGGCGCGGCGGTCACGGCGACGTCCGTCCCGTCCGACGCCCTGCGGCAGACGGGGATTTTAGCGCTGGGCGTCTTTGCCTACTTCCTGCTCGGCTTCTTTCTGCGGGATCTCGGCCGCGCCGTCCGCATGCGGCGCGTCGTGGCGGCGGGCGGGCTTCTTTTGCTTGCCGTCAACGTCCTGGCCGGGACGTCGCTCTTCGGCGCGAAAAACTGGCTGAGCATCGGCGGGTTTTCGTTTCAGCCCTCGGAATTTGTGAAGATCGCCTTCGTCTTCGCCGGCGCGGCGACGATGGACCGCCTTTTCGCGCGGCGCAACCTCTATCTCTTCGTCGCGTTTGCGGGCGCGTGCGTCGGGGCGCTGGCGCTTATGGGCGATTTCGGCACGGCCCTCGTCTTTTTCGTGGCGTACCTTGTCATCGCCTTCATGCGCTCGGGGGATTTGACGGCCGTCGCCCTCTCCGTCGGCGGCGCCGCGGCCGCCGGGTTTCTGGCGATGTCGATAAAGCCCCACATCGCCCAGCGCTTTGCGACGTGGCGGCACGCGTGGGACACGCCTTTCGGCGCGGGGTACCAGCAGACGCGGGCGATGTCCGCCGCGGCGTCCGGCGGGCTTTTCGGCCTTGGCGCGGGGGCGGGGTGGCTCAAAAGCGTCTTTGCCGCCAACACCGACCTTGTTTTCGCCATGCTCTGCGAGGAACTGGGGTTTCTCATGGCGGCGCTGGCCATTTTCGCCCTGCTCCTGCTCGTGTTTTACACGGTTCACTTCTCGGGCGCGGCGCGCAGCTCCTTTTACGTCATCGCAGCGAGCGCCGCCTGCGCGATTTTCCTCATCCAGGTGCTCCTCAACGCGTTCGGGAGCGTCGACCTCCTGCCGTTTACAGGCGTGACGTTCCCATTCGTCTCGAAGGGCGGCTCGAGTCTCGTCGCCTCGTGGGGGCTGCTGGCCTTTATCAAAAGCTGCGACACGCGCAAAAACGCGAGCTTCGCGCTCCGCGCGCAAAAGCGCTACCTCAAAAGCGAGGCGCGGCACGTGCCGGAGGCCATGGAGGACGAGCCCGTCTGGGACGGCGGCGAGGACACCTACGACGAAGACGACGACGCGTTCGATTTCGACCCCGGCGCGTTTGACGACGACTTTCCGGAGGAATAACGGCAAAGAGGGGATACATCCGGTATGAAAAGAGTCAGCCGGCGCACGACGGCGCTTTTCGCGCTCGTCTGGGCCATTGTGCTCTGCCTGCTTATCTTTTTTACGCAGCTTGCCGTGAAAGGGGAGCGGTGGGCGCTTTTTTCCGCAAACGGCAACATCTACGCCGGCGGCGCCCTGCTCGCCGGCACGCTGCTTGACCGTAGCGGCGAGATTCTCAACGAGCCGGGCGTGGGCGGCGCGCGCCTTTACAGCGACAGCAGGGAAATCCGCACGGCGACGCTCCACGCCGTGGGCGACGCGCAGGGCAACATCGGCACCGGCGCGCTGAAGGTGTACGCCCCGAAGCTGGCCGGATACAGCCTTATATCGGGCGTTTACCCGCGAAAAGGGGAGAACGTCTACCTCTCCATCGACGCGCAGCTCTGCCGCGCCGCGTACAAGGCGCTGTCAGGGCGCAAGGGCGCCGTCGTCGTGGCAAACTACAGGACGGGGGAGATTTACTGCATGGTGTCCTCCCCGTCCTTCGACCCGCTGAACGTCCCGGACCTTGAAAGCGAAAAATACGAGGGCGCGTATATAAACCGCGCCATCTCAAGCGCCTACACGCCGGGCTCCGTGTTCAAGCTCGTCACACTCGCGGCGGCCATCGAAAACATCCCCGACCTGTTCGAGCGCACCTTTACGTGCGACGGGGGCGTGACAATCGGGAGCGATTACGTCAAGTGCACGGGGCGGCACGGCGCCATCTCCATCGAAGACGCGCTGGCCGTCTCCTGCAACAGCGCCTTTGCCGAGCTTTCGCTCGAGCTGGGCGCCGAGACGCTCGAGCGCTACGCAAAGCAGCTCGGCCTGACGGAGAGCGTCTCCATCGACTCGATTAAAACGGCATCCGGCCAGTTTGAAAAAGCGGGGGAGGGGAGCGCGGACCTCGCCTGGTCCGGCATCGGGCAGTACCGCGACACCGTGTGCCCCGCCGCGATGCTCCGCTTTATGATGGCCATCGCCAACGGCGGAAAAGCCGCCGACCTCACGTTGCTCCGCCGCTCCGGGATAAAAGCTCTCCTTCCGCCGCCCGACAAACGGATACTCAGCGCCGAGACGGCGGAGAAGATGTCCGTCCTTCTCAGCTACAACGTCTACAAATCCTACGGCGAGGCCAATTTCCCCGGCCTTGAGCTGTACGCCAAGACGGGCACGGCGGAAGTCGGCGGCGGGAAACAGCCGCACGCGTGGTTTGCCGGCTATATCACAAACGAGGACTGCCCCTTCGCCTTCGCCGTGGTGGTGGAAAACGGCGGCTCCGGGCGCTCGGCGGCCGGAGCCGTGGCCAACGCGGTGCTTCAGGAGGCCGTGAGGCGGTACGGAAATAAGTAGCCGCTATACTTGGCGGGCAGTATCGGGGACCTGCCGCGCGGGCACAACGCTGGGCAACAACATCCAAATAAACTTAATAGCTTGCCCAAGGAACGCAAGCCGCCCAAGGCGGCCTATGCTTTCCCAAGAGCGCCTTTTTGCTTGCGCCGCAGTGTGCAAGCAAAGGCGCGTGGGCAAAACAAAAGCCCCCGGACGGATCCGGGGGCTTTTATTGCCGCGTTTTACTGGAAGTGGACGTGGTTGTTGATGTGGTCGATGCAGAAGCAGTGGTAGCCGTTGCAGCGGGAGCAGTAGCGGAATTCAAGGCCGGGATACTGCGTGTCCGTCTTGCCGCACACGGCGCACTTGTGGCGGTACGGGCGCTGCTCTTCCGACGCGCGGTACCTTTTCGCCGCCTCCCTGAAGTCGACCGCCTTGTACGGCGGGCGGTAGACGCGCGTGGGATGCAGGCGGCTGATGAGCTCGTGCCCGCAGAAAATATAGAAGTTGAAGAAGGCGAGGACGGGCATCAGGGCGCTCAGGTAATACCCGCCGATCAGGTCTATAATCATTGAGACGAGGAAATACGCGCCGTCAATCCACGCAAGCCACTTGATTTTGATGGGGATAATGAAAAACAGCAGGACGCGGTGGTCGGGATACAGCGCGGCGAAGGCGAAAAACATCGACAGGTTCAAAAAGTGCGTGCTCAAAAACGGCGTGACGCCGAGGATAAGCCACACGATGACCGCGTAGAGAATCTGCATCACAACGCCGGTGAGATAATAAATCGTGAACTTCGCCGTCCCCCACTCGTTTTCCAGCGCGTTGGCGATGAAATAATAGAAGTAGAGCATCAGCGCCGTTAGTATCAGGGAGGACATCCCGAAGCCGATCTCCTCCGGGATAAACAGCCACGTGACGATGCGCCAGACCTCGCCGCGGAGGATTCTGTCGATGTTGAAGGTCAGCAGCGAGATAAACGTATTCGTCCTGTCCATGAGGGCAATGAGGTACACGGCGGCATAGCCGATGACGAAATAGAGCATCAGCCGCGGGATGCCGAAGCGGCGATGCTTAAGGCAGAACCTGTCAATCGCTCTCATCAGTTTTTTCAAGCGAACACCTCCGCGCGAAAAAGGCGCACCTTCCGCGTCTTTCAGCTTCAGTGGCCCGGATGCAATGTTTTCCTGATAGATTATAACACGTTTCCCGGCGCGTTTTAACCGCTTTAACGAAAAATTCACTTTCCCGCTTTGAGCGCCCGTTTTGTCATCGGAAATGCCGCCCCGGCGCGAAAAGAGCTCGAAATTTCTAAAACAATGCTTGAAATATCCGGCGCGCCGTGGTACTATATCTAGGCATTTGACTTCGGAAGCCGGTTTTTTGCGGCGTTCGGGGTTTACCGTTGTTATCATCTGGGCGGTCCTCTGCGCGTAAAAGGACGCACGAACGCCCTATGCGAAGGGAGGATACAAGATGGATCTCGTTCAAAAGCTCAGCGAGCAGTATATGAAGCCCGAACTGCCGGAAATGAACGTGGGCGACACTGTCCGGGTTCTTGTCCGCGTGAAGGAAGGCAACCGCGAAAGAGTTCAGGCCTTCGAGGGCACGATTATCGCCAAAAAGCACGGCGGCATCAACCAGACGATTACCGTCCGCCGCGTGTCCTATAATGTCGGCGTTGAAAAGGTGTTCCCGGTTCACTCTCCGTCGATTGTTAAGGTCGAGACGATCCGCCGCGGCAAGGTCAGGAGAGCGAAGCTTTACTACCTCCGCAAGCGCGTCGGCAAGAAGGCCAAGGTCAAGGAAAAAATCTAACATCAAAAAAAAGAGGCTCCCGCCTCTTTTTTTTATTCCTAAATTGTGTATAATCTTAGGTAGACTGCCAAGACGCGAAGAAAGGGTTGTGCGATGCCGGGCGATAAGGACTTTAACGAACACGAGATGGATATCTACTCCCTCGATTATGAATACGAACCACTTGCAGACGAGGCGGAAAGCGAAGCCCAGAGCAACATCGCGCGGCCGTCCCGCAAACAGTCCAGCGCAAAAATGGAGTTTTACGACTGGATCCAGTGCATCGTCTCGGCGGTCATTTTCGGCATCCTCGTGTTCGTGTTCGTCGGGCGCGTCATGGGCGTGGACGGGCTTTCCATGCTTCCGACGCTGCACCACGAGGACAAATTCATCATGTCCAACCTGCTTTACACGCCGAAACAGGGCGATATCGTCGTCATCAAGACGGACGCGTTCGGCGATACGCCCATCGTCAAGCGCGTCATCGCGACGGCAGGGCAGACGGTGGACATCGATTTTGAAGCCGGCGTCGTCTATGTCGACGGCGTCCCCCTCGACGAACCGTACACCAACGCGCCGACGTACGCGCGCGAGGATTTTATCGGCCCCGTCACCGTGCCGGAAGGGCACATTTTCGTTATGGGGGACAACCGCAACGCCTCGACGGACAGCCGCAGCAGCCTCGTCGGCCTCGTGGACACGCGGCGCGTTTTGGGGCGCGTCCTGTTTATCCTTTTGCCCGCCGAAAAATGGAACGGCGGAGAATTCTGGACACGAATCGGCCCGGTGCGATAGCATGAAAGAAGAACTGACCATTCAGTGGTTTCCGGGGCACATGGCGAAAGCGCGCCGCATGATAACGAGCCAGCTCAAGCTCGTCGACGCGGTGTGCGAAATCATCGACGCGCGCATCCCAAGCTCCAGCCGCAACCCCGACGTGGATGAGCTCGTCGGCAGCAAGCCGCGGCTTATCATCCTCAACCGAATCGACCAAGCCGACCCGGCGATGACGAAGCGCTGGTCGGCCTATTTCCGCGCGCAGGGATACGCCGTCCTGGAGACGGACGCGAAAACGGGCAAGGGGACGGCCGGCTTTACGGCGGCCGTGCGCGGCCTTCTCAGGGACAAAATCGCCGCGTGGGAGGCCAAGGGCCAGGTCGGGCGGCCCATCCGCACGATGGTCATCGGCATCCCGAACGTCGGCAAGTCGTCGTTTATCAACCGCGTGGCGCGGCGGAAAGTGGCGGAGACGTCCGACCGCCCGGGCGTCACCCGCGGGAAGCAGTGGATTACGCTGGAAAACGGCTTCGAGCTGCTCGACACGCCGGGAATCCTCTGGCCGAAGTTTGACAGCCCGGAAGTGGGCGAAAACCTCGCCATCACCGGCGCGGTAAAAGACGAGATTTTAAACCGCGAGGCGCTGGCGGCCAATCTCATGGTGCGCCTGCGCGAGATTTGCCCGGAAAAAGTGCTCGAGCGGTATAAATTCGAGCCGAAGGAGGATATGACGGGCTGGGAAATGCTCGAAACGGCGGCGAGAAAGCGCGGCTTTATCCTCTCCGGCAACGAGTGCGACCTCGAGCGCATGGCGGCCGTTTTGCTCGACGAATTCCGCGGCGGCAAGCTCGGGCGCGTCACGCTGGAAGCGCCGCCGGACAATCCCGCAACAGGGGAGGGCGCGTAAGGTGTCTGCGATGGAAACGGTGGACTGGTGGTATCACGAGCGCGCGATGCGCGGCGAGGGCTACGACGTGATATGCGGCGTCGACGAAGCCGGGAGGGGCTGCCTTGCCGGGCCTGTCTGCGCCGCCGCCGTCATTTTGCCCTTCGGCGTCGAAATCGAGGGGCTAAACGATTCGAAGAAACTGACCGAAAAAAAGCGTGAAGGGCTTTTCGATGTCATCGTCCGGCGCGCCGTCTCATACGGCATCGGGTGGGCGAGCGTGGAGGAGATTGAGCGGTATAACATCCTGCGCGCGACGTACCTCGCCATGAACCGCGCGATTGCGGGTTTATCAGTAAAGCCCGACATCGCCCTTATCGACGGCAACCAGAACGCCGGCATTACATACCCTTCCCGCTGCCTTGTCGACGGCGACGCGCTCTCGGCGTCCGTCGCCGCCGCGTCGGTTCTCGCGAAGGTCAGCCGCGACCGGCTCATGCGCCGACTCGACCTTGAGCACCCGCAGTACGGCTTTGCCGCCAACAAGGGCTACGGCACGCCGGCGCACCGCGAGGCGATTTTAACCGTTGGCGCCTGCCCGCTTCACAGGACATCCTTTTTGAAGAAAATCCTCAGCAAAGCCGCCGGATAAAAAGGCGTGGAAGCGATGGACAAAAAGCTCCGGGGCGGCGCGGGCGAGGCGCTGGCGCTCAAATGGCTGAAAAGTAAGGGCTATAAGCCCGTCGGCATGGGGTACCGCTCCCGTTTCGGCGAGATTGACCTGATCGTTAAAAACAGGGAGTATATCGTGTTCGTGGAAGTCAAGCTGCGCAAGGACAGCCGCTTTGCCGAGGCGCGGGAATTTGTCAGCGCCGCAAAGCGCGAGCGGATAGTCAAAACGGCGCAGCAGTACCTCGCCGAACACGATACGGACCTGCAGCCGCGTTTTGACGTGATAGAAATTTACGCGCCCGAGGGCGCGCTTGAAAAAGACTATGTGATAAACCATCTTGAAAACGCGTTTTAGACCTGCCTGAACGTTTAAAGCGCCTTTCGACTGAAAGGAATGGATTGTATGCGCTATCAGAGCACACGCGACCGGGCCGTCGGCATCACATCCGCCGAGGCGATCGCGCAGGGCCTGTCCCGCGACGGCGGACTTTTCGTGCCGGAAGTCATTCCGCAGCTTCCGCCCGGCGCCGTGGCGAAACTGGCCGGCATGCCGTACGTCGAGCGTGCCGCGTCCATCATGAAGTTGTTCCTCGACGACTACGGCGAGGACGAACTGCTCGCCTTCTCAAAGGCGGCGTACGGGATGGAGTCATTTGACGACCCGGCCGTCGCCCCCGTCCGGAAGGTGGACGGCGAGACGTACTGCCTCGAGCTGTGGCACGGCCCGACGTCCGCGTTTAAGGACATGGCGCTTCAGATGCTGCCGCAACTGCTCGCCGCCGCCCTCGACAAAACGGGGGAGAAGAAGGACGTGTGCATCCTCGTGGCCACCTCGGGCGACACGGGCAAGGCCGCGCTGGAGGGCTTCCGCGACGTGCCGCGCACGAAAATCATGGTCTTTTACCCGGAAGACGGCGTGTCAGACGTGCAGAAGCTGCAGATGACGACGCAGGAGGGCGGAAACGTCGGCGTGTGCGCCGTCTACGGCAACTTCGACGACGCGCAGACAGGCGTGAAGAAGATCTTCTCCGACGAGGCGATGCGGAGAGAGCTGGCTGAAAAGGGCGTGTTCCTCTCGTCGGCCAACTCCATCAACTGGGGACGCCTCCTGCCGCAGATTGTCTACTACATCTCCGCGTACTGCGACCTTGTCTCCTCCGGCGCGATCAAAGACGGCGAGGAGATCGATTTCTGCGTCCCCACGGGCAACTTCGGCAACATCCTCGCCGGGTATTACGCGAAAAAAATGGGCCTGCCCGTCGGGCGTCTTGTGTGCGCGTCGAACTCAAACGACGTGCTCACGCAGTTTATCAAAACGGGCGTATACGACCGCAACCGCCCCTTTAACACGACGATTTCCCCGTCGATGGACATCCTCATCTCCTCAAACCTCGAGCGGCTGCTCTACGACGTCTCCGGGCGCGACGACAGGCTCGTCAGCTCGTACATGCGGCAGCTTCAGGAAGACGGGAAATACACGGTCACCGACGCGATGCTCCGCGAGATTCAAAGCGTCTTTCAGTGCGGCAGCTGCTCGGACGAGGAGACGCTCCGGACCATCCGCGACGTGTACGACACGTTCGGCTACCTTGTCGACACGCACACCGCCGTGGCCTTCTCGGTGCTCGAGACGCTGCGCCGGGAGAGCGGTCAGCGGCGGAAAACGGTCGTCGTCTCGACGGCAAGCCCGTATAAGTTCTGCGACAGCGTCCTGACCGCCCTCGGCGGGGACACGGGCGCAAGCGGCCTCGACCTGATCGACCGCCTTGAGGAAAAAACGGGTACGAAGGCGCCGTATCCGCTCAAATCCCTGCGCGGGAAGCCCGTGCGCTTTACGCAGGCGGTAAAAAAGGAGGATATGCCGGACGCCGTGCGGCGCTTTTTAGGCTAAGGCGCGGCGCAAGGCTTAAAAAAACGGGGGATGGAGGGCGCTTATTCCTCTCCATCCCCATGAGGGTTTATTGTCACATTGTGGCTTTGGGGGTAAAGGTGCCGCAGTACGTCTCGTCTTTGTTTTTCGCGTTGCGGGCGCCTACGAAAATGCTGTCGGCGCTGCACTTTTTGTTCTTGTCGTTATAACGGCAAGTGACGACGTCGCAGTCGACGCCGGGGAGAACATCGTCGTCTCTGTCAATACCCATAAAATACTCTCCTTCACGTTGTTATCGCCTGACGGCATCATTTATTATGAGCCCGCGGACGCGCTGTTATGTAGTGCGACGCCGCCATAATTTTCCGTTTTAATCAGCGAAAAGGTGACTGGCGTGCTTTATGCAATCGGAGATCTCCATCTTTCATTACAATCGAATAAACCGATGGACGTTTTCGGCGGCGTTTGGGCGGGTTATGTCGACAAACTGAAAGAGGGCTTTTCCCGCCTGAAGGACGAGGACGTGTGCGTTTTGTGCGGGGATTTGACCTGGGCGATGAATCTGGAAGAGTGCCTTGCCGATTTCCATTTTCTCGATTCGCTCCCGGGGAAGAAAATCCTCCTCAAGGGAAATCATGATTACTGGTGGACGACGACGACGAAAGCGCGCCGCTTTTTCGCCCAAAACGGCATCAGGACCCTCGATATTCTCCACAACAACTGCTATTTCGTGGGAGACACGGCAATTTGCGGCACGCGAGGCTGGTTTTACGAGGAGGAGACGAGCCCGGAACACGACAGGAAAATCATGAACCGCGAGGTCATGCGCCTCGAGACGTCGCTGAAAGCGGCAAAGGGCGCGGAGGAGATTATCTGTTTCCTGCATTACCCGCCCATTTTTTACAATTTTTACTGCCGGGACATCATCGAACTGATGAAATCCTACGGCGTCCGCTCCTGTTACTACGGCCATATTCACGGCGCCGGGCACAAGCTCGCCACCGTCGGCGAGCACGACGGAATCACATACCACCTCGTGTCGGCCGATTATGTGGATTTCCGCCCCGTGCGCGTCAAATGAGCGGACGAAAAATATTGCAAATACAATGTTTTTTTGATAAAATGCCTTGAATGCGCCAGAAGGCGCGATGAATGCATAGGAGGAAATGGATTTTGAACGTTACGAGCTGCGAAAAGAAAGACAACAAAACCGCGGAGCTGTCCGTCCATGTGACGGCGGAAGAATTTGATGTGGCGCTTGAGGAGTCTTACAAAAAGAACAGAAATCAAATCGTCATACCCGGTTTCAGAAAAGGCAAGGCCCCGCGCAAGCTGATTGAGAAAATGTACGGGCCGTCCATCTTTTACAATGACGCGCTCGACATGATACTGCCGGCTGTCTGCAGCCACGGCGTTACCGAGGAGAATCTCCGCACCGTCGGCTACCCGCAGATTCTCGACGTCAACATCGCCGATGATAAGTCGGTTACCGTTAAATACAGCGTGGACCTCTATCCCGAAGCCACCGTGAAGGATTACAAGGGACTGCGCGCCGTCCGCGAGCCGGTTACGGTCGACGAGTCCGCCGTCGACGGCGAGCTGGCCGCCATGCAGCTGAAATCCGCCCGCATCCAGACGGCCGACCGCCCCGCCGCAAACGGCGACACCGTCATCATCGACTTTGAGGGCTTCATCGACGGCAAGCCTTTCGAAGGCGGCAAGGCGGAAGACTTCGAGCTGACGCTCGGTTCCAAGGCCTTCATCCCCGGCTTCGAGGACCAGCTCAACGGCGTTCAGGCCGGCGAAGAGCGCGAGCTGAACCTCGTCTTCCCGGAAGAATACCACGAGGAAGACCTCGCCGGAAAGCCCGTCGTGTTTAAGGTCAAGGTCAAGGAAGTCAAGGAGAAAATCCTGCCCGAGCTCGACGACGAGTTTGCCAAGGACGTCTCCGAGTTCGACACGCTCGAGGAGTACAAGGCAAGCATCCGCGAAAACCTGCTGAAAGAGCGCCAGGTCAGCGTCGACAGAGCTTTTGAGGAAGCCGTCCTCCAGAAGCTCGCCGAGTCCGTCGAAGCCGACATTCCGGAATCCATGATCAATTCCTATATCGACAACCAGCTGAACAACATGGCGCAGCAGCTTTCCCGGTACGGCATGGACATCGGCATGTACTTTAACATGCTCGGCACGAACGAAGCCAGCTTCCGCGAAAACATGCGCCCGGGCGCAATAAATCAGATTAAGATCTCCCTCGGCCTTGAGAAAATCGCCGAGCTTGAAAACCTCGAGCCGACGGAAGAGGAGATTGAAGATTACTACAAGGAAATCGCCGACAGTTACAAGACGGACGTCGACACGGTCAAGTCCGGCATCGACCGCGACAGCGTCGTGTACGAGCTGAAGATGCGCAAGGCGTCCAAGCTCGTCATTGAAAGCGCCGTCCCCGAAGAGCCGAAGGCCGAGGAGAAGGCGGAAGAGCCGAAGGAAGAGAAGGCCGAGGGCGAGGAGGCGCCGGCTCCGAAGAAGACGCGCAAAACCGCGAAAGCCGCCGAGGAAACGGACGAAAAGAGCGAGCCGGAAGCCAAAAAGACGACCCGGAAGAAAAAATCGGCGGAAGATGCGGCAAAAGATGAATAATCTGTAAAGAATGTGCCTAAAACCTCTTAGAGCCCCCGGCGCGTATTGACAACTGTGAGTATGTGGTGCTAGGATTATGTAAACGCGCCCATATAATGCAGTAAAGGAGTTGAAATGCATGAATCTCGTCCCTTATGTCGTTGAGCAGACGTCGCGCGGCGAGCGCTCTTACGACATTTACTCGCGCCTTCTCAACGACCGGATCATATTCCTCAGCAGCGAAATTGACGACACCACGGCCAGCCTCGTCGTGGCGCAGCTGCTCTATCTCGAAGCGCAGGATCCGGACAAGGACATTCAGTTCTATATCAACAGCCCGGGCGGATCCGTTACGGCGGGGCTTGCCATTTACGATACGATGCAGTATATTAAGGCGGATGTGTCGACAATCTGCATCGGCATGGCGGCGAGCATGGGCTCCTTCCTCCTTGCCGCCGGCACGAAGGGCAAGCGCTTTGCGCTGCCCAACGCGGAGGTCATGATTCACCAGCCCTCCGGCGGATTCAGAGGTCAGGCCACGGATATCCAGATTCACGCCGAAAACATCCTGCGCCTGAAAGAGCGCCTCAACCAGCTCTACGCATACCACACGGGCAAGAGCGTTGAGGAAATCCGCCAGGCCACGGAACGCGACAAGTTCATGACAGCTGAAGAAGCGGTTCAGTTCGGCCTTATTGACAAAGTGCTTTACAAACGTTAGGAGTTACCAATGCCGAAGTATGACGACAACAAAATCGTTCGTTGTAGTTTCTGCGGGAAACGGCAGGACCAGGTCAGCCGTATCATTGCAGGGCAGGGGTCGTGCTATATCTGCAACGAGTGCGTCGCCCTGTGCACCAGCATCCTCGGCGACGAATTCCTGCCGATTCGGACGTCGCCGCGCGGCGACATCGGCGAGACGATTGAAAGGCTGCCGAAACCCGCGGAAATACGCGCGGTTTTGGATGACTATGTCATAGGGCAGGAAGAAGCGAAGGTCACGCTTTCTGTCGCGGTCTACAACCACTACAAGCGCATCTACTACGGGGGACTCAACGACGTCGAGCTGCAAAAGAGCAACATCCTCCTCATCGGGCCGACAGGCAGCGGCAAGACGTACCTCGCGCAGACGCTGGCCCGCATCCTCCAGGTGCCGTTTGCCATCGCGGACGCGACGACGCTCACGGAAGCCGGTTACGTCGGCGACGACGTGGAGAACATCCTCCTGCGCCTGCTTCAGGCGGCCGACTTTGACATCGAGCGCGCCCAGCGCGGCATCATCTATATCGACGAAATCGACAAGATCGCGCGCAAGAGCGAAAACGTCTCCATCACGCGCGACGTCTCCGGCGAGGGCGTGCAGCAGGCACTCCTGAAAATCCTGGAGGGCACGATCGCCAACGTACCCCCGCAGGGCGGCCGTAAACACCCGCATCAGGAATTCATCAGCATCGACACGACGAATATCCTCTTTATCTGCGGCGGTGCCTTCGAAGGCCTCGATCGCATCATCGAAAACCGAATGGACAGGAAGAGCATGGGCTTCGGCGCCGAGATCAGGTCAAAGCGCGACAAAAACGTCGGAGAAATCCTCAAGCACGTTCAGCCGCACGACCTGCTCAAATTCGGGCTGATCCCCGAGCTCATCGGCCGCATGCCGGTCATCACGACGCTCCACTCGCTGGGCAGGGAAGACCTCATCCGTATCCTCACGGAGCCGAAGAACGCGCTGACGAAGCAGTATTCGCTCCTCATGAGCTACGACAAGGTCGCCCTCGAGTTCCAGCCGGAAGCGCTCGAGGCCATCGCCGACAAGGCGCTCGCTCTCGATATCGGCGCGCGCGGGCTGCGCAGCGTGATGGAACGCATTATGACGAAAATCATGTACGAAGTTCCGTCAGACCCGAAAATCGAGAAGGTCATCATTACGAAAGAGTGCGCCGAAGGTCTGGAGCCGCCGTGGATTGTCCGCAGGAAGAAACCCCAGATCGATCCTGACGCATCGTGACATGACGAGCCGCACGAGAGTGCGGCTCTGCTTTCATTGACATTTCTCATCGCCAAAGGTAGAATACGCCTGCGTAGCGCACGTATTATACTAGGGATGGCGGTCACCCCGCGGGCGGCCTTTCCGCCCGCCATCCTCTCCGCAGTCATCGTCACGGGCGGTGAAGGAGGTTTAAGCATGAACGAGACAAATACGAATCTTCAGGCGGCGCCGGAGACGGTCAGACTCCCGATGCTCACGCTCCGGGGCCTTTGCGTTTTCCCGGAGATGCTCCTCAACTTCGACGTGGAGCGCCCCATATCCGTCGCCGCGCTCAACGCCGCCTCGGAAGGGGAGCGCGTCATCTTCCTCCTGACGCAAAAAGACATCACAAAAGAGCTCCCCACAAAAGACGACCTGTACACCGTCGGCACCATCTGCTACATCAAACAGCTTCTCCGCATCCCGGGCGGCGGGATAAAGGTCTTGGTTGAAGGCCGGAAGCGCGCCCGGCTCAAGGACATCATCAGCGATAAGAGCTTTTTCCTCGCCGAAGTCGAGCCCATCGACGAGCCGGCCCCGCCGAAGATAACGGCGAAAACCGAGGCGCTCATCCGCAAAACCGTCAGCCTGTTCGACCAGTACGCGGCCATGACGGGCCATATTTCAAAAGAAGCCGTTGTTTCAATTTTCGCGCTGACGAACCCCGGCTTTATCGCCGATTTCATCGCGCAGCACCTGTTTATCAAGCCGGAAAAGAAGCAGTCCGTGCTCGAGACAATCCAGCCGGTAAAGCGCCTGCAGCGCGTGTGCGACATTCTCGCGCGCGAGCTGGAGATCCTCGACATCGAGCGCAGCATTGAAGAACAGCTGCGCAGCCGCCTCGAGCGCCAGCAGCGCGACCGCGTCCTGCGCGAGCAGCTGCGCGTGATACAGTCCGAGCTGGGGGAAGCGGTCGACTCCGACTCCGAAATCGATGAGTACCGCGAGAGAATCCTCGCCCTCAGGCTGCCCGAGGAGACGGAGAAAAAGCTCCTGAAGGAGCTTGACCGGCTTGAAAAGCAGCACGCCAGTTCCTCCGAAGCGGCCGTATTGCGCACATATCTCGACACGTGCCTTGAGCTGCCGTGGCATACTTACTCGAAAGAGCGGCTGGACGTCAAGCTCGCGCGGAAAATACTCGACGAGGACCACTACGGCCTTGAAAAAGTCAAGGACCGCATCATCGAGTACCTTGCCGTCCGGAAGATGACGGGCAAAAACTCCGGGACGATTCTCTGCCTCGTTGGCCCGCCGGGCGTGGGCAAGACGTCCATCGCCATCTCGGTGGCGCGCGCCCTAAACCGCAAGCTCGCCCGCATCGCCCTCGGCGGCGTGCACGACGAGGCGGAAATCCGCGGCCACCGCAAGACATACGTCGGCGCGATGCCCGGGCGCATCATCGCCGCCATCACGCAGGCCGGCACGCGCAACCCCCTGATCCTGCTCGACGAAATCGATAAACTGGGCAGCGACTACAGGGGGGACCCGTCCTCGGCGCTCCTCGAAGCGCTCGATCCGGAGCAAAACGCCCACTTCCGCGACCATTACCTTGAGATCCCCTTCGACCTGTCCGACGTGATGTTCATCACGACGGCCAACACGACGCAGACGATTCCGCGCCCGCTGCTCGACCGCATGGAGGTCATTGAAATCGGCAGCTACACCGACATGGAAAAGCTGCAGATCGCGAAAAACCACCTCATCCCCAAGCAGCGCAAAAAGCACGGCCTGACAGGCCGGCAGCTGCGCATCACGGACGAGGCGATACTGGAAATCATCGCCGGGTACACGCGCGAGTCGGGCGTGCGGCGGCTTGAGCAGGAAATCGCCGCCATCTGCCGCAAAACGGCCATGAAAATCGTCGCCGGAGAGGAGAAAGCCGTCACCGTCAGGGCCGGCGACCTCGAGCACTACCTCGGCGCGCGGAAATTCCGCCCCGAGCGTGTGGCCGGCAAGGACGAAGTGGGCATCGTGCGGGGCCTTGCGTGGACGTCCGTCGGCGGGGAGACGCTCGACGTGGAAGTGGCCGTCCTCGAGGGCACCGGCAAGCTGGAGCTGACCGGAAACCTCGGCGCCGTCATGAAAGAGTCGGCGCAGGCGGCCGTGTCCTACATCCGCAGCCGCGCCGCGCGCCTTGGCATCAGCCCGAACTTCAACAAGGAGTGCGACATCCATATCCACTTCCCGGAAGGCGCCGTTCCGAAAGACGGCCCCTCCGCGGGGCTGGCCATCGCCATCGCCGTCATCTCCGCGCTCACGGGCGCGCCCGTGCGCCGGGACCTTGCCATGACGGGAGAGATCTCCCTGCGCGGCCGCGTGATGAAAATCGGCGGGCTGCGTGAAAAGACGATGGCGGCGCTGCGCGCCGGCGTCAAGACCGTCATCATCCCGGCGGAAAACCTGCCGGACCTTGAGGAAATCGACCAGACGGTGCGCAACGCGCTGTGCTTTGTACCCGCAGAACATATCGACGACATACTGAACGTGGCGCTCGACTTTTCCGCCGCGCCGCCGAAGCTGAAGGCAACGCAGCAGGAGAGCAAGCACGAGGAGCCTCACCTGCCGCTTCTGCCGGAAAAGTCCGACGGCGGCGGGGACGTCACGTCGTCAATCCGTCAGTAAACGGTGGTATGCCGCTATGAAGCTCAACCTTCACAACGTGGAATTTGTTAAATCGGCGGCAGACCCGTCGGGGTTTATCTCCGACGGTCTGCCGCAAATCGTCTTTGCCGGAAAGTCGAACGTGGGCAAATCGTCCGTCATCAACTGCGTCCTAAACCGTAAAAACTTCGCCCGCGTCGGCGCCACGCCGGGGAGGACCGTCCACATCAACTACTTTAAGGTCGACAGGAAAGCCTACTTCGTCGACCTGCCCGGCTACGGCTTCGCCCGCGTCTCCGACGCCGAGAAGAAGCGCTGGGCCGTTCTCATGGAGACGTTTTTCCGCGAAAACGACTCCATCGCCCTCGGCGTCCTCATCGTCGACGCGCGCCACGAACCCACGGCCGACGACAAGATGATGGCCCGGTGGTTTCTGGAATACGGCCGCCCGATGGTCGTTCTGGCCAACAAGGTGGACAAGCTGAACAAAACGGAGGCGCTATCGTGCCCTGCGCGCATCGGGGAAGCCCTCGGCCTGCCGGAAGGATGCACGGTTTTGCCGTTTTCCGCCGAAAAGGGCACAAACCGCGGCGCGCTCATCTCCATGATTGAAAAAATTCCCTGAAAATGCTATGATGGGCGTGATAGGAGGCGGAAATGGTGGGCGAGGTTTTTCGCAATTTAGACTGGTCGGTTCTGGGAAACATCGCGCTGTCCATCATTCCGGCCCTCATCTGCGTCATCCTGCATGAGATCTCCCACGGCGTCGTGGCCTGGTGGCTGGGAGACCCGACGGCGAAAAGCGCCGGGCGGCTGTCCCTAAACCCCCTGCGCCATCTCGACGTCGTCGGGCTTCTCTTTATGGCGACGGTCGGCTTCGGATGGGCAAAGCCCGTCCCGATTGACCCACGCTATTTTAAAAATCCCAAGCGCGGCATGGCGCTGACCGCTCTTGCCGGCCCCGTGACAAATCTCCTCATCACCGTCGTAATGCTGTTTGTCTACGGGCTGATTATCGGGTTTTTCGGATTCGGCGGCGCCGTTGCCGCGTTTTTTGCGACGACGGCCCTGACGACGGCGTACCTGAGCCTTTCGCTGGCCGTCTTCAACCTCATCCCGATTCCGCCGATGGACGGCTCGAAGGTCCTGTTTTCGCTGGCGTCGGACGAGACGTATTTTAAGCTCATGCGGTACGAGCGGTTCGGGACGATTCTCATTCTCATCCTCGCCGTGTCGGGGAAGCTCTGGGGCCCTCTCGGCTCCGTCACCCAAAAGCTGTTTAACGCCTTTCTCATTATCGCCCAGAAGGGTTTCGAGCTTGCAAGGCAGATTGTTTAGGAGTGCGCGATGGACGACCCGATTTTTCATCTTACCGGAATAGTCCGCTCGAAGGGCGAAATGGAGGACTTCGTCGGCCCGCTGTCCCTGATTCTCCAGCTTCTGAGCAAGAACAAAATTGAAATCCGGGACCTGAGCATCTCCCTGATTTTGGAGCAGTACCTTGAGTATCTCGACAACCTGAAGAGGATGGACCTTGAAATCGCCAGCGAGTTTGTGGCGATGGCGTCGTACCTCATGCTCATCAAGACAAAGATGCTCCTTTCCGCCGGCGAGGAAGTCACGGAGCTCGATCAGCTCATCAGCTCCCTTGAAGAGCTCAAACGGCGGGACAGCTACGCCCGGATAAAAGCCGTCGTCGAGACGCTGCGCGATATGTCCGAGCGCGCGGGCGTGACGTACACAAAGCCGCCGGAGTACATCCCGCCGGACAATACGTACCGCTACACCCACAAAATTGCCGATTTGCTCCGCGCCTACCGGCGCATCGCGCGCGGGGAGGAGCCATCACAGCCTGCCGGGAAACCTTTTACGTACCCGAGGCCCATCGTTTACTCCGTCAGGGACAAGGCGCAGGAGATCTTGCAGAAGCTGTCCCTCGAAGGCGCGGCGCAGATGAGCGCTCTCGTGAAGGCGGCGGGAAGCCGCTCGGAAATCGTGGCGATATTTATCGCCGTTTTGGAGCTGTGCCGCGTGGGCGAGATTGAGTTTATCGAAACGCAGGGCGACGTGACCATCTACCGCGCCGTGGCGCCGCTTGATCTGCCCGTCCCGCCGGACATGCCCGAGGAAGGGACAGGAGGCGACGTATCAAATGGAAATGAATGACATAGAATGCGCGCTCGAGGGCATACTATTTGCGTCCGGAGAGCCCGTCCCCGCCGAGCGCATCGCCGCGACGCTCGGCGTGGCGAAAACGGACGTCTACCAGGCGGCGCACGCCCTCGCGCACCGTCTGCAGAGCGAAAAGCGGGGCATCCGGCTCGTCTTGCTGGGCGATATGCTGCAGCTTTGCTCGGCGCCGGAGTATGCCGACGTCATCCGCCGGGCGCTCGAGGTGCGCAAGCAGCCGCAGCTTTCGCAGCAGGCGCTTGAAGTGCTGGCCATCGTGGCGTACCACCAGCCCGTCACGAAACTCTTTATCGACCAGATCCGCGGCGTGGACAGCTCCTATACCGTGGGGCTCTTACAGGACCGCGGGCTCATCGAGGCGTGCGGGCGACTGAACGTCCCGGGCCGCCCGCTTCTCTACCGGACGACGCCTGTTTTCCTGCGGACGTTCGGCATCGCGTCGCTGGACGAGCTGCCGCCCCTTCCGGAGACGGGCGGCGGGGAGGAACAGCCGGAAGACTGGCAGCAGATGAAAATGGAGTCGCCGTTATGACTGCGGTGTATATCCTTGCCGGCGCGGCCGCGCTGATCACGCTTTTGATGTTCATGCGCGTGCGCCTGATTGCGGAATACGACGACAAGGGCCTGAGCGCCTTTATCCGGTTCGGCCCCGTGCGCGTCAAGATCGGCAAAAAGGATAAAAAGGACAAGGAAAAGAAGAAGAAAGCGAAGGCGGAAAAAGGCGCGAAAAAGCAGGCCGAGCGGAAGAAGGGTTCTTTCGAGGAACTTAAGTCCATGCTGCCCGACTTAACGGACGTCCTCCGCCAGTTCTTCAAGGAGCTTACCATCGACGACCTCGTCATCCACTACACGGCCGCCGGGCGGGACAACCCCGCCGCCGCGGCGCTGCAGTTTGGCGCGGCGCACGCCGGAATCGGCATCCTGCTGCCAATCCTCGAGGCGAATTTCACCATAAAGCGGCGCGACCTGCGCGCGAACGTGGATTTTGACGCCGCGGAAGCGGCCGTCTACGCGAAGGCAAAGCTCTCGCTGGCGGCGTGGCAGGTGATTGCCGGCTTTATTCGGCTGACAATAAAGTCCATTCGGCTAAGAACCGACGAAACAAACAAGAAAGGCGGTACGAAACATGGATAAGCACCCAATCGGCGACCTGATGGAAACGACCATGCAGAAAATCCGCGAGATGGTGGACGTCAACACCATCATCGGCAACCCCATCGTCACGGCCGACGGAATCACGCTCATCCCCGTCTCGAAAGTCTCCTTCGGCTTTGCCAGCGGCGGGACGGATTTCCAGACGAAAAACCAGCAGCCCGGCCACGGCAACTCCTTCGGCGGCGGCAGCGGCGCGGGCGTGCACATCGTCCCCGTGGCGTTCCTCGTCGTGAAAGACGGAAACGTCCGGCTGCTGAGCATCACGCCGCCCGCGAATACCACGATTGACCGCGTCATCGAGCTTGTACCCGAGGTCATCGACAAAATCAACGATCTTGTCAAAAAGGACAAGTCCGAATAGCAAGCGCGGCCTTCGCCTAAATCGGCGAAGGTCAATTTCCGTTTGAACGCCAGGGAGGTAAACCATGCGACAGCGCCTGCAGAAAATCCTCTCCGCCGCGGGATTTGCCTCCCGCCGCAAGGCCGAAGAGCTCATCAAGGAAGGGCGCGTGACGGTCAACGGCCGCGTCGCCGCCCTCGGCGAGAGCGCCGACCCGGAGACCGACCGCATCGAGGTCGACAGCGAGCGCGTCTCCGTGCGAAAAGAGCGGCTGTACCTGATGATGAACAAGCCGCGCGGGTACGTCACCACCGCGCGCGACGAAAAAGGGCGGAAAACGGTGATGGACCTCCTGCCGCCGCTGCCGGACCGCGTCTATCCCGTCGGCCGGCTGGACATGGACTCCGAAGGCCTGCTCCTTTTCACAAACGACGGGACCCTCGCCGATTTCCTCATGCACCCGTCAAACGAAAAGACGAAAACGTACCTCGTCCGCGTGATGGGCGCTCTTGAGGGCGCCGTCGAGCGGCTGTCCCGCCCGATGGTGCTCGACGGGTACAAAATTGCGCCGGCGAAAGTGCGCCTTCTCAAAAAGGAAGGCAGCGCGCTGCTGCTGTCCATTACAATTCACGAGGGGCGGTACAGGCAGGTGCGGAGAATGTGCGAAATGTGCGCGCTGCGCGTCCAGTCCCTCAAGCGCGTGGAATTCGGCGGCGTGCGGCTTGGAAACCTCCCGAGCGGCGCGGTGCGGCACCTCACGCCCGAGGAGCTTAAAACTCTGAGAAAAGGCATGCAAGTTTCAGAGCCGTAAAATGCATTTTTGCGCTTGATAAAATCGCGCGTTCAAAGTAAAATTGGAGAGAATAACGCCATTTTCTGGCGCCTTCCGGCGCTTTGCTGGCGAAATAAACAAACTAGGAACAAGGAGGCGGCGGCGATGGATAAGGATAAGGACATTCTCACCATCATCGAAGAAGCATGGCCCGGCTTTTCGAAAGGGCAGAGAAGCATTGCGCGCTACATTCTTGAAAACTACGACAAAGCCGCTTTTATGACGGCCAGCAAGCTCGGGCAGGTCGTGGACGTGAGCGAATCGACGGTCGTCCGATTCGCCGCGGAGCTTGGATACAACGGCTACCCCGAGATGCGGCGTGCGCTGCAAAACCTCATCCGCAACCGGCTCACCTCCGTCCAGCGCATCCAGGTGGCCAAAGACCTGCTCGACAGCAAGGACATCCTCACGCACGTCCTCTCGTCGGACATCGAGCAGATTAAGCTGACCCTTGAGGAGATAAACAGGGCAGATTTCGAGACGGCCGTCTCGAAAATTGTGGACGCCAGGCACATTTACATCCTCGGCATCCGCTCGGCCTCCGCGATTGTCACGTTCATGGGCTTTTACTTCAACCTGATCTTCAGCGACGTGCACGTCGTCACCGAGAGCACGTCGAGCGAGATATTCGAGCAGATCATGCGCATCGGGGACGGGGACGTGCTCATCGCCATGTCCTTCCCGCGCTACTCCCGCCGCACGATCAAGGCCATGCGCTACGCGCGCGACATGGGCGCGCACGTCATCGGCATCACCGACGCGCCGACGTCGCCCATCGCCAAGCTCGCCCACACGCCGCTCTTCGCCCGGAGCGACATGGTCTCCTTCGTCGACACGCTCGTCGCGCCGCTCAGCCTCGTCAACGCCATCATCGTCGCCGCGAGCGCCAGGGCGAAGGACGACCTCGTGAGCAACTTTGACAAGCTCGAGCGCATGTGGGACGAATACGAGGTCTACGAAAAATCCGAATGAACCAATACGATGTCATCGTCATCGGCGGCGGGGCCGCCGGCATGCTCGCCGCCGCGGAGGCGGCCAAACGGGGCCTTGCCGTCGCGCTCCTTGAGAAAAACGACCGGCTCGGCATCAAGCTGCGCATCACGGGCAAGGGCCGGTGCAACCTCACGAACAACTGCCCGGTGAGGGAAGTCGTCGAAAACACACCGACGGGCGGGGCGTTCCTGTACAGCGCCCTGAGCGCGTTTTCGCCGCAGGATGTGATGCGGTATTTCACCGCGCTCGGCGTCCCGCTCAAAACCGAGCGCGGAAACCGCGTGTTTCCCGTGTCCGACAGGGCGCGGGACGTCGCGGACGCGCTCGTGCGCCAGCTTGAGGAGACGGGCGTCAAAGTCTTCTACAAGACGGCGGCGCATGACATAAGCCTCGACGAAAACGGCGCCGTGCGCGCCGTCCTCACAAGCAAAGGCGCGTTTCCCTGCCGCGCCGCCATCTTGTGCACCGGCGGCCTGTCCTACCCGCGCACAGGCTCGACGGGGGACGGGCTGAAAATTGCCGAAAAGCTGGGGCACACGGTCATCCCGCCGCGCCCGTCGCTCGTGCCGCTTGAGGCGTCGCCGGAGATTTGCGGCAGGATGCAGGGGCTGGCGCTGAAAAACGTCGCCATCAAAGTGTACGACGGCGGCAAAAAGCCCATCTACGAGGATTTCGGGGAGCTGCTCTTTACGCACTTCGGCGTGTCCGGCCCGCTGATCCTCTCGGCAAGCGCCCACACAAGGGAGTTTGACCGGAAAAAGTACAGCCTTTCCATCGACTTAAAGCCCGCGCTCGACGAAAAAGAGCTGGACGAGCGCCTGCTGCGTGACTTTGAAAAATACGCAAACCGCGATTTCGCCAACGCGCTGGGGGACCTGCTCCCGCGCCTGATGATTCCCGTCATCGTGGACCTTTCCGGCATCCCGCCGCACCAGAAGGTGCATTCGATCACAAGGCGGCAGCGGCAGGCGCTGCTCGGCCTGCTGAAAAGCTTTACGCTCCAGGTCATCGGCCCGCGGCCCATCGACGAGGCGGTCATCACCTCCGGCGGCGTCGCCACGAAGGAGATCAGTCCCAAAACGATGGAGTCAAAACTGGTGCCGGGGCTTTTCTTTGCCGGCGAGGTCATCGACGCGGACGCGTACACGGGCGGCTTTAACCTGCAGATCGCGTGGTCGACCGCCTACGCCGCCGCAAGCCATATTCTTATGTAAACCCGCGCCATTTTGGCGCTTGAAGAAAGGACTAGAATGGAAGAGAGAAGCATTGCAATCGACGGCCCCGCCGGGGCGGGGAAGAGCACGCTCGCGCGCATGACGGCGAACCACTTCGGCCTCATTTACGTCGACACCGGCGCGCTGTACCGCACCGTCGGCCTTTTTGTCCTCGAAAGCGGGCGCGACACAAAGGACGCCAAAGCCGTCGCGGAGATGCTCCACGACATAAAAGTGGACATGCACTACGACGCCGACCGGCGCCAGAGGATGCTGCTCAACGGGCGGGACGTGACGGACCTCATCCGCACGCCGCAGGCGTCCCTCGCCGCGGCCGACGTGTCCGCCATCCCCGCGGTGCGGGCGTTTCTGCTCAACATGCAGCGGGAGATGGCCGTCCGGTACGACGTTGTGATGGACGGGCGCGACATCGGCACCGTCGTGCTCCCAAACGCGGGGCTGAAGGTGTTTCTCACGGCCTCGCCGGAAGCGCGGGCGCGCCGCCGGTATGAGGAGCTTGCCGCGCAAAACGTTTCCATCACGTTCGATGAAGTCCTGCACGACATCATTTTGCGCGACAAGTCGGACACGCAGCGCGCCGTCGCGCCGCTGAGAGTGGCCGACGACGCCGTCGTCCTCGACACGACGGATATGAGCCTTAATGAGTGCTTCCTGTGGCTTTGCAATATTATTGAGGAACGGTTGGGGCTATGAAGAAGGATTACCGGCGCTACCGCATCCTGTTCGTTTTCCTGCGCATCGTGCTGTTCCCGTTTTACCGGTTGAAATTCATCGGACGGGAGAATATCCCGGAAGGCGCCGCGATGATCTGCGCCAACCACACGAGCTTTCTCGACCCCATATTTCTCGCGTTCGCGCTGGGGATAAGGCACCACCCGCGCTTTATGGGGAAGGCGAGTTTGTTTCGCGTGCCCCTGCTGGGGAAGATTTACAAGGCCGTCGGCAGCTTTGCCGTCGAGCGCGGGAAAACGGACATCGCCGCCGTCAAGGCGGCCATAGGCTTCTTAAAGAGCGGCGAAAAAGTCGTCATCTTCCCGGAAGGCACGCGCGTGCGGGGGGATGTCGCCGTCGCCGCCAAGCAGGGCGCCGTCCGAATCGCCGACCAGGTGAACGTCCCCGTCGTGCCGGTGTATATCCCGGGAGGCAAGAGGCTGTTCGGGCGGTACACCGTCGTCATCGGTAGGCCGTATTATGTCAACCCCGAGAAAGTCAAGCTCACCGGCGAGGAATACTTAAAGCGCGCGGAAGAGCTGATGGATAAAATCCGCACGCTCGGAAATGATGTGATGCGATGAAGGTCATTCTGGCAAAGTCCGCGGGGTTTTGCTTCGGCGTGCGGCGCGCCGTCAGCCTGTGCGAGGAAGCGGCCGAGAAGTACGGCGCCGTCAAGACGCTCGGGCCGATCATCCACAACGAAAGTGTAATAAACGCGCTCGCCGAAAAAGGCGTGCGGCAGGCCGCGAGCGTCGAAGAGGTAAACCCCGGCGACACCGTCATCATCCGCTCGCACGGCATCACGCGGGAAGACGCCGAAGCGCTCGGGCGTATCGGCGCGCGCGTCATCGACGCGACGTGCCCGGACGTGGCGAAAATTCACAAAATCGTGCGGGAGCAGGCCGCGCGCGGCCGCTTTATCGCCGTCATCGGCGAAAAAGAGCACCCGGAAGTGCGCGCCATCTGCTCGTGGTGCGGCGAACACGCCGTTTTTCCGTCGCTCGGCGCTTTTAAAAACTGGCTCGACGCGGAGGAAAGCCGCGCGGAATTGCCCATTTCCGTCGTTTTTCAGACAACTTATGCCAAAAGCGGGGATACTTTTAGCCCCGAATCTCTAAAAAAAGAGTATACAAATCTTGAAATTTTTGATACAATATGCAATGCTACGTCTAAGCGTCAGGAAGAAGCAGTTGCGATTTCGCGTATTGCCGACGTCATGATTGTCATCGGTGGTCGGTCCAGCTCAAACAGCCAGAAACTCGCTGCACTGTGCAGAAAGCATTGCCCGCGGGTACAATTTATTGAAACGGCTCACGATCTTGATTTGACCGAACTCCGCCACTCGGATACCGTCGGAATCACGGCGGGCGCTTCCACGCCGGCGTGGATAATTAAGGAGGTCTATCAGACGATGAGTGAA
>JAAYMC010000093.1 GCA_012521555.1 Clostridiales bacterium
CAAGGCCGCCCGTTTCGGTGAGGGAGACGCGGTTGGGTGTGAGGTACTCGCCCGTCGAGATGTGCAGCGCGCCGCCGTCCGGCAAAAGGTACGTCTGCTGCGAGCGGTTTTTGCCGGTCGTCCGCGTTCCGACAATTTCGGCATAATTATATTCCCGCAGGACGGCGGCAAAATACTCGGCCGCGGAATAGCTGTGCTGGTTGACGAGCACGACCGCCGGGCGCGTGACGGCGTCCGCGTCGGAATAGACGACGTCCTCCTCGCCGCGCGCCGTGATGCCGACGAAAATCTCGCCCTCCGGCAGCAGGTGGTCGAGCATGCGGATCAGCTCCACCGCGCGCCCGCCGCCGTTGTTGCGCACGTCGAAGATAAGCGATTGCGCGCCGTCTTCCACGAGCGCGTCCACCGCGGCGATAAATTCGTCCGCGCAGCGCGCCTCGAAGTTTTGTATCGCGATGTATCCGACGCCGCCCTCGAGCATCTCGTATCTGACGGGATTGACGACGATAACGGCGTACTCCACCGTCACGTCCCGCCTTACCCCGCCTTCTCCGACGACGCCGAGCAGCACGCTCTCGCCGATCTCGCGCGCCACTTTTCCGACGGCCTTATCAAACTCAAGGCCCGTTATGTCCTCCCCGTCGACGGAGACAATCACGTCGCCCGGCTCGATGCCGGCGCGCTCGGCGCCGGAGCCGGGGTAGACGTACTCGACGAGAAGGCCGCCCGACTGCTCGTCCTTCGAGACGGTCACGCCGATGCCGGCAAACTCGTTGCTGGACGACTCCAGATACGCCTGAAGCTGCTCAGGCGTGAGGTAATAAGACCACCTGTCCCCCAGCGCGCCGACGGCGGCGGAGAGCGCCGCGTGCGAGATTTCCTCGCTGTCGGCCTCGCCGACGTATACCGAGCCGATTTTCCGCCGCAGGGCGATGTACGTTTTTATCTCCGTAAAAAGCGGCGTGCCGCCGCCGAGGTAGACGTAAAAGCACAAGACCGTCACGATAGACGCTAGCGCTGATGCGGCGAGCACCAGCGCTAGAACTGTCCTCAACTGAAACTGCTTTTTCACAAAAGCGCCCCAATCTTTACTCTTTTATGGTATATCCGGTGAAGTACTGCAGGGGGTTGACGCGGGAGCCGTTGACGGAGACTTCAAAGTGCAGGTGCGGCCCCGTGGAGGAACCCGTGGACCCGACCTTGCCGATGGTCTTCCCCTGCGTGACCGTGTCGCCGGCCTTCACAAGGCGGCTGGACAGGTGCGCGTACAGCGTCGTCATCCCGTTGCCGTGGCTGATGACGATGTAATGGCCGTACGAGGAATCGTAGCTTGACGTGATGACCGTCCCGTCGTCGGCCGCGAGGACCGACGCACCATATTTTGCGCCGATATCGACGCCGTAATGCATGCGGTACTCTTTATAGATCGGATGGAAGCGCCGGCCGAACTGGGAGGTGACTATGTAACACGAGGGCGTCGGCCAGATCAGCTTGCCCGTGCCGACGACGGCTTTGCCGCTCTGTTCCTGCTGGCGCTTGAGCTCGGCGACTTTCTTGTTGATGTCCTCCTGAATATCCTGCGCCGCCTTGCTCTCCTGTTCATACAGCGCCTTCGCCTCGGCGATGTTCTGCTCGACGGCCTTGATCAGCTCGCCGGCTTCCGCCACCTGCCGCTCCAGCTCCGCGCGCTTGGCCTCAAGCAGGACTTTCTGCTCCTCCTGCCCGGCCTTGGCCTCCTCGAGCGACTCCTTGGCCTCGATCGTCGCGTGCTTGGCGGCTTTCAGCTGCTCGTAGAGGTATTCGTCGTACTTGGAAATCTGCTCGATAAAGTCCAGCCGCGCGAGCAGGTCCGCAAAGCTGCTGGCCTCGAAGAGGACGGCGAGGTATGAGATGGAGCCGCCTTCCTCCATGATGCGCAGCCGCTCCTTAAAGAGGCGCAGCTGCTCGTCCTCGCGCTTTTGCGCTTCCTGGACCTCGATTTCCTTTTGCGCGATCAGCTCGGTGTACAGCTGAATCTGCTCGGTGATGTTCGCGATTTCCTCTTCCGTCAGATCCATCTGCGTGTCGAGCACTTGTTTTCGCGCGAGCAGCGACTTCTGTTCGTATTCGTAGGAGTTGATCTGCGCGCGGATTTCCGTTTTCTTGCGCTCAATCTGCTCCTTTTTCTTCTTGAGGTTGTCAATTTCGCTCTGCGTCACGGCTCCGGCGCTGCCGCTTTCGCCGACGACGACATACACGATGGACGCGAGCATCAGCGCGGCCAAAAGAAGGCAGATAACCCGTACCAGCAACGTCTTGCTTTTCATGATGCCTCCTCCACCTTACACACGCAGGTAGTTCTTAATGGCAAGAGCACTCCCGCAGACGCCGACTCCAAACCCGACCGCCGAGAAAATGAAAAACAGCGGGAGGGCGACCTGGGAAAACGGAATAAGGACGATGACCATCCCGAACGAATAGCTGCGCAGGATAAAATTCGACACGAGCGTATAGATGACCCACTGGGCGATGTACGCCGAAAACGCGCCGACAAGGCCCAGAATAAAGCCCTGGAAGACGAAAGGCCACCGGATAAACCCGTTCGTCGCGCCGACCATCTTCATAATCGCGATTTCGTCGCGCCGGTCGTACGTCGCGAGCTTAATCGTGTTGGACATGATAAACAGCGAGACAATCAGCAGTATGGACACGAGGACAATCGTCACGACGCTCACGATGTTCCGCACGGTGACAAAGCCGCGCGCGATCGTGAGGTTGGCGTTGACTTTCACGATGCCGTCGATGGCTAAGAGGTCCCGCTGCGTCTGCTCCGTCTGCGAAATGTCGCGCAGGTAGACGGCGTAGCGGTGGCGCAGGATGGACGCGTCGAGGTTTTCAAAAATCGACTTGTCCTGATACCCCTCGACGAAGCTCTTAAACGCCTCGTCGCGGCTGATAAACGTGGCGTATTCCACGTTCGGCAGGCTCTCGATGCGGCTTTCGAGGGCCCTCGCCTCCTGCTCGGACAGGGCGTCCCCGATAAAGGCCAGCACGACGTTGTCTTTTTCAAATTTTTCGATGAGGGCGTCGACATTGACGGCCAGGAGGATGAAGCTGCCCATGATAATCAGGCAGGCGATGATGATGCACACGGACGCGAACGACATCAGCCCATGCGTGAAAATCCCGGCAACGCCTTCCCTTATGTAATAACCCGTATTCCAGCGTCTCATATCTTGTACCTATCCAATCCGTCGCCGATGATTTTCCCGTTGTCGATGGCGATGACGCGGCGGGAAAACGCGTCGACAAGCGCTTTCTCGTGCGTCACTACGAGGACGGTTGTGCCCAGCTCGTTGATTTTGTTGAGCAGCATGATAATCTCAAGGCTGCGCACGGGGTCTAAGTTGCCGGTCGGTTCGTCGGCAATGATGAGACTCGGGTTATTGACAAGGGCGCGCGCGATGGCCACGCGCTGCTGTTCGCCGCCGGAGAGCTCGTCCGGAAACACTTTCGCTTTATCCTCGAGGCCCACGAGCTGCAGGACATAAGGGACGCGTTTGCGCACCTCCTTGCTGGACGCGCCGATGGCGTACATGGCAAACGCGACGTTGTCGTAGACGTTTTTCTTTTTAATCAGCCTGAAATCCTGAAAGATGACGCCCAGAGAGCGGCGCAGGTACGGCATTTTGCTCAGTTTCATGTTGCCGACATTGTACCCGTTGACGATGACGGTGCCGTCCGTCGGCGCCACTTCGCCGGTGATGAGCTTGATAATGGTGGACTTTCCGGAACCGGAGGGGCCGACAAGGAAGGCAAACTCGCCTGTGTCGAGCTTGAAGCTGACGCCCTTGAGCGCCTTAGTCCCGTTTTCGTAAACCTTGAAGACGTCGATGAATTGAACCATTTTCCCTTTCCTCTGCCGCCCGTTTTTTCAGGCGGCGCCGTGAGATTTGCGCGTTAATACCTGACTTCCTGCGAGTTGAGATATTTTTTCACCATGAGCGCGACTTTGAAGACAATCGCGTGGTCGAACTCCCGCAGGTCAAGGCCTGTGAGCTTCTTGATCTTCTCCAGACGGTAGACAAGCGTGTTGCGGTGCACAAACAGCTTGCGGGACGTCTCGGAGACGTTTAAGTTGTTCTCAAAGAACTTGTTGATGGTATAGAGAGTCTCCTGATCCAGAGATTCGATGGGGTTCTTCTTGAAGACCTCCGACAGGAACATCTCGCACAGGGTCGTCGGCAGCTGGTAGATGAGGCGGCCGAGCCCGAGGTTTTCGTAGTTGATGATGGTTTTTTCGGTGTCGAACACCTTGCCCACGTCGATGGCGACCTGAGCTTCCTTGTAGCGGTCGGCCAGCTCCCTAAGGTGCCTCGCGGGCGTGCCGATGCCGATGATGCACTTGATGCCGAGCTCTTCGCTGAGCTTCTGCTCAATGGACGCCGCCAGCTTCAGGACGTACTTGGAGTCGACGTTCGGGCCGACTTCCTTGATGACGACGATGTCCGTCTCGCTCACGGAGATGACAAAGTCGTGCTGCTTGTCCGGGAACATATTCTGCAGCAGCTCGATGGCAGCGACCTCAGCCCTGCCGACCTGGCGCACAACGAGGACGACGCGCGGAACGTCCGTGACGAAGTGCAGCTCCTTCGCGCGCACGTAAATGTCCCCCGGCAGAATGTTGTCCGAAATGATGTTTTTGACGAACGCAGTTTTGTCGTGGTTTTCCTCGAAGTAGAGCTTCGCTTCAGACAGGGCGATGTGCGCCAAAATGCACACGGTCTTGGCCAGCTCGTCCTCCCCTTCGACGAAGACAGCGTAATCAAAATGCGTTCCGGCGCCCTCGAGCGTTTTGAAGGTCTTGCCGAGCGACTTGACGACCTTATCGCCCGAATCTTCGGAAAGCGACGGAAACGGCCCGATGTTGGATCCGACAAGCGACAGCTCGCTGCTGGCTACGACAGTCCCCTCCGAATCGATGACACCAATCAGCCGCTTTGTCGCCTCTTTCATCTGGACGATAACGCTCTGAAAGATTCTGCTGGACATTCTTAACGTCCTCCCCACTTCTTTATCGTTTTCCCATTCGGATGGCCTTCGTTATTTTGACTATAAGAGCAACAGCTTAATCTTATACTCAAATCCAACATTTTTCAATAGAAATCTTGTTTCTTTTTGTTAATTATTTCGCTTTTCCATCCGGAAATGGCGCCAAGTCTCGGTTTTTGAGTAAAATTTGGCCTTACACGCCGTTTTTCCGGAAGATATTTTTGTATCATTTGTATCATATTTCCGCCGGCTTTTCAAATACAGATTTTACCTCTTCCTCCGTCAGCGGCCTGTACGCGCCGGGCTTGAGGCCTTCGTCGAGCTTCAGGGCGCCGATAGCGATCCTCTTGAGATACGCCACATGCTTGCCCCGCGCGGCAACCATGCGCTTGACCTGATGGTACTTCCCCTCCGTAAGGTACACAAGCGCCTTGGAGCGCTCTCCCGCCGCGAGCACCCGGAGCACCGCCGGGCGGCATTTGAGGCCGTCGCCGAGCGTAATCCCTTCCGCGAAGGCACGGGCGTCCTCGTCCGTGAGAAGCCCGTCCACCTCGATGTAGTACGTCTTCACGACGTCCTTTGACGGGGAGATGATGCGATGCGCCCAGTCCCCGTCGTTTGTGAGCAGGAGGAGGCCCTCGCTGTCCTTGTCAAGGCGCCCGGCCGGGAAAAGGCCGTAGCGCCGCGCCTGCTCGTCGAGGAGGTCCAGGACCGTCGGGTCGCGCCTGTCCTCCGTCGCGGAGACGTAGCCGGCGGGCTTGTTCATCATATAGTAGTGTTTGTCTTTATACACGACTTTAGCCCCCGCCACTTCGATCACGTCCGCGTCCGGGTCCACCTTTTCGTGTGGCGAGACGGCCGGGCGGCCGTTTATCGTCACGCCGCTCGACTTGATAAAGTACGGCGCCTGCCGGCGGGTGGTCAGCCCCATATCGGTAAGGAATTTGTCAAGCCTGATGCGCATAGAATCCCCTCCGCTTGCCGTACGGTCCGCTCATTTTGTGCGCGCGCGGCCGTCATACTTGCGGACAACGGCGAATAAGCTTAATTATCAAAAGGACGGGGTGAAGAATGGTATGTTTATTCTAACAGCTAAATTCAGCAAAAGAAAAGCCATAGTTGCCGTACTGATTCTGGCGGTCATCCTGATAGCCGTCATCCTCATCGCCGGGCGGGCGGGTCAGAAAAAAGGCAACGCCAGCGAAACGGCCGCCCTTTCCGCCGTTGTGAAGAACAACGAACAGCGCGTGAAGTATCTCAATTCGCTCGGCTGGGAGGTGGAGGAGGAGCCGATTGAGGAGCAGAAGGTCATCATCCCGCGGGAGTTTAACGACATCTACGAGCGGTACAACGACCTTCAGAAAATGCAGGGCTTCGACCTGTCCAAATACGGCGGCCTGGAGGCGACGCGCTACACCTACAAAGTCCTCAACTTCCCGGACGCCAAGGGCATGGTCGTGGCGGACATCATCGTCTACCGCAACCGCGTCATCGCCGGCGACATCCAGTCCAACGCGCTCGACGGCTTCATGGTCGGCCTGAAGTATCCGTCCGGCAAGAAGGCGGAAAGCAAGACCGAGGAGACGCTCGATAAGGCCGAAAAACCGGGCGGCAGCGAATCCCTCTCGCCGAGCGAGCCGCTTGAGAACGCGCCCGGCGGAAACGCTCCGGAAAGCGGCACGAACACGCCGAACAACGCGGAAAACGCGCCGTACTCTGAAAACGCTGAAGAATAGCCAAACCCGTCACGGAAACTTCATAAAACGGTAAAGCAGGGCCATGCCTGAGGCGTAAAGCTTCAGGCATAACCCTGCTTTCGTCACGAGAGGGAGTTACTCGGCAACAGCCGTGACGACGCCCGAACCGACGGTGCGGCCGCCCTCACGGATAGCGAAACGCAGGCCAACCTCGATGGCGATGGGGGTGATCAGCTCGACGTCCATCGTGACGTGGTCGCCGGGCATGCACATCTCGACGCCGTCCGGCAGCCTGATAACGCCGGTGACGTCCGTGGTGCGGAAGTAGAACTGCGGTCTGTAGTTGGTGAAGAACGGAGTGTGACGGCCGCCTTCCTCCTTGGTGAGGACGTAGACCTGGCCGGTGAACTTCGTGTGCGGCTTAATGGAGCCGGGCTTCGCGAGAACCTGGCCGCGCTCGATGTCCGTCTTGGCGATGCCGCGGAGCAGCGCGCCGATGTTGTCGCCGGCCTCGGCGTAGTCGAGGGTCTTGCGGAACATCTCGATGCCGGTGACGACGGTCTCCTTGGACTCGTCTCTCAGGCCGACGATTTCGACCTTGTCGTTCAGGTTCAGGCGGCCACGCTCAACACGGCCCGTGGCGACGGTGCCGCGGCCGGTGATGGTGAAGACGTCTTCAACCGGCATGAGGAACGGCAGGTCGGACTTGCGGTCCGGCGTCGGGATATAGGAGTCGACGGCGTCCATAAGCTCTTTGATGCAGGCGTAAGCCGGGTCGTTCGGGTCGCTGGAGGGGCACTCCAGGGCCTTCAGGGCGCTGCCGCGGATAACCGGGATGCCGTCGCCCGGGAACTCGTAATTGGAGAGAAGCTCGCGGACTTCCATCTCAACAAGCTCGAGGAGCTCTTCGTCGTCGACCATGTCGCACTTGTTCAGGAAGACAACGATGGCCGGAACGCCGACCTGGCGGGCAAGCAGGATGTGCTCGCGGGTCTGGGCCATCGGGCCGTCCGTGGCGGCGATGACGAGGATCGCGCCGTCCATCTGGGCAGCGCCGGTGATCATGTTCTTAATATAGTCGGCGTGGCCCGGGCAGTCGACGTGGGCGTAGTGGCGCTTCTCCGTCTGGTACTCGACGTGGGAGGTGCTGATCGTAATGCCGCGCTCGCGCTCCTCGGGAGCCTTGTCGATATTGTCGTAGGACGTAAACTGCGCATTGCCGAAGAGCGAGAGGTACTTCGTGATGGCCGCGGTCAGCGTTGTTTTACCATGGTCAACGTGACCGATGGTGCCGACGTTAATATGCGGCTTTGTTCTTTCAAACTTAGCTTTAGCCATGGCTTAATAAAATCCTCCTTAGTTTGAATTGTAAAAAACAGCTTCTGTTGCAATATTTTACAGCATGCGCGGGCTTTTCGCAACGAGTTATTTCTGGTTGCTGGCGATCAGCTCCGCCTGAAGGTTCTTCGGCACCTCGACGAAGTGACTCGGCTCCATCGAGTACGTGCCGCGGCCCTGCGTCTTCGAGCGCAGGTCCGTCGCGTAACCGAACATGGTGGAAAGCGGTACAAAGGCGGTGATAACGGCCGTGCCGCTGCGCGTCTCCATGCCGTTGATCTGGCCGCGCCGTGCGTTGAGGTCGCCGATGACGTCGCCCATGTAGGTCTCGGGGACGGTGACGTCGACCTTCATGATCGGCTCAAGCAGAACGGGGTTGGCTTTGCGCAGCGCTTCCTTAATAGCCATGCTGCCGGCGATCTTAAACGCCATTTCAGACGAGTCGACCTCGTGGTACGAGCCGTCGTACAGCGTGACCTTGACGTCGACGACTTCGTAGCCGGCGAGGACGCCGGACTGCAGCGCGCCCTGTATACCGGCGTCGACGGCGGGGATGTATTCCTTCGGAATCGCACCGCCGACGACTTTGTTGATAAACTCGTAACCCTTGCCGGGCTCGTTCGGCTCGACGATGATTTTGACGTGGCCGTACTGGCCCTTGCCGCCTGTCTGGCGGACGTACTTGTGGTCGACGTTCGCGGTGCCGCGGATGGTCTCCTTGTACGAAACCTGCGGCTTGCCCACGTTGGCCTCCACCTTGAACTCCCGCAGGAGGCGGTCGACGATAATCTCAAGGTGCAGCTCGCCCATTCCGGCGATGATCGTCTGCCCTGTCTCCTGGTCGGTGTAGGTCTTGAAGGTGGGGTCCTCCTCGGCGAGCTTGGCAAGGGCTATCGCCATCTTCTCCTGGCCGGCTTTCGTCTTCGGCTCGATGGCGACGCGGATAACGGGTTCCGGGAATTCCATCGATTCAAGGACAATCGGGTCGCTCTCGCTGCAGAGCGTGTCGCCCGTCGTCGTGTTCTTGAGGCCGACGGCGGCGGCGATATCGCCCGCGTAGACCTTGTCGATGTCCTCGCGGTGGTTTGCGTGCATCAGCAGGACGCGCCCCAAGCGCTCCCTCTGGCCCTTTGTCGAGTTGAGAACCGTCGAGCCCGCTTCCGCCGTACCGGAGTACACGCGGAAGAACGTCAGGCGGCCGACGTAAGGGTCAGTCATAATCTTGAACGCAAGCGCGGAAAACGGCGCATCGTCGCTGGTTTCCCGGGTGGTGGTCTCGTCGGAACCCGGGGCGACGCCTTCAACGGCCGGAATATCGAGCGGCGAAGGCAGGTAGTCGACGATGGCGTCAAGCAGCTTTTGCACACCCTTGTTTTTGTAAGAAGATCCACAAACGACAGGGATCATCTCAACTGCGCACGTGGCCTTGCGGATTGCCTTCCTGATGAGGTCCGACGGGACGTCTTCACCGTTGAGGTAAAGCTCCATGATCTCGTCGTCGTAATCGGCCAAGAACTCAAGCAGTTTCGATCGATACTCCTTTGCAAGCTCGACCATGTTTTCCGGAATCGGCTCAACGCGCATATCCTTGCCGAGATCGTCGTAGTAGACGTCGGCCACCATGTCGACGAGGTCGATGATGCCCTTAAAGTCGGCCTCCGCGCCGATGGGCAGCTGGATGGGAATGGCGTTGCACTTGAGCCTGTCCTTGACCATGTCAAGGACGTTGAAAAAGCTCGCGCCGACGATGTCCATCTTGTTGATATAAATCATGCGCGGCACGTGGTATTTGTCGGCCTGTCTCCAGACAGTCTCCGACTGCGGTTCAACACCGCCCTTGGCACATAATACGGTGACCGACCCGTCCAGAACGCGAAGCGACCTCTCTACCTCAACAGTAAAGTCGACGTGTCCTGGGGTGTCGATAATGTTGATGCGGTGATCCTTCCAGAAACATGTGGTCGCAGCTGAGGTGATTGTAATTCCTCTCTCCTGCTCCTGAACCATCCAGTCCATGGTGGCGGAGCCTTCATGGGTTTCACCTAGCTTGTAGGTGCGGCCTGTATAGAACAGGATGCGTTCCGTTGTGGTGGTCTTTCCCGCGTCAATATGAGCCATTATGCCTATGTTGCGCACGCGCTCTAGGGGGTATTGCCTCGGCATATTACTCACTCCTTAAAATAAGTGGTCCCTGTGGCGAAAAAGACCAGTGTTCTTACCAACGATAATGTGCAAAAGCTCTATTGGATTCAGCCATCTTGTGGGTGTCTTCGCGTTTCTTAACGGCGTTACCCGTATTGTTGGCAGCGTCCATGATTTCGCCGGCGAGCCGCTCTTTCATTGTCTTCTCATTGCGGGCCCGGGCGTAGTTGACAAGCCAGCGCAGTCCGAGAGTCTGCCGCCTATCGGGGCGGACTTCGATCGGCACCTGATAGGTGGCGCCGCCGACGCGCCTGGCCTTGACTTCGAGAGTAGGCATGATGTTCTCAAGGGCCGCCATGAACACATCCAGCGGCGCCTTGCCGGTCTTCTCCTCCACGATCTTGAACGCCTCGTACACAATCTTCTGCGCGACGCCCTTCTTGCCGTCGAGCATGACCTTGTTAATAAGGCGCGTGACCAGCACGGAGTTGTAAAGAGGATCCGGCAGCACTTCTCTCTTGGGTACGTTACCTCTTCTTGGCACAATACTTCCCTCCTTCATTATAAAAATGATGTCATCGGTACTCCGAAAGACTTGAGCTTTCGGTGGTGCTTCATCGCTGAGAGGCAACATACATTATAAAAATAATGTATATATACCTTCGCGGCAAAAGCCGCAAAGCGATATCAGCATCATTGGGGGGACTTAGGCTACTTCTTCGCAGCGCCCTTCGGCCTCTTGGCGCCGTACTTGGAGCGGCCCTGCCTGCGGTTGGCCACGCTCTGCGCGTCCAGAGAACCGCGGATGATGTGGTAACGCACGCCAGGGAGGTCCTTGACACGGCCGCCGCGGATCATGACGACGGAGTGCTCCTGCAGGTTGTGTCCGACGCCGGGGATGTAGGCCGTGACCTCATACCCGTTTGTCAGGCGGATCCGGGCGATCTTCCGAAGAGCCGAGTTCGGCTTTCTCGGCGTC
>JAAYMC010000094.1 GCA_012521555.1 Clostridiales bacterium
GCCGATTTTCCCCGCCGATTTGAGCGCGGCGAGCTTCTCCTCAAGCCGCCGCGCCGTCTCGCGCAGCACTTCCTCCTCGTTGTAGCACGGCACAACGATATACAAGACGTCTCCCATCGTCCCCACCTCACGTTTCTCGCGGCGTTACGGCCGCCTGAAGTCCAGTATAAAGGATACGGTACGCCCGTGTAAACAGCGGCTCGTCAACCAGACGCATAATCGCCACGATTTTTGGGTAATGTTTGGATAATGGTGATATAAAATCACTGTTCTATCAAATTTGGCTTGAAATGTCCTACCCAGCGTACTAAAATGTTATGGAGTTTTTCGGGGCCGTCTTTTTCCAGCCGCCGCGCAGCGCACGCGCCGGGCTTAAAAAAACGGCCTTGAACGACTGCTTAACGATTTTCCGGAGGCTATTATGAATTACCTTAAAAAATCCGTTACCGAAGTGGATGTACGCGGAAAGCGCGTGCTTCTGCGCTGCGATTTTAACATCCCGCTCGATAAAAAGACCGGCGACATCACCGACGAAGGCCGCATCACGGCCTCTTTGCCGACGATCCGCTATCTCCTCGGCCAGGGCGCGGCCGTCATCGCCTGCTCCCACCTCGGGCGCCCCAAGGGAAAGTGGGACAACTCCCTCTCGCTGGCCATCGTCGGCCGGCGGCTCGGAGAGCTTCTCGGCCAGGAAGTGAAGATGGCCAAAGACGTCATCGGCGAAGACGCCCGGCGCCTCGCTGAAAACCTTAAGCCCGGCGAAGTGATGCTCCTTGAGAACCTGAGATTCCACAAGGAGGAGGAGGAAAACAACCCGGAATTTGCAAAGGCCCTCGCGTCCATGGCCGACATATTTGTTGAAGACGCTTTCGGATCCGTTCACCGCGCGCACGCCTCGACGGAGGGCGTATCGCACTTTTTGCCCGCAGTGAGCGGCCTTCTTCTGGATAAGGAGCTTTACCACATCGGCGGCGCGCTGGAAAACGCCGCGCGCCCGTTCGTCGCCGTCCTCGGCGGCGCGAAAGTCTCCGACAAGCTGGATGTAATTATAAACCTTTTGCACAAAGTTGATACGCTGCTCATTGGCGGCGGCATGGCCTACACCTTCCTGCGCGCACGCGGGTATGAAATCGGCCTGTCCATCTGCGAGGAGGAAAAGCTCGAATATACTCGGAGAGTTATGGATAAGGCCGAAGAGCTCGGCGTGCGCGTGCTTCTGCCCGTCGACGTGCGCACGGCGCGCGAGTACGGGAACGAAGAGCCCGTCGTCTATCCGGCAAGCGCCATCCCGGCCGACCGCATGGGCATGGACATCGGCCCCGAGACGGAAAAGCTGTTCGCGGACGCCGTCCGCAGCGCCGCGACCGTCATCTGGAACGGCCCGCTCGGCGTCTTTGAGTTTTCCAACTACTCGCACGGCACGCGCTCCGTCGCCGAGGCTCTGGCCGAGTGCAAGGGGACGACCATCGTCGGCGGGGGCGACAGCGCCGCGGCCATCCGCGGGTTCGGCCTTGCCGACAAAGTCACGCACGTCTCCACGGGCGGCGGCGCGACACTTGAGTTTATGGAAGGTAAAGACTTGCCCGGCATCGCATGCCTGCTTGATAAAGAATAGGATAGGTGCGCATGAACAGAAAGTACCGTAACACCATCATCGCCGCAAACCTGAAAATGAACATGCTCCCGTCGAACATCAAGGCCTACGCCGAGGCCCTCAAGCCGGCCGCCTCGGCGTACGGGAAACGGTGCGGCATCGTCGTCTGCCCGTCCTTCGTGCTCGTGCCGCAGGCGGTCAAGGCGTTCCGCGACAGCCGCGTGTCCGTCGGCGCGCAGAACGTCAGCCAGTTTGAAAGCGGCGCGTACACGGGGGAAGTGTCCGCCCCGCAGCTTGCCGACCTCGGCGTGCGCTACGTCATTATCGGCCACAGCGAGCGGCGCGAGATGTTCGGCGAAACGGACGAGACCGTCAACCAGAAAGTCCACGCGGCGCTTGCCGCCAATCTCCGGCCCATCGTCTGCGTCGGGGAGACGCTCGCGCAGCGTGAAATGGGCATAACGAGCGAGGTCATCACCCTTCAGGTCAAAAGCGCGCTTGCCGGCGTGCCCGCCACGAAAGTGCGCCGCGTCGTCATCGCCTACGAGCCCGTCTGGGCCATCGGGACGGGACTTGCCGCCACGGATACGGAAGCGGCGGCCGTCTGCCGCGAAATCCGCACCCTCGTGCGCGGCCTGTACGGCGCGCGCATCGCCCGCGCTGTCTCGATTCTCTACGGCGGCTCGATGAACGAGCAGAACACCCGCGGGCTGCTCGCGCAGCCGGATATCGACGGCGGGCTCATCGGATCGGCCTCCCTCTCGCCCGAAACGCTTTCCGCCATCATCGAAATAGCCAGCCACGATTACGTCTGAGCACACGTGCCACCGAGAAAGGGGCATTCCATGAAAATCCCGACAACCCTCATCATAATGGACGGTTACGGCATCGCGCCGGCCGGCCCCGGCAACGCGATCGCCGCCGCCAACACGCCCGTGCTCGACCGCCTCTTCGCCACCTGCCCGAACACGACGCTCTCCGCCTCGGGCGAGGACGTCGGCCTGCCGCATGGGCAGATCGGCAACAGCGAGGTCGGCCACACGAACATCGGCGCCGGGCGCGTCGTCTACCAGGACCTCACGCGCATCTCGCGCGACATTGAAACCGGCGCGTTCTTTGACAACAAAGCCTATAGCGCCGCCATGGACCGCTGCCGCGAAAAGGGGAAAAAGCTCCACCTGATGGGGCTTATGTCCCACGGCGGCGTGCACAGCCACATAACGCACCTGTGGGCTTTCCTCGAAATGGCAAAGCGCCGCGGCGTGAAAGACGTCTGCATCCACTGCTTCATGGACGGGCGCGACACGCTCCCGACCTCGGGCATTGACTGCATCGAAGAAATAGAGCAAAAATGCCGGGAAATCGGCGTCGGCAAAATCGCCACCGTCATGGGGCGCTTTTACGCCATGGACCGCGACAGGCGCTGGGAGCGCGTCGAGACGGCGTACAACGCCCTCGTCCTCGGCGAAGGCGCGTATAACCCGGACCCCGCCGCCGCCGTCAGGGCGTCCTACGCGGAAGGCGTGACGGACGAGTTTATCCGCCCCGTCGTCTGCGACAAGGCGGGCCTTATCCAGAGCGGGGACAGCGTCATCTTCATCAACTTCCGCCCCGACCGCGCCCGCCAGATCACGCGCGCCTTCGTGGACCCCGGTTTCGATCACTTCGAGCGCAAGGGCGGGCTGCTCGGCGTGCATTTCGTGTGCACCACGCAGTACGACGAGACGATGCCGAACGTCACCGTCGCCTACCCGCCTGAAAACCTCACCGGCACGTTCGGCGAAACCGTCAGCAAGCTGGGGCTGACGCAGCTGCGCGCCGCGGAGACGGAAAAATACGCCCACGTCACGTTCTTCTTCAACGGCGGCGAGGAGACCGTCTTCCCCGGCGAGGACAGGCTGCTTATCCCCTCCCCCAAGCAGTTCCCCACGTACGACCTCATCCCCGAAATGAGCGCGCGGGAGCTGACGAAAGAAGTCGTGCAGCGCATTTTAAGCGGCGAGTACGACATCGTCGTCGTCAACTTCGCCAACTGCGACATGGTGGGCCACACGGGCAACTTCGCCGCCGCCGTCAAGGCCGTCGAGACGGTCGACGAGTGCGTCGGCAAGGTGGTGGAGGCCACGTCTGCCATGGGCGGCATCACCATCGTCACCGCCGACCACGGCAACGCCGAGGAGATGCTCGACGCCGACGGCGGCCCGCAGACGGCCCACACGAGCGACCCCGTCCCGTTTATCATCGTGGGCGCGGACGTGCGGCTGCGCCCCGGGCGCCTGTCCGACATCGCACCGACGATTCTGGATCTGCTCGGCTTTGAAAAGCCCGCGGAGATGACCGGCCAGTCCCTGATCTGTATGCGGCCATAACAAATAAAGGAAAGGCATGATGTGAGCATGGAATTCGAGATTATTGGCGTGAAAGGCAGAGAAATCCTCGACTCGCGCGGCAATCCGACGGTAGAAGCCGAAGTAACCCTGAAAAACGGCGTCGTCGGGCGCGCGGCGGTCCCGTCCGGCGCGTCCACCGGCATGTTCGAGGCCACCGAGCGGCGCGACGGCGATAAAACGCGCTACCTTGGCAAGGGCGTCCTCGGCGCGGTCAGCGCCATCAACACGGAAATCGCCGAGGCGCTCATCGGCAAAAACGTCACCGAGCAGACGCAGATTGACAAGCTCCTCATCGCGCTCGACGGAACCCCGAACAAGTCCCGCCTCGGCGCAAACGCCATTCTGGGCGTCTCCCTCGCGTGCGCCCGCGCCGCGGCTCAGGCCGTGGGCCTGCCGCTTTACCGCTACATGGGCGGCACGCCGGCCAGCGTCCTGCCGGTTCCGATGATGAACGTCCTCAACGGCGGCGCGCACGCCAGCAACAGCGTGGACATTCAGGAGTTTATGATTATGCCCGTGTCCGCCGAGTCCTTCCGCGAAGCCCTGAGGATGTGCGCCGAAGTGTTCCACACGCTGAAAAAAGTCGTCCCCTCCACCGGCGTGGGCGACGAAGGCGGGTACGCCCCGAACCTCGAGGCGGACGAAGACGCCCTGAAGGCGCTCATGGCGGCCATTGAAAAGGCCGGCTACCGCCCGGGCGAGGACTTTTACATCGCGCTGGACCCCGCCGTCTCCGAGTGGTTCAGCCCCGAGGACCAGCGCTACCACCTCCCCAAGCGCGGCGTCGTCATGACGCGCGAGGAGATGGTCGAAATGTGGACGGGCTTTGTGAATAAATATCCGATCATCTCCATCGAGGACGGCATGGCCGAAGAGGACTGGGAGGGCTGGAAAATGCTCACCGCCGCCCTCGGCAAAAAAGTCCAGCTCGTGGGGGACGACCTGTTCGTCACGAACACGCAGCGCCTGAAAAAAGGCATCTCCCTCGGCGTGGCCAACTCCATCCTCATCAAGCTCAACCAGATCGGCACGCTCACCGAGACGTTCGAGGCCGTGCAGACGGCCCACCGCGCCGGCTACACCGCCATTATCTCGCACCGCTCCGGCGAGACGGAGGACACGACGATCGCGGACGTGGCCGTCGCGCTCAACGCCGGCCAGATTAAGACGGGCGCCCCGAGCCGCACCGACCGCGTCGCCAAATACAACCAGCTGCTGCGCATCGAAGAGCAGCTTGACAGCGCGGCCTTCTACCCCGGAAAAAGCGCGTTCTTCAGCATCCGGTAAGCTTTTAGCGCCCGCCTCCAACAAGCGCGGCGGGCGCTTTTCTTTTTCAAAATTTCAGCGGCGGGCGTGTATATATTTTCAAAAACAATTGAAATATTGCGCATACCGGTGTATAATTTAGAGCATCAAATCTTATGGAGTGAGTGATAGATGAAAAAAATAAGCCGCATTCTGTCGGCCGCTCTCGTGCTGCTGCTGGTTCTGAGCCTTGCTGCGTGCGGCGGCGGCAAAAAGAAGCTTGTCATCCTTGAAACGGCCTACGCCGACGAAGACTACGCCATCTGCGTGGCCAAGGGCAGCCCGCTGCTTGAGGAAATCAACGGCGCCCTTGAAGAGCTTATTGCTGACGGCACCGTCAAGAAAGTCGTCGACAAGTACATAAGCGGCGTGGCGCACGACCTGAAGTTCCAGGAGAACGCGGACGGCCTGCCGGAGCTGAAGATGGCCACGAACGCGGCCTTCCCGCCGTACGAATACTATGAGGGCGGCAAAATCGTCGGCATCGACGCCGAAATCGCCGCCGCCATCGCCGACAAGCTCGGCCGGAAGCTCGTCATCGAGGACATGGAGTTCGGCTCCATCATCGCCGCCGTCACCAGCGGCAAGGTGGACATGGGCATGGCGGGCATGACCGTGACGGAAGACCGCCTCCAGAGCGTCGACTTCACCACACCCTACGCCAAGGGCATCCAGGTTGTCATCGTCGTGGAAGGCTCCAAGATTAAGACGGTCGACGACCTCTACGCCGAAGGCGCCAACTACAAGATCGGCGTGCAGCAGGATACGACGGGCGACATCTACGCCACGGACGATTTCGGCGAGGATCGCGTCCAGCGCTTCAACAAGGGCGCCGACGCCGTCCAGGCCCTTGTGACGGGCAAAATCGACTGCGTCATCATCGACAACGAACCGGCGAAAGCCTTCGTGGAATCCCACAACAAGTAAGGCAGCTCATAAACTGCCCGCAAGAGCATATCCGGCGCATCAAAGCGGGATAACGGGGAGTCTTCTCCGTTTTCCCGCTTTATGTGAGAGAGAGGGCCTGCGACCAGACTTTAGAGAGGAGCTGACGTTTTGTCAGATTGGATTGAAAGGCTTAAGGATGAGTTTATCTTAAACTTCGTCGAAGACGACCGCTGGCGGTACCTTGTCGACGGCCTGAGGGCCACCATCATCATCACCTTCAGCGCGCTCATCATCGGCATCGTCATCGGCCTCGTCGTGGCGACGGTCCGCTCCACGCACGATAAAACGATTGAGACGATGCACCCGGGGATTGGCCGCACGATTCTGAAAATCCTCAACTTCATCTGCAAGCTGTATGTGACGGTCATCCGCGGCGTGCCCGTCGTCGTCCAGCTGCTGATTGCGTACTTTATCATCTTCGTGTCGGTGACAAACGGCGTCGTCGTCGGCATTTTGACGTTCGGCATCAACTCCGGCGCGTACGTGGCGGAAATCTTCCGCGGCGGCATCATGGCCGTCGACCCCGGGCAGATGGAGGCCGGAAGAAGCCTCGGCTTTAACTACGTGCAGACGATGCGGTACATCGTCGTGCCGCAGGCGTTCAAGCACATCCTGCCGGCGCTGCTCAACGAGCTGATCGCGCTGTTTAAGGAGACGGCCGTCGTCGGCTACGTGGCGGTCAAAGACCTGACGAAAGGCGCCGACATCATCCGCGGCCGCACCTTCTCCCCGTTCATGCCGCTGTTCGGCGCGGCTCTGATTTACCTTGTCTTCGTCATGTTCTTCTCGTGGATTGTCGGGAAACTCGAAAGGAGGCTTCGCACCAGTGAGCGCTGACACGATTATCAAGGTCGAAGGCCTTCGCAAATACTTCAAGGGCGGCGCCATCAAAGCCCTCGACGGGATCGACACCGAAATCCAGCGCGGCGAAGTCGTCGTCATCATCGGGCCGTCCGGCTCCGGCAAGTCGACGTTCCTGCGGTGCCTCAACCTCCTCGAGATGCCCACGGCCGGCCGCATCCTCTTCGAGGGGACGGACATCACGGCAAGGTCGACCAACATCAACCTCCACCGCCGCAAAATGGGCATGGTGTTCCAGCTGTTTAACCTCTTCCCGCACATGACGGTGATGAAAAATCTCACCATCGCGCCGATGAAGCTGCTCGGCAAGACGAAGGAGGAGGCGGAGGAAAAGGCGCTCGCGCTCCTGCGCCGCGTGGGGCTGGAGGACCGCGCCGAGGCGTACCCGAACCAGCTCTCCGGCGGCCAGAAACAGCGCATCGCCATCGTCCGCTCGCTGTGCATGGACCCGGACGTGATGCTCTTCGACGAGCCGACGAGCGCGCTCGACCCGGAGATGGTCGGCGAAGTGCTCGACGTCATGAAGCAGCTCGCGCGGGACGGGATGACGATGGCCGTCGTCACGCACGAGATGGGCTTCGCGCGCGAGGTGGCCTCCCGCGTCGTCTTCATGGACAACGGCCGCATCATCGAGCAGAACACGCCCAACGAGATCTTCAACAACCCGCAAAGCGACCGCCTCAAGTCGTTCCTCGCGAAAGTGCTGTAAACGAAGCAAAACCGCTCCGCTTTAAGCAGAGCGGTTTTTTGTATGCGTCCGTACAGGTTTCGGCTGCATAGATCGAATGAGGCGCGGCATTTCCCTGCTCGCGCGCCCGCCTTTTTGCGCGGCGCGCCTGAAGCGGGGCAATTGCCAAAAATGACGGCGCCGTCTCTCCCCCTTACGGCGAAAACGACTCCAGCGCGGCGCGCCCAAATTGGCGCGTCTGCCAAACGCCGCGCAGGTCATCTCGCCCGATTGCAAAACGAGCGGTACTTCCGCGGGCGCGGCACAGCCGCGAAGGCGCTTTCGCCTTACCCCATACAGGAAGCGGAGGAAGGCTTATTCCGCCAAAACGCAAAAAGGCAGGGCGCTCATGCGCCCTGCCTCAATTTTTGCTTTCATGCCCGTTTTCCGCTTAAAAGGCCGTTTTAACTTTCCGCTTTCAGGCTATTCCTCGGCCTCGTCGACCGACTGCGCCGTGTCAATCCGGACGTACTGGTTTTGCCCTTTGTCGAAGTGGAAGTTTTCCGACTTGTACTCCCCGCCCTCGAGCGTCAGCGCCACTTTTTCCGTCTGGAACGCGTCGGCGACCGTGTTGGCAAGGCACTGGAGGACAAGCCGCTCGTATGCGGCTGGTGAGCCCTTCATCCCCTCCGCAAACGCGGCGTTTACATCCACCGCCGCCGTCTCGGTCGCGGCGTCAAACGCGATGGAGAGAATCTGCGCATCCCCCTCCATGACGGCGCGCGCGCCGCCCGGCGGGGCCTTAAACTGCTCCGTGAGAGCGGGCGCGAGGTTTTCGTTTGTTTTCAGGGAGACCTGGCGCCCCGTGAACACGATGCCGCTGCCGTCTTCCCGCGGGAAGTAGACGTTGAGGTGGAGCGTGACGGGCACGTCCGCCTCGCGGGCTTTCAGCTCGCTTGTGATGACGACGCCTTCCTCTTCCTTCGGGCGGTACTCCGTCTTAATCAGGCCGATGCCCTTCGCGTAGTAGTCCTTCGAGACGCTGTAATCGTTTTCGCTCGTCACTTCGAGGGCCTTGAACGTCCCGTACGGGACGGCGACCTCCACGTCCACCGCCGTAATCGCGCGTGCGTATCCGTTCGACTGCCACGCGGTGCCCACGGCGATGGGCTCCTTGATTAAGATATCCTCCGTGTTGGTCTGTCCGATCATGTTCGCCCGGCCGTACTGCTCGCCGCGGCTGAGCGTCATCACGAGCGCGTCGTCCCGGGCGGTGTAGACGATGGAGCTGACCGTCCCGCCCGTGTCGACGCGAAATTGCACGGCGTCCTTCGAGACGTAGTCGACCCACATCTCAAACGACGCAAACTCGATGCCCGTCCCCTCGTACACAAGGTGCACGTCTTTTTCAAAGGAGAGGTAGTCCGCGGCGGCGGGCCCGTCTTTCCGGGGCTTTTCCGGCGTGACGGTGACGACGACGGGCGGCGTCGTCTCCCCCGCCCCGTCGTTTGGCTGAGGCTTAGCGCACCCCGTAAGGCAAAGCGCCAGGGCGCACAGCGCAACAAGGGCCGCTTTTTTCATGGCCGTCTCCTTTCCTGTCCGGCTATGCGTCATTATCGGCATCCTGCGCGGACACCGCTTTGGCAACCTGCATCATGATGGCGCACTCCATGCGCTTTTTAAACAGCTCGCACCCGAGGGGGTAGACGCCCTCCACCCTGCCGGATGCGTGGTAGGCGTTGGCCGCGCACCCGCCGGAGCAGTAAAGCCGCGCCCAGCACTTCCTGCACTCCTCCCGCGAGTAGGCGTTGACGGCGGCAAACTCCGCCTGCCTTTCCGTGTTTGTAATGCCCTTGTCGAGGCTCCCCAAGCGGTACGATTCATCCCCCACGAACTGGTGGCAGGGGTAGAGCTCCCCCGCGGGCGTGACGGCGAGGTACTCCGTCCCCACGCCGCAGCCGGCGATACGCTTGTGGACGCACGGGCCGCGGTCAAGGTCGAGGATGTAGTGGTAGAACGTAAAGGGCCGCCCCTCCTTCTCCCGGCGGAGCATCTCCACCGCGAGCTTCTCGTACTGCTCAAACAGGGCGGGCAGATCCTCTTCCCGCAGGGCGTAGTCCGGCTCGGGCCCCGACACGACGGGCTCCATGGACAGCTCCGTAAAGCCCAGGTCGGCAAGGTGCAAAATGTCCTCCGTAAAGTCGAGGTTGTAGCGCGTGTAGGTGCCGCGGATATAGTATCCCCTGTTTCCCCGCTTTTCTACAAGCCTTTTGAACTTCGGGAGGATGAGGTCGTAGCTGCCGCCGCCGGCGGGCGTTTTGCGCATCCTGTCGTGGACCTCGCGGCGCCCGTCGAGGCTGAGCACGACGTTGTGCATCTCGCGGTTTGTAAAGTCGATGACGTCGTCGTCGATGAGGACGCCGTTTGTGGTGAGCGTAAACCGGAAGTTCTTCCCGTGCTCTTTTTCGATGGATCGCGCGTACGCCACAATCCCTTTGACGATGTCCCAGTTGAGAAGCGGCTCGCCGCCGAAAAAGTCCACCTCGAGGTTGCGGCGCGCCCCGCTCATCGCGACGAGAAAGTCAATCGCCTTTTTCCCCGTCTCAAGGGACATGAGCGCCCGCTCGCCGCGGTATTGCCCCTCCCCGGCAAAGCAGTAGCCGCAGGTGAGGTTGCACGCGTGCGACACGTGCAGGCACAGCGCCTTGATGGTGTGGCGGCGCGCCTTGACCGCGCCGGAGATGTCCCCGAACGTATCCTCGCTGAAAAGCTCTCCGGACTCCTTCAGGGACCGGATATCCCCTAAAAGCTCGAGCGCCTCCTCCCGCTCAAGGCCGTGTTTCTCCGCAAGGTACGCGGCAATCTCGTCCGCGCCGTGCGTTTCGAACAGGGCGATGGCGTCGTACGCGGCGTCGTCCACCGCGTGAATCGAGCCGCTCGGCACGTCGAGCACAATGTTGTAACCGTTGAGTTTGTACTGGTGAATCATGTCCGACTCCATAATAAAACGAAATGCCGTTTATCCCGCTTGACGGCGAAAAACGGCACTTGATGGCATTTCGCGCGCTGTCTTTCCGCGCTTACTTGCTCTCGCTCTTTTCACACGGCTGGTTGGCCACGCCGCATGATGTTTTGCAGGCGGACTGGCAGGAGGTCTGGCACTCGCCGCAGCCGCCGTCTTTCAGGCTTTTCGTTAAGTCGCGCGTTTTGATTGTGACGATTCTCTTCATAATGCGAAACTCCTCAAAACTAGACTGTTCCGGCAAATGCCGGCGCACCGCTTCAGCGGCGCCAATTCTTCCTAAAAAGGGTATCACAGACTCCCGGATTTGTCAATTGACGCGCTGCGGCTTATGTCACGCAATAAAGCCCCTCCGGCCACCCGCCGCGCGAGCTGTAGACGCTCACGCCGCTTTTTTCAAGCGCCAAGAGGGCCTCAAGGGCCTTTCCCGTCACCACTTCCCCCGGAATCAAAACGGGAATCCCCGGCGGGTACGCCCACACATACTCCAGCGCGGCCTTCCTCGCCGCGTTTTTGATGGGCACAAAGCTCCCTTCCGCCCGCGCCGCTTCGGCGAGGTCCATTTTCATCTCCGGCAGGCTGAACACATCGGGCGGGACGGAAATCTCCCGCTCCGGACGGGCCGCCCCGTCGAGCGCGAAAAGCGCGTTCGAAAGGCGCGTGAGCACTAAGTCGTCGTCGCACACGCTCGTCATGGCAAGGACGTACCCGAGCGACGCCATCTCCGTTTCAATCTTATGCGCCTCCCTCAGCCGCGAGGCAAACTCCGGGCCCGTCAGGCCCGCTCCCCGCGTGTCGACGACAATCTTTCCCGGGTCGAAGCCGAAAAAGGCGCTGTGGCGGCCTATATCGTCGCGCCCGTGGCAGAGGACGCGAAGGTGCTGCAGCTCCCTCGCGCGCGCGGAAAAACGGCGGAGGGCCTCGCTGTAGCGCGCAAAGAGGGCGCCGCCTTCGCTTTCTAAAAGGCGCAGGCAGCGGTCAATGGACGCCATGAGGACGTAAGACGGGCTGCTGGTGCAAAACATCCGCATTGCCTGCGCAAGCCGTTGCGCGTCGACGCGCTCACTGCAAAGATGCAAAAGCGCCGTCTGCGTCATGGCGGGCAGCGTCTTGTGCAGGCTCATGGCGACCATGTCCGCCCCGCACGCAACGGGGCTTTCCGGAAACGCCGGGTGAAAGCCAAGGTGCGCCCCGTGCGCCGCGTCCACGAGCACAACAGCGCCGTACCGGTGCGCCGTCTCGCAGATACTCCGCACGTCGCTGACGACGCCCTCATACGTCGGGGACGTGACAATCACAAGGCGCGCGCCCCGCGCGCTCTCAAGGGACTTTTCCACCGCCTCGGGCTTAAAGCTCCCCGCGATGCCCGTCTCCGCATCCACCTCCGGCATGACAAAGACGGGCCGCGCGCGCACAATCTCCAGCGCGTGATAGACGCTGCGGTGGCAGTTCCGGGCGACGATCACCGTGTCCCCCGGC
>JAAYMC010000095.1 GCA_012521555.1 Clostridiales bacterium
CGTCCACAAGCCGCGAAATCCCGTGGCTGAGCGCCGGGACGGTCGACCAGGTCTATCTGGCGCTGCGCCTTGCGGTCTGCCGCCTCGTCCTCCCGCAGGAGGACCCGGCGCCCCTCATCCTTGACGACGCACTCGCCAACTTCGACGATACGCGCATGGGCTACGCGCTCGACTACCTCCTGGAGCTCTCCAAAGAGCGGCAGATTCTCCTGTTTACCTGCCACGCCCGCGAGGCGGAGTATCTGAGCGGCCGCCCCGGCGTGAGCCTCGTTTCTCTTTCGTGACAATGGCGGCAAGGCTTAACAAGCGGCACTTCCGGAAGGGGAAGGCTTCCCCTGACCGTGTGCATAGAAACCACCTCCGCGCCGGTGGTTAAGGCGCGGAGCCGGACTCTCGCCCCGCGGGAGGCCGGCTTGGAGCGAAAGGAACGTATTTTCACCATGAAGAAAACAATTGCGTCAGGCCTTGTGGCAATTACCGTGCTGTCGTCGGCACTGGCCTTCTCGGCAGCCGCATCGGGCCCGACAGGCGGCGTGCCCATCTCGATTGACGGCGCCGCCCCTACGCAAAGCATCACCTCATTCATCCAAAACGGCACGACGTGGGTCTCCATCCGCGACTTCGCAAACGCGATGGGCACATGCACCGTGATATGGACCCCGTACACAGCCACGGTTATGGCGCCGGGCCTCACAATTTACGCGACGGCCGGCGAACAGTACATCATTGCCAACGGCCGCTACCTCTTCGTGCCGGACGGCTGCCAGCTTGTGGGCGGCTCCATGATGGTGCCCATCCGCGTCCTGGCTAAGGCATACGACGCGACGGTCTCATGGGACGAAGCGTCAAAGACCGTCCTTGTCACATCCGGCTCCGGCGCGATCGCGCCCGGCAGCGTCTTCTACAACGACAACGACGTCTACTGGCTGTCGCGCATTATCCACGCCGAGGCGCGGGGTGAAAGCCTTGCCGGCAAAATCGCCGTCGCCAACGTGGTGCTCAACCGCGTCGCCTCGCCAATGTACCCCAGCACGATCCGCGACGTCATCTTCGACAGGGCGCACGGCATCCAGTTCACGCCCGCCTACACGGGGGCCATCATCTACAACACGCCGGGCGAGGAGTCGGTCATCGCCGCGAAGATCGCGCTCGACGGGGGCAACACGGCCGGCAAAAGCCTCTTCTTCGCCAGCACGGCCAAATGCTGGGCCGCGAAGGCGCGCCCCTTTGAGATCACCATCGGCAACCACTACTTCTACGCCTGATATCTTAAGGCCAACTCAATGCCAATCCCCCTCTATACAAATCTCCGCCCCGTGCTTAGATTCGCGCGGGGCGGAGAATTTTCTTTTTCCTACTGCCCTGTTGTGAGCTTTTTCTTCATTTCAAAGAGGAGGTTGAGCGCCTCGATGGGCGTGATGGTGTTCAGGTCCGTTTTCTCAAGGAGGCGCATCGCCTCATACAGCCGCAGCTCCTCCATCGAAACCTGCCCCGTCTCGGGCGCTACCGCCTTCTTTTCCGCGCGGCCGCCCTTTTCCAGCTCCTCCAGGACGGCTTTGGCGCGGCGGATGACGCTGTCCGGCACGCCGGCAAGGCCGGCCACTTCGATGCCGTAGCTCTCGTCGGCGCCGCCCGGCACGATTTTGCGCAGGAAGATGAGGTCCCCGCCGCGCTTCTTGGCGGAGATGTTGTAGTTTTTCACGGCGGGAATCTCGCTCTCGAGCACCGTCAGCTCGTGGTAGTGGGTGGAAAAGAGCGTCTTGGCGCCGAGCTTTCTCCGGTCGGTGCAGTGCTCGATGACGGCGCGGGCGATGGCCATGCCGTCGTACGTGGACGTGCCGCGGCCGATTTCGTCGAGGATGATGAGGCTCTTTGACGTCGCCTGCGCGAGGATGTCCGCCACCTCCGTCATCTCCACCATGAAGGTGGACTTGCCGGCGGCCAGGTCGTCCGACGCGCCGATGCGCGTGAACACGCGGTCCACAAGGCCGATGCGCGCGGACTTTGCCGGCACGAACGAGCCGATGTGCGCCATGAGGACAATGAGCGCCGTCTGGCGCATGTACGTCGATTTGCCCGCCATGTTCGGCCCCGTGATGATGAGCGTGCGCGCGCTGTCCATGTCCATGTACGTGTCGTTGGGGACGAAGAGCGTGTCCGTCTGCGTCAGCTCCACGACGGGGTGCCGCCCTTCCCGGATGTCGATGACGCCGCTTGAGTCAAGCTCCGGCTTGCAGTAATTCTGCCGCACGGCCGACTCCGCAAGTGCGCACAGCGCGTCCACCTCCGCGACAGTCCGGGAGGCGGCCTGTATGCGGGTGACGTTTTCGGCAAGGACAGAGCGCAGCTGGCAAAACAGCGCGTACTCGAGCGCCTCCACCCTGTCCTTGGCCGTCAGGAGCGTCGTCTCCAGCTCCTTGAGCTCCTGCGTGATGAACCGCTCGCAGTTGGCCAGCGTCTGCTTGCGGATGTAACGGTCCGGGACGTCGTCCGACTGCGAGCGCGGGATTTCAATGTAGTACCCGAACACCTTGTTGTACCCGACTTTGACCTTCTTGCCGGTCAGCTCCCGCTCCCTCGCCTCAATCGCGGCAAGCGCCCCCGTGCTGTCGGTGAGCAGGGACCGGAGCTTGTCAATCTCCTCGCTGACCCCGTCCCTTATCATGCCGCCCTCGCGGACGGAAAACGGCGGACTGTCGACAATAGTCCTGCCGATCCGCTCGGCGACGTCGGCTAAGTCGTCGATGGCCCGCAGCTCCGTCAAAAGCGGCGATTTCATCGTGCTTAAAAGCTCGAGGATGCGGGGCAGCTGGCGCAGCGACGTCTCGAGGGCTTTCATGTCGCGGGCGTTGCAGCTGCCGTAGACGATTTTCCCGATGAGCCGCTCGATATCCCCCACGTCGCGCAGCGTGCGGATAAGCTCCCCGCGCGCGACGGTGTTTGACACAAGCTCCTCCACCGCGTCAAGCCGCCGCGTGATTTTCGCGGCGGACACGAGCGGGCGCAAAACCCACGCCCGCAGAAGGCGGCGGCCCATCGGCGTTCTCGTCTTGTCGAGCACCCAGAGAAGGCTCCCCTTCTTCTCCCCCGTGCGCTGCGACGCGACAAGCTCGAGGTTCCGGATCGTCTGGTAGTCAAGCTCCATGTACGCCTTTTGCGTGTCGACGCGGAGGGTGTTGATATGGCCAAGCTCCGTTTTCTGCGTGTCCGTCATATAAGAAAGCAGGGCCCCCACGGCGCAGATGGCCGCGCGGGACTCCCCGATGCCGAGGCTCTCCGGCGTCCTGCCGCCAAACTGCCGCGCAATCAGCGCCACGGACGCGTCGTAGTCAAAACGTCCGTCGTCCTCCTCCACAAGGCAGGAGAGCCTGTCCCTGAGGAACATGACAAGGCCGCCGTGGCGCGCCGCGGCCGCGTTGCAGACGGCTTCGGCGGGCGCGTACGTCCCCAGGGCGTTGATGAGCGGGGCGACGTCCGATTGCATAAAGTAGGAAACGCAGATTTCCCCCGTCGACAGGTCGGCAAGGCAGCAGGCGTTCGAGGACCCGTCGAGGTAGATCGCCGCGAGGTAGTTTGACCGCCCCTCGTCGAGCATCGACGACTCGATGACGGTGCCCGGCGTGATGATGCGCACGATGTCCCGCTCCACGAGCCCCTTGGCCAGAGCCGGATCCTCCATCTGCTCGCAGATGGCGATTTTGTAGCCCTTCGCGATCAGGCGGGCGATATACCCTTCGGCGGAGTGGTACGGCACGCCGCACATGGGGATGCGCGCGTCCGGGTCTTCAGTGCGCCGATCCCGGGAGGTGAGCGTCAGCTCCAGCTCCCGCGAGGCGGTTAGGGCGTCGTCCCCGAACATCTCGTAGAAATCGCCGAGGCGGAAAAAGAGGATGCAGTCGGGGTGCCGCTCCTTTATCGTGAAATACTGCTTCATCATGGGGGTCATGTCCGTGGCCATAACGCGTCCTCCGGCGAAAAATCAGTCAAAAATTGTCACTTCAGAGTATATCACACCCGCCCGCTTCAAACAACACGCGGCAGGGCGAATCACTTTGTCCCCGCGATTTTTCGTCTCGCATTACAAAATTGTATCGGGCACTTGAGCAAAACGACATCCTTTGATATACTTTTATAATATATAACTGAACTTTTCCGGCTTTGTGCTGCCAAATAACCAGGAAACCGTTACGATTTACGGCATATAACGGGGATTAAATTATGAAATTTGCTAAGTGGATCATAAATGGATACGATCGCAATGCCGCAGTGGCGCTCACGCGCTGCGGCATCAACCCGCTTGTTGCCGTTTTTCTCTCGGCCAGAGGGTACAGGACGTACGAAGCCGCCTGCGCGATTTTGGACAACGACCTTTCGCTCGTGCTCGACCCGTTCCTGCTGCGCGACATGGACAAAGCCGTCGAGCGCATCCGCAGCGCGATTCAAAGCCGCGAGCGCGTGGCCATCTACGGCGACTACGACGTGGACGGCATGACGGCAAGCTGCCTGCTCGCGACGTTTTTCCGGTCGCACGGCGTTGAATATGAAATCTACATCCCCGAGCGGACGGAGGAGGGCTACGGCGTCAACACCGCCGCGCTCGATTACCTCAAAAGCCGCGGCGTGAGCCTCGTGGTCACCGTCGACAGCGGCATCACCGCCGTCGAAGAGTCGAAATACGCCCGCGAAATCGGGCTGGACCTGATTATAACGGACCACCACGAGTGTAAGCCGGCGCTGCCGGAGGCAATCGCCGTCGTCAACCCCAAGCGGCGCGACTGCCCCTACCCGAACAAGGGGCTGTCGGGCGTCGGCGTGGCGTTTAAGCTCGTGTGCGCCCTCGAGCGCAATAAGCCCATCGAAACGCTGTTTGAGCAGTACGGCGACTTCGTCGCCGTCGGCACCATAGCGGACGTCATGCCCGTCCTCGGCGAAAACCGCATCCTCATCCGCCGGGGGCTGGAGGCCCTCAACCGCAAAAGGCGCCCGGGCCTGAGGAGCCTTATCCGCGAAGCGTGCATCGAGCGGCGGGACATCACCGTGCCGATGATCGGGTTTGTCCTCGCCCCGCGCCTGAACGCCGCCGGGCGGATGGGCAGAACGTCGCTGACCATCGACCTGCTCCTCACGGAAGACGACGCGGAGGCCGCCGCCCTCACGCAGGAGCTGTGCACGCTCAACGCCGAGCGCAAGCAGGTGGAGACGGCGATCTTTGAGGAAGCGCAGGCGCACCTGATGAAAAACCTCCCGAAGGGCCCGATTGTGCTCGCCGGCCGCGGGTGGTATCAGGGCGTGATGGGCATCGTCGCCGCGCGGATTACGGAGCAGTTTTATTTCCCGTCCGTCGTCATCAGCATCGGCGAGGACGGAATCGGCCGCGGGTCCTGCCGGAGCTTCAGCGGGTTCCGCATCTACTCGGCGCTGGAAAAGTGCAGCGACCTGCTCATCAACTACGGCGGCCACGAGATGGCCGCGGGCATCACCATTCTGGAAGAAAACATTGACGCGTTCCGCGAGCGTCTTAACAAGCTGTATCATGAGGAGATAAAAATCCCGCCCGTCCCCACGCTCCTCGTCGATTTTGAAGTGATAAAGCCGGAGCTGCTGTCTCTGGAAAACGTCGCCGCGCTTGAGCGCACGGAGCCGTACGGCAACGGCCTCGTCCCGCCGTTTCTGTGCATGCGCGACGTGTTCCTCAACTCCGTCGTCCCCGTCGGCGGGGGGCGGCACACAAAGCTGCGCGTGACCAAGCTCGGCAGGACGTTTGACTGCATCTGCTTTAACTGGTCGGCCGAGGACCTCGGCGTCAAGGAGGGCGACCGGGTGGACATCGCCTTCGAGCCGCAGGTCAACGAGTACCGCTCCTGGCGCAACGTGCAGCTGAACATCCTCGATATTCGCCCACACTCGGAGTAGTTCCTATGACGGATGATTTGTTAAAGGAAAAGTACGAAAAATTTGAGGCCGTCGTCCTCGAAAACAACCCGACGGCAAACCTCGAGCGCATCCGCGCGGCCTATGAGTTTGCCCGGAACGCCCACAGCAGCCAGAAGCGCAAGGATGGCAGCCCCTACATCGTCCATCCCCTCGCCGCGGCTGAAATCGTGGCGGAAATGGGCCTGGACGAGGACGCGATCATGGCCGCGCTCCTGCACGACGTAGTGGAGGACACCAGCGCCACCCTCGAGGACATCTCCAAGCTGTTCGGCCCTTCCGTCGCCGCCATCGTCGACGGCGTGACGAAGCTCTCCCGCGTGCAGTACACGAGCAAGGAAGAGCAGCAGGTGGAGAACCTGCGCAAAATGCTCATGGCCATGGCCAAGGACATCCGCGTCATCATCATCAAGATGGCCGACCGGCTCCACAACATGCGCACGATGGAGTACCAGTCCGCCGAGAAGCAGGCCGAAAAGGCCCTCGAGACGATGGAAATCTACGCGCCGCTGGCCCACCGCCTCGGTATGCAGCGCATCAAGTGGGAGCTGGAGGACCGCTCCATCTATTACCTCGACCCCATCGGCTACGCGGAAATCCAGGAGGGCCTGGCGCGCATCCTCAAGGGAAACGAGGACTTCCTCGAGCGCATCCAGGAGAAAATCTCCACGCGCCTGAAGGAGCTGGGCATCGAGTGCACCGTCTACGGGCGCATCAAGCACGTCTACAGCATCTACCGCAAGATGTACAGCCAGAACAAAACGCTCTCGGAGGTTCTGGACCTGTACGCCTTCCGCGTCATCGTGGGCGACGTCGCCGACTGCTACAACGTCCTCGGCTACATCCACGAGATGTTCCGCCCCCTCCCGGGCCACTTTAAGGACTATATCCGCACGCCCAAGCCCAATATGTACCAGTCCCTGCACACCACGGTGCTCGGCTCGGACGGCATCCCCTTCGAGGTGCAGATCCGGACGTGGGAAATGCACCACACCGCGGAATACGGCGTCGCCGCGCACTGGAAGTACAAGCAGGGCGTCAATAAAAAGACGGCCGACGAGGAGAAGTTCGCGTGGGTGCGCCGCCTGCTCGAGGCGCAGCAGGACGCCGACGCGCAGGACTTCGTGGAGAACCTCAAAATCGACATGTTCTCGGACGAAGTCTTCGTCTTCACGCCGAAGGGCGACGTCGTCAACCTCCCCGCGGGCGCGACGCCGATTGACTTTGCCTACAACATCCACTCGGACATCGGCAACCACATGATCGGCGCCATCGTCAACGGCCGCATCGTGCCCTACAACCACGTGCTGCAAAACGGCGACATCGTGGAGGTGCTCACCTCCAAGTCCGCCAAGGGCCCCAGCCGCGACTGGCTGGGCATCGTCAAGAGCCCCGTGGCGCGCAACAAAATCCGCCAGTGGTTTAAGAAGGAAAAGCGGGAGGAGAACATCGCCCACGGCAAGGAGGCCTTTGAAGCGGAGCTTAAGAGGGCCCTCATCCCCATGAGCGAAATTACGCGGGAGGATGTGCTCCCGAAAATCCTCGCGCGCCTGAAATTCCCGTCGCTCGAGGAGCTTTACGCCGCCATCGGCTACGGCGGCATGTCCGCCCAGAAAGCCGTCAACCGCATCCGGGACGAGCTGCGGACCATCGAGCGGTCGAAGAAGAAGGAAGAGGAAATCACCGCCCCGGCGGGCAAAAAGCTTAAACCCATCCACGGCATCCTCGTCGAGGGCATCGACAACTGCCTGGTGAAGTTTGCCCGGTGCTGCTCCCCCGTCCCCGGGGACCCGGCCATCGGGTACATCACAAGGGGCTTTGGCGTCTCGGTGCACCGGAAGGACTGCAAGAATTACCTCAAGTCCATCGCCGACCCCGAAGAGGCGGGCCGCTGGGTTAAGGTCACCTGGGCCAACTCCTAGTCCGACGTCTACGCCACGTCCCTGTTCATCACCACCAAGGAGCGCAGCGGCGTCGTGCTGGACATCACCATGATCCTCTCCGCCCTCAAGCTGAGGATGACGTCCCTCTCGGCCCGGGACGACAACGGCGTCACCCGCGTCTCCCTGGTCATCGAGGTGCACAACAGCACGGAGCTGGAAAACGCCATCGCCCGTCTGTCCACCATCGAGGGCTTCATCGACATCCGCCGGGGAGACGGATAACATAGAGAAAGGAAGAGACCCTTGCGCGCTGTCGTCACTCGCGTGGCGAAGGCCTCGGTGTCCGTGGACGGCGCGGAAGTCGCCGCCATCGGGCAGGGCCTTCTCGTTTTGCTGGGCGTCGGCCCCGATGACACGGAGGAGACCGCCGAGAAAATGGCGGACAAGGTCACGGGCCTTCGCATATTTGAAGATGAAAACGGAAAAATGAACTTAAATCTCGCCGCGGCGGGCGGCTCCCTCCTCGTCGTCTCGCAGTTTACGCTGTACGCCGACTTAAAAAGCCGCCGCCCCGGTTTTTCGCGCGCCGCGCCGCCCGACAAGGCCAAGGCGCTGTACGAGCATTTCGTGAGCGCGTGCCGCGCCGCCGGGTTTGAGACGAAAACCGGCGTCTTCGGCGCGCACATGGCCGTCTCGTCTGTCAACGACGGGCCGGTCACCATTCTGATCGACACGGACGCGCGCTGACGCGCCGTCCGAACAATTTGGGAGGCTTTTGAATATGCTGATTAAAACGCTCGTCGTCGGCCCCATTGACACAAACTGCTACATCGTCACCGACGAAAACATGCTCGAGTGCGCCGTCGTCGACCCCGGCGACGAGTCGAACGTCATCCTCGACTACGTTGAAGACAACAAGCTCAAGGTGCGCGCCATCTTCCTCACCCACGGCCACTTTGACCACACGATGGCCGCCCGCGCCGTCTCGGAGGCGACGGGCGCGCCCATCTACATCCACCGGCGCGACGCCGCGACGGCAGACCCCAGCCAGTTCCAGTTCCTCGCCGACGAAGAGACAAACTTCTACGCCGAGGGGGACACCATCGTCGTCGGCTCCATGGCGTTTACCGTCCTGGAGACGCCGGGCCACTCGCCGGGCAGCGTCACGCTCCGGTGCGAAGACGTGCTCTTCACCGGCGACACGCTCTTCCGCAGCAGCGTCGGGCGCACGGACCTCGGCGGCGGCGACATCCACGCGCTCATGAGGTCGCTGGCGCGCCTTGCCGCCCTCGAAGGCAACTTCGAAGTCTACCCCGGCCACATGGACTCCACCACGCTCGACCGCGAGCGCCGCTTCAACGACTACGTCCTCTACGCCGTGGAGCAGTACCGCGCATGAAGCTTTTGCTGATCGGCCACGCGTACAAATACGCCGTCGAGCAGATTATGCTCTCGCTCTTTCCGGGCGAGCGCCCGGAATACGTTGAAAGCGCGAAGGAGCTTGTCGGCACGGCCGCGTCGGTGCGCCTTACGCGCTCCCGCGCGTTTGACACCGCGGCGACGCGCCTTTTCTATCGCGGCGAGGTTTTCACGGGGGTAGCCCGCCGGCGGCGCTGCGAGGGGGACGCGCTGGAAACCGACCGCGTTCTGCAGCGGCTCATCAAGACCTCCTTTTACCGCGCGGCGGTGCGCGCGACGGGCAAAAAGCCCGTCTGGGGCGCCCTCACCGGCATCCGCCCCGGCAAAATCGCCACGGCGCTCCTCGAGGCGGGGTGCAGCGAGAAAAAAGCCATGAGCACGCTCGTCCGCAAATACTACCTCGCGCCGGACAGGGCCGCCCTCTGCCTCGACACGGCCCGCGCCGGTATGCGCGCGGAGCGGTCCCTTAGCGAGCGGGATATCGCGCTGTACGTCGGCATCCCCTTCTGCCCCACGCGCTGCGCCTACTGCAGCTTCGTCAGCCACAGCGTGGAAAAATCCATGGCGCTCATCCCGCCCTTTCTGGAGGCCCTTCACCGGGAGATTGACGCCGCGGCGGACATCGTCCGGCATCTTGAGTTAAACGTCGCCTGCGTCTACATCGGCGGCGGCACGCCGACGACGCTCACGGCCGGGCAGCTTGAATCCCTGCTCAGCCATCTTGCCGGCGCGTTCAATTTATCCAAAACGCGCGAGTTTACCGTGGAAGCCGGCCGTCCGGACACGATTACGCCGGAAAAGCTCGCGGCCCTCAAAGCCCACGGCGTCGGGCGCGTGAGCGTCAACCCCCAGACGATGTGCGACGACGTCCTGCGCGCCATCGGGCGCCGCCACACGGCGGAGGAGACGGTCGCGGCCATGCGCCTTGTGCGCGATGCCGGCTTTGAGTGCGTGAACATGGACCTCATCGCGGGGCTGCCCGGCGACACAGCCGAGACGTTCCGCCGCTCGCTGGATACCGTCTTGTCCATGCGCCCGGAAAATATTACCGTCCACACCCTCTCCCGCAAAAAAGGCACGCGCATCACCCTCGACAACACGCCCATCCCGGGCGGGGACGAAGTGGGCGCGATGCTTGACTACGCGTCGCAGCGGCTGCGGGAGGAGGGCTACGGCCCGTACTACCTCTACCGCCAGAAGTACACCTCCGGCGGATTTGAAAACGTCGGCTGGAGCCTGCCCGGCTTTGACAGCCTCTACAACATCCTCATCATGGAGGAGCTGCGGACGGTGCTCGCCCTCGGCGGCGGCGGCGTGACGAAGCTCGTCGCCCCGAAAATCGGCCGCATCGAACGCATTTTCAACGCCAAATACCCGTACGAATATATCGCCGGCATCGACGGCCTGATTGCCAGGAAGGCCGGCGTTGAAGCGTTTTACGCGCGTTTTTTTGACGGCGCTTAAATGGCGCCTTAAGCGCGCTTACATAGAGAGAGGAGAGCCCCATGAGAGTCGAGCTTTCTGAAGTTGTCAGGAACTTAAAGGATAATCCCGCGGCTTTTGTGGCGGAGTGCGAAGCGCGGTATGCCGCGCAGGTTGACGCCGCCGCAAAGCAGATTATATACAACATCGACCACAACCACATCGTGCTGGTGTCCGGCCCGTCCGGCTCCAGCAAGACGACGACGTCCAAGCGCATCGCCGCGGCGCTGAATCGACTGTGCGTGACGGCGCATATCGTCTCGATGGACAATTACTACAAGACAATCGACCCGAAGGACTGCCCGCGCACGCCGGAGGGGGAGATTGACTATGAATCGCCCGACTGCCTCGACACCGAGCTGCTCAACCACCACTTCGACGTGCTCGAAGAGGGCGGGGAAATCCTCATCCCGCACTTTAACTTCACCTTCCAGCGGCGGGAGGAAGGCCGCGTCACGCCGATGCGCCTCGGGAGAAACGACATCGCCATCTTCGAGGGCATCCACGCCCTCAACCCTATCTTCACCAGCGCGCACCCCAATGCCCTCAAGCTGTTCGTCAGCCCCGAGACGGCCCTTTGCGACGGCGGCGAGGACGTCATTACGGGCGCCGATTTGCGGCTTGTCCGCCGCCTGATACGGGACGACTTCTTCCGCGGGGCCGACCCGGCCTTCACGCTCGGCATGTGGGACAACATCCGGCACGGCGAAGCCCTGCACATCCTCCCCTACAGGCCGTCCGCGGATATCGTCATCGACACGGCGCTGCCCTACGAGCCGGCCGCTCTCATCCACTTTACGGACCACCTGCTCGGCCGCGTCCCGGAGACGACGAAAAACTTCGGCCTGCTTCAAGACGCGCTGCGCGCCTTCCCTGCCTTCCCGCCGATTGACCTCGACCTCGTCCCGAGAGACTCCCTCCTGCGCGAGTTTATCGGCGGCAGCGTTTTCGAGTACTGACAGTTGTAAACTTTCCGTTTCGTCCGGCATGCTTTTCCTCTGATTATGGTATAATGCTTTATGAAACCCGCCGGCGGGCGATGTTTAAACTGTCGCGCGGCGGCTGCCTTGGCGGCTGCCGCCGGGAGGAATGAGCGAAGATGAACTTTTTCAGGCGTTTTATGATCGGCCGCTACGGGCCGGATCATCTCAATACAGCGCTTATCGTCCTGGCGATCGTGTTCGGCCTTATCGGGCGCCTCACGGGCCTGACGTCCTTTTTCGCGTTTTCCTATCTCCCTCTCTTCCTCGCGCTGTTTCGGATGCTCTCGCGCAATATTCCGGCGCGCCGCGCGGAAAATGACCGTTTCCTGCGCTACTACTGGCCGGTCCGCACGAAAATCGCAAACAGGGTGAAAACTCTCTCCATCCGCGTCAAGCAGCGCAAGACGCACAAGTTCTTCCGCTGCCCGAGCTGCAAAAACCTCCTGCGCATCCCGCGCGGCAAAGGGCGCGTGCAGGTCACCTGCCCGAAGTGCGGCGAGCGCTTCATCAAGAAAACATAGCTTTTTTCGCACGATAAACGGCATGCCCGGCAAGGCATGCCGTTTTGTTTTTTCACGGCCTGAAACACCGGCCCCGATTCGCTTCAAATTATGTACGCGCTGATATTTTTCCCGCGCACATAAGCTCTGCGCGGCCCGCCCGCGCGCCCGCAAAGCGGCCGCGCCTTTTTTCGCGGGCGTCTTCTGCGTTTAAGCCCCGCCACCGCCTGCTTCGCCGCCGAGGGCGTCAGGACACCCACCTGTACGCGACCTGCTGCGTCCTGCTCCGCTGGTACTCCCTGAACAGGCGGCGGAAGTCCGGCCGCCCGACGGTGTCGAGGAGGTACGCCTCCCGCCGCGCGCCGGCAAAGCGGTTTTGGTTGAGGGCCCGGACGATTTCGTCGATTGTGCGCCGCCCCATGCCGTGGCCGTAATACCGCCCGTTGCCGAGGTCGATGACGTTTTCGCCCTGCCACTCCGGCGTCTGCGGGTCCACGTCGGGATTGGTGATGTACCGCCTGTCGCCGGGCAGGTACGTTTTCGTCTTTTGCATCCGCCCCGTCATGGAAAGCTCCGCGGGCAGGTAGCGCCAGTTCATCAGGTATATCGTGCTAAACATCTTATTGAACGCCTCGTCCCCGAACACGTCGAGCAGCGCCTTGAAGTAGACAATCGGCATCGCGGTGGCGCACTCCGTCCCGTACAGGCGGCCGTTTTTGAAGATGTCGCGGATGGCGTCGGACGCTTTCACGCCCGTCTTGAGCAGGAAGCCGCCGTCGCTCCGGCGCGTCCAGTAGTCGGGGTTGGCGTAGGACTTGCTGAACACCGCGAAGCGCAGCCCGCTGCGGGAGAGATCCTCCGCCGCCTTGACGATGGCGTTGCGCAGCTCCAGCTCGAATTTCAGCTCGTCGAGGGAGCCGTAGCGCAGCGTCTCTTCGCTCTTTTGCATGATCTCCAGCGCCTTGCGCTGGATGCTGCCGGCCGGGTACTGCTGCAAAAAGGCGGCGTCAATCGGCTTATTGTCCACAAGCAGCATTTACATCACCTCAAATCCCTTCCGCGCCGCCATCACCTGCTGCGCCGCGCCGAGATGCCGCCACTGCTCCCACGCCTCCCTGTCCCGCTGCCTGAGGGCGCAGGAGTAGGACGCGAGGAGGCTGCGCTCCTCCTCGGGTAGCGCGCGAAACTGGGCGAGCAGGGCGTATTCCTCATCCGTCAGGGGGGTCAGGGGCGTCCGGCCTTTCGGGGAGATGGGCTTGTCGAGGTATTTGGCCTCCTCGTCGAAGTCCACGAACACCGGCGCGCTCGTCTGCTGGAAATGCTCGCCCGTTATGTACAGGTACGGGCCGTTTTCCTCTATCCAGCGCAAAACGGACTGGTACCGCTCCTGCGCCTCCAGGGCGTCCTGCGGCACATCCCCGCCCGGCAGAAGCTGCGCCGCCAGCACAACGTCTTCCCTGTCGCGGGACAGGAGGTACTCCGCGATCGCGCGCAGCGCGGCGGGGTCTGCGCTGCGGTAGAGCGCCCAGACGAGGTCGTGGAAATTGCGTCCCTGACGCCGCCGCCTGAAAACAAGGTGCGCGATGGCGACGAGCACCTCCGCGTCGTCGTACTTTTCGATAAGCAGCGCCGCGACGTAGTCCATGACGGCGTCGAACAGCTCAAGGCGCACGCCGCGGGGGGACCAGTCCCTGCCCGTGTCGAACATCCAGCGCAGGGCGTTGTAATCTTCCTCCGAGCGCGCCTCGGGCGCAAGGAGCGTCTTGCCGTACGTTTTTCTGAGCTTGCGGCGGGTGACGTCGCAGGCGATTTTGTTGCGGGGGCTGAGGAGGCTGTCGAGCCCGAGGGCGTCGATTTCCGGCAGGAGCATCCAGAGGACGGGATAGGGCGTGTTCTCGTCGTTGAGGAGCGCGGCGGCCTGGCCGCGGTCTTTCGCCGCGGTGCTGTAAAAAGTCCTTTTCAGCGCGTCGCCGCCCCGCGTGTTGAGGATCCGGCCAAGGACGCCCGCGTTTTGACCGTTCATCCGGCTTATCACCTTCCTTGGGAATAAATTCGCGCGGTCAACATATCATATTGAGGCGGCGCGCGTTTTGTGCCCCGGGGATGCGATAATTCATTCCGCTCAAGGCGCCGCGGACGTCAGATGATACAATAAGAATGGGGATAATTCCTTGCGCTTTTGTCCGCCTCAAGGGGTTGACTCCCCCTACAAAGTGTGCTAATATAATACGCGCGGGGGAAATCCCCCGAAATTCAATATCGCGGAGTGGAGCAGTCCGGTAGCTCGTCGGGCTCATAACCCGAAGGTCGTAGGTTCAAATCCTGCCTCCGCAACCAAAAAAGTGCCGCTTTCATTGCGAAAGCGGCACTTTTTCTGTGTTTTTCTATTTTGGCATCAGGAAAAAAATTCAGCTCCTGTTCACCCCGGCCTCAAACTTTAGGCTTTTTTAAGAGAACGCCGGCGAAAATGCCGGCGTTTTTTGTTTTGCAGCTGGCATGGAGCGTAGATAATTGCGGCAGTCGAGACCTGCGCGTCGGGCCGCTTTGAGATACTCACGAAATCTGCGCAAATGAAATATAGAAAGGCCGCCGTGAGCAGCTGTCATCGGCGGCTTTTTGCTGTTTTTTGATTATTCGCCTAACAGATCTGCTTTGTACTCCAACACCTTCAGACCTGCTGTACATGCGGGGCAGTCGCACCATTTTGCGCCTTTTGCCTTTATTTCTTTGGCGTGGGAAAGGATATTGCTCGCCGCTTCTTCGCCGAATTTCTTTTTCGCAAAATCGCTTGAGAAAAGATTGATGACGCTGTCAACATCCATAACGGCATCCTCAAGTTCGGCAACGTACTTTCTGGCAGCTTCCGCTTCTCTTTCTGTGCCGACTGCATCGAGCCACTGCTCGGCCGCAGCTCTTAACCCTTCGTAACAGTGTTGAGACAGCAATTCCTTAGTTCTTTCAATAATGATTTCTCGATTCGACATAAAATCACACCTTTCTTTATCCTGAGGTATCGTCTTGCCTTTTTCAACATCATAGCATAATAGAAGCAGAAGTGGTGTGGCTTCAAACCGGAGGAGTCCTGTACTTCCGAAGCAGCTATACACAGGGGATTCGAACCCCTGACCTTACAGACGCGAACCATATATTGACAAACGCAGAGGAAAAGTTATACTGTTGATATAATAACTGTTGCGCAGGCAACAGTTGCGGCTGAGATTATGGCTGCGGGGCTTTAATTATTGAAGGGAGGTTTTATTATAGACACCAACATTGAAGCTAAGCGCGCCGAACGCCGGCGGATGATGCTTGAGGAGTCGGTGTTCAAGGTGGTGCCGATCATAGCGCTGCCAATGGTCGTTTCAATGCTGATCGACGCGTTCTACAACCTCGCCGATACATATTTTGTCAGTCAGCTGGGCACTGCGGCAACCGCCGCGGTCGGTGTCAACAATTCTCTGATGCATTTTATCCGTGCGCTCGGCATGGGCTTCGGCATTGGCGCCGCGAGCTATTGCTCGCGTCTGCTCGGAGCCAAGCGCGGGGACGAGGCCTCGCGCGTCGCCTCGACAGCCGTGATAACCTCGATAGCCTTTGCCAGCGCCGTTGCGGCCATAGCGTTCGTCTTTCGCGGACCGCTCGTGACGCTGTTGGGAGCCACCGCGACCTCAAAGCCCTATTCGATCGATTACGCCACCTACATCCTGCTCGCCGTGCCGTTCACCGCCGGTGAGATAGGGCTGAGTCAGACTCTGCGCTCCGAGGGCAGCACCACCTATTCGATGATCGGCATGCTTTCGGGCTGCTGCATCAATCTCGCGCTCGACCCGCTTTTTATCTTTGTCTTCAAATGGGGCGTCGCGGGCGCCGCCGCGGCGACCGCTCTGTCCAAGGTCATCTCCTTCACCGTCCTGCTCACTCCATTCCTGCGCGGCAAGAGCCTTCTTCACATTTCTCCGAAGCTCTTTACGCCGAGAAAGGATATATATTTCGAGATCGCCCGAATGGGCATACCGACCTTTCTGCGCGCGTGCCTGATGAGCATCGCGAGCGTTGTGACGAACAATTACGCCGGCAGTTATAACGACTCCGTGCTCGCCGCCGTGTCGATCTCCAACCGCATCATGATGTTCGTCGGTTCGGTGGTCATTGGCTTCGGCCAGGGCTTCCAGCCCATCGCGGGCTACTGCTACGGAGCCAGGCGATATAAGCGCATCCGCAAAGCCTTCTGGGCGACGACACTCTTCGGCCTTGTGATATGCCTCGTCTTAGGCACCGCGCTTTATATCCTCGCTCCGCAGGTGGTGGGGAAATTTACCACGGACGACAGCGAGATTGTGCGCATCGGCGCATATATGGTCCGCGTTCAATGCCTCACGCTTGCGCCCCATGTCTGGGGCATGATCATCAACGGAGTGTTTCAGGGTCTCGGCAGGCCGGTCGGCGCAACGATACTCGGCCTGTCAAGACAGGTTATCTGCCTTATCCCGTGCATGATCATCCTCAACGCCTTGTTCGGAGTCGACGGCCTTATGAACGCTCAGGCAATCGCCGACTGCCTGACGATGTTCATCGCCGTGCCGCTGCTTATCTATATCCTCAATTTCCTCAAAAAGAAGGAAAAGGAGGACCCGCAGTGCGATGAGGAGGAGCCGGCCGAGCCCGAAGTGGCATTCGAACCGTTCGAGAGCTGAATCGGAACGGGGGGAAAGATATGCCGGAAAACAAATCGTCCCAGGATATCGCCCGAACGATATCCAGACTCGTACTTCAGCTGTATCGGCAGCGCAGGAACTATATGAACACAAAGCTTGCCGATACGGGGCTGAAGGGCCCGATGTATATACTGCTCATAACGCTCGACCATTTCCCCGGCTCGAACCAGGATTTCATGGCTCAGCACATCGGAATTGATAAAAGCGGTATAGCCCGCGCCGCGCGCGAGCTTGAGAAGCTCGGATACATCCGCCGCGAGATAGACGACGATAACCGCCGCCAGTACCGCATGTACCTCACCGAAAAGGGCAAGGAGCTGCTGCCGGTAATCCGCGGCCACCTGAGCGAATGGGGAAGAATGCTCACAAAGGGCCTCAGCGAGCATCAGGTGCTCGAGGTTATCCGCCTCATGGAGCACATGGTCAAAAACGCCGAGCAATAAGGATTCGGCGCGAAATTACTGCCATATTTTGAAAACGAAAACGATGACTGAAAGAAACCCTGTAACCACAACGGTTACAGGGTTTTTCCCTTGTATTTTTATTCCTCCAGCTCCCAGCCCAGGCAGCGCTCAACCGCCCTGTGCCAGCGGCGGAGCTTCTTCATCCTCGTCTGCTCGTCCATCCGGGGATAGAATACCTTGTCGATGGTCTGCTGGTCTTTAATCTCCTGCCGGCTTTTCCAGACCCCCGCCGTCAGTCCCGCAAGCAGCGCCGCGCCGAGCGCCGTCGCTTCATGCGAGCGCGGCCTTATCACTTCCGCGTTTAAAATATCCGCCTGGAACTGCATTAAAAACGCGTCCCGGGAGGCCCCGCCGTCCACCTTCAGCGCTTTCAGCCTGACCCCGGTGTCCTTTTCCATCGCGAAGAGCACGTCCGCGCTCTGATAGGCAATCGCTTCCTGCGCCGCGCGGATGATATGCTCGCGTTTCGTGCCCCTTGTGATGCCGAAAATGCCGCCGCGCGCGTACATATCCCAATACGGCGCGCCGATGCCCGTAAACGCGGGCACGACCACGACGCCCCCCGTATCCTCCACCTTTTGCGCGTAGTATTCCGCGTCGCGGCTTTCCGTAAAAAAGCGTATTTCGTCGCGCAGCCACTGAATGACCGCGCCGCCGACAAAGACGCTGCCCTCGAGGGCGTATTCGTAAGGCTCGCCTTCCAGCGTCGCCGCGACGGTTGTGAGCAGGCCGTTTTCGCTTGTCACGCGCTCGCCGCCCGTGTTCATGAGCAGGAAACAGCCTGTGCCGTACGTGTTTTTCGCTTCGCCCTTGTCAAAGCAGGCCTGCCCGAAGAGGGCCGACTGCTGGTCGCCCGCCACGCCGGCAATCGGAATCTGCTCTCCCGCCACATTGGCGTACCCGTAAAAGGCGCCCGAGGCTTTGACGGCCGGCAGCATCGCCCGCGGGATATCGAAGAGTTTCAGCAGGTCGTCATCCCAGTCCATCGCGGAAATGTTAAAAAGCATCGTCCGCGAAGCGTTTGTCACGTCCGTGACGTGGGACCTGCCGTCTGTCAGCTTCCAGATGAGCCAGCAGTCCACCGTGCCGAACAGCAGCTCGCCCCTTTCGGCGCGCTCCCGCGCCCCTTCGACATGGTCAAGTATCCATTTGGTTTTGCTCGCGGAAAAATACGCGTCGGGAATGAGGCCTGTCTTTTCGCGCACCATCCGGGTTAAGCCGCGCGCTTTCAGCTCGTCGATCTGCGAAGAGGTGCGGCGGCATTGCCAGACGATGGCGTTGTAAACGGGCCTGCCCGTCGCCTTTTCCCAGACGACCGTCGTCTCCCGCTGATTTGTAATTCCGATCGCGGCAATCTCCTTCGGGGAGACGCCGCTTTTCGCGATTACTTCCATCATCGCGCCGTACTGAGTGGCCCAGATGTCGAGCGGATCATGCTCCACCCAGCCTTCCCTGGGGTAAATCTGCGGAAACTCGCGCGATATAACGGACAGGACGTTCTGCCCCTCGTCAACGAGCGCAGCGCGCGAAGAAGTCGTGCCCTGGTCCAGTGCCAATATGTATTTCATCTCATCTCTGCCCCTGTCATTATCAGATGGGAGTTTCTGCTAAGGTGTCGTTTAAGTCGCTTTGCTCGCGGCATCCGCGCCGCGCTCTCCGTCGGCGCGGCCGGCCCCCTAGCAATTATATCAGCGCTGAAGCAGGAGCTCAACTGATTTGCCGGTTTCTTGAAAAGATACCGGGCAAAAGATAATATAAAATGAACGCCGCATGCGAAAAACCGCTTTCCTCTGTTGAACTTATGAAATCTCTGGTATAATTCAGACACTGAGCCAGCGGCTTTTCGCATAAAAGGAGGACAGCCAATGCGCGTTGACGTGCAGTGCCATGTGTTTCCCGACGTGGTGGGCAAGTATTTTCTCGCAAATCCGTTTCCCAGGTGCGTGCGCCTGGAAGACGCGTATATGTTCGAGTTCGGTACGCAAAAGCTGATTATTCCCGATTTCCAGTACAGGCCGGAGACCCTTATTCAGATGATGGATAAGGGCGGCGTGGACATATCGGTCATCAGCTCCAACATCCCCGACCCGGGCTTTCTGCCTCCCGATAAGGCGGCGGCGCTTTGCGCGGAGGTCAACGAGGCGGTTTCGGCCATTGTGGAGAGATTTCCGGACCGATTTGCCGCGCTCGGGTTTATCCCCTGGAACAATCCGCAGGCCGCGCTGGAGGAAATCGGCAGGGTGAAGGCTTTCGGCATGAAGGGCGTGATGCTCTTTACCCGCAACGGCGACCTGCAGGTGGATGACAAGCGCCTCGAGCCCGTCTACGATAAATGCGAGGAGGAAGGCCTCCCGCTTTTCCTTCACCCCACGATACCGATGTGGTACGAAGCCATAAACGACTACGCGATGGTGACGACGGCCTCCTTTGTGATGGATACGGCGTTTGCGTTCATGCGCCTGTGCCACAGCGGCGTTCTCGACCGGCACCCGAAGCTGAAGGTCGTCATTCCCCACGCCGGCGGCGTTCTGCCGATTCTGGACGGCCGTTTGAGCTATACGCCGCCCGCCGCCCGGCGTTTCATCGACCCGGACAAGAGGACTGTGATTGAAACGCTCTTCAGCGAGCAGACCTGGTTTGACCTGGCCAATCCCTCAAAGCATGTCCTGAAGTATTTCAGGGACTATATCGGGCTGGAGCGCGCCATGTACGGAACCGATTACCCGTTTGTCAATCAGGAGGACATGACCGCGCTGCTCGACGAAATGGACTTCACCGAAGAGGAGAAGGAGCGCGTCAACTGGAAAAACGCCGACCGGCTGTTTGGGCTCAATCTTTCAAGGTGATTTGTAAGCGGTGATAAAGACGCAAAGTCCTCGGACGTTTTCATAAGCCTTAAAACG
>JAAYMC010000096.1 GCA_012521555.1 Clostridiales bacterium
ATGCGCTCAAAGTCAATCTCGCACACGCCGGCCGACTGCGAGGCGTCCACAATAACCGGCACGCCGCGCGCGCGGCAGGCTTCCGCGATGCGCTCGACAGGCAGGATATACCCGAACACGTTGGAGACGTGGTTGCAGACGACGAGCTTCGTATCGTCCGTCAGGCGCCGCTCGAAGGCGTGCAGAGCCATCTCCGGCTCGAAAAGCTCCGAGGCGGCCACGACGACGCGCGCGCCGATCTCGTGCAGCGGCCGCGTGACGGAGTTGTGCTCGTACCCGGAGATTAAAACGCGGTCGCCCCTGCGGGCGAGCGTCTTGATGGCGATGTTGAGGGCATGGGTGGCGCTGCTGGTGATGACCACGTTTTCCGGATTGCGCATCTTAAAAAGGCGCGCCGCGGCGCACCGGCAGGCAAACGCCTCCTCCGCCGCGGCCATCGCGGCGGCGTGTCCTCCCCTGCCCGGGCTTGACAGGTTTTTGACCGCCCATGTCATGGCGCGCGCCACGCCCGGCGGTTTTTGAAGCGTTGTAGCGGCAGAATCCAGATATATCATAAACTTACCTCATAGACTGACCTCGTTGAAGTTTCCGTCGGCATACTGGACGAAAATCTTGAGGGGATGTAAATCGGCGTTTCTAAGTACAACCAGCGCGTTTGAGATGTGCTTGGCGGACAGCTTGACGCCGTATGCGCAGCCGCTTGGCGAAAGGCCCGCCGGAACACGGCTGACGATGGCGGTTATGCCGGCATGCTCGAGCGCCTTGGCCGAGCGCTGGGCGTACGTCAGTGAGCGGCAGATCAGCAGATAATAAACCACAATCGGCTCTCCTCTCTCCTGTGGATGGGTTCGTCATCGCTCAAACCATAATATGCATCACGCGCCTGTCTGGACTAAAAAAAGAAGCGGCGCGCCGGAGTCCCTCCGGCGCGCCGCATAGCGTCGCATTATTCTGTTTTCTGTCTGATGCCGGCGCGCACCGGCGCAAAACGCGTTAATTAAGGGGCAACAGCGTCCTTGATTGACGCCCTGCCGCTTGTATATTGAAGCCGAATTGACGCGCCTGGCCTATTCAAAGCGGATTGCCCTCCCGCCGCCTGCCTGCTCCGGCCAAGCTGAAGCGCGGGAAAGCCGATGAAAACATTAAGCCTTGCGCTGACAACGGTTTATGGGCGGCTTCGAGGCGCGCCGCTAAATCTCCTCAAGCAGCACGACGGCATGGGCGGCGATGCCGAGCCCCGCGCCGGTAAAGCCGAGCTTTTCCTCCGTCGTCGCCTTCACGCTCACGCGCGAAACATCCGCGCCTAAAGCGGCGGCGATGTTCTCGCGCATTTTTGGGATGTACGGCTGGAGCTTTGGCGACTGGGCTATGATGGTGATGTCGGCGTTGCCGAGGGCATAGCCCCGTTTGCGCACCTCCTCCGCCACAAGGCGAAGAAGCCACAGGCTGTCCGCGTCCTTGTACGCGGGGTCGGTGTCGGGGAAGAGCGCTCCGATGTCGCCGAGGGCGAGCGCGCCGAGCAGCGCGTCCATGAGCGCGTGGACGGGAACGTCCGCGTCGGAGTGCCCGTCCGGCCCCGTCTCGTGTTCGATGGTCACGCCCCCGAGGATGCAGGGGCGGCCTTTTACCAGGCGGTGTACGTCGTACCCGTGGCCGATACGCATGGTGTGCCTCCTCTCATCGCCGCAATCGCCTCGGCAAGTGGCAGGTCGTCTATCGTGGTGAGCTTGATGTTCTCGCGGCTGCCCGGCGTGATATAGACGGGGCACCCGAGCGCCTCGACGGCCATGCAGTCGTCCGTAATGGGCGCGTTTTCCTCAAGCGCCTTCGTCAGGGCGGCCTTGAGAAGCTCCGCCTGAAAGACCTGCGGCGTCTGGATTTCATACAGCCCGTCGCGGCTGAGCGTCTCCTGCACTACGCCGCCCTCCGCGCGCTTGACGGTGGCGACGACGGGGACGGCCGCCGTCGCCGCGTGGTGCTTGACAGCGGCGTCGAGCGCGTCCATAAGGAGCTTTTCCGTGACGAACGGGCGCGCCCCGTCGTGCACGGCGATGTATTCCGCGTCGCGGCTGACCGCCATCACGCCGTTATGTACCGACTCCGGGCGCGTCGCCCCGCCGGCGACGACTTTGACGGTTTTCTTTATCCCATACCGCCGCACAAGCTCCGAGACGTCTTGAACGTCCTCCTGCCGCACGGCGACGACGATTTCGCTGACGGCCCGCGCCGCGTCAAACACGCGGAGGGAATGGATTAAAACCGGCGCGCCGCCCAGATTGAGAAAAAGCTTGTCGCGCCCCATGCGCGTCGACGCGCCGGCCGCCGCGACGACAACCGCGCATTTCGGCAGCGGCGTGCCATCGCGCGCGCCGGATGTTTTACGCCGAAACAGTCCGGACATGCCTTGAGCACCTCCCTGAAGAAAACAAAATGCGGAGGTTGCCGCCTCCGCAGGAAAGATTCCGCAAACGCGTCAGGTCAAAACGGCGTTGATGCGCATTTCCACTTCTTCGTATGTTTTCTTCTGAGACAGGACGAGCTCGGAAATTAAAATCTGCTTTGCGGAATGAAGCATTTTGCGCTCTCCTGTGGAAAGCCCCTTTTCCGAGTCCCGCGTCATAAGCCCTTTCACGACTTTCGCGACTTCCATCAAGTCTCCGCTCTTGATGCGCTGCATGTTCTCGCGGTAGCGGCGGTTCCAGTTTTGCGTCATGTCGGTTTCGATGCTGGCCATCTTGTCAAGCAGGGACTCGGCGACTTCCGGGTCGATAATCGGGCGCACGCCAATGGCCTCGCAGGAGTCGACGGGGACCATCACGATCATATCGCTCGTGGGCATCTTGAGGACATAGTATTCCCGCGTGCACCCGTTTATGGTGCGCGTTTCTATCCCGTCGATGATTCCGGCGCCGTGCATTGGATGCGCAACCTTATCGCCAATTTTAAACATATCCTACTCCTTATCCGTGCCAGACTGACCGGGGCGACCGCCCCCGATACTCGCGCATGTCTGTTCCCTTCCATCTGCCTGATTCTATTATACACCGAAACTGCCTAAAATATCAAGCAAATTGCCATTGACTTCTGTACAAAGTGAGAAAAAAGCGAGATTATGTGCGAATTTAAGTACAAAATACCGTTTTCCAGCAACGCGGTAAAGCGGAAAACTCGCGAAAAAAACGCAGACGGAAACCATTCGTTTCCCTGTGGGAAGAATGGGTTTCCGTCTTGTTTTAGTTTTTAAGTTGCAGTGAGGGAAAAAGGCAAAGGCTTATTCAGCGGCGCCGTCTTCCGCGGCGGGCTCTTCGGGAGCGGCTTCGGCGGCCTGTTCAGCCTCCTGCTTGGCTTCGGCGGCCTTGGCGGCGGCCTTCGCCTCTTCCATGAGCGCGCGGATGCTCAGGGACACCTTGTGGCGCTCCATGTCGATGTCCGTAATCTTCACGTCCACCGTCTGACCTTCGCTGAGCACCTCGGAGGGCAGCCCGATGCGGTGATCCGTAATCTGGGAGATGTGGATGAGGCCGTCCACGCCCGGGATGATTTCGGCAAAGGCGCCGAAGGGCATGAGCTTGACGACCTTGACGGTGACGACGTCGCCGACCTTGTGGGCCTTCGTGAACAGGTTCCACGGATTGGTCTCTTCCGTCTTGTAGCCGAGGGAAATCTTCTTCTTCTCCTTGTCGAAGGAGATGACGTACACTTCAATCTTGTCGCCGATCTTGAGGATATCGGAGGGCTGGTTGATGCGCGTCCAGCTCAGCTCCGAGACGTGCACCATGCCGTCCACGCCGCCGATGTCGACGAAGGCGCCGTAGCTCGTCATGGACTTGACGGTACCGATATACTTCTTGCCGACTTCGATCTCGGCCCATGTCTTCTCCGCCAGGGCGCGGCGCTCCTCGTTCAGAACGGCCTTGATGGAGCCGACGACGCGGCGGCGGGAGTGGTTGACTTCCGTAATGCGCAGGCGGACTTTCGTGTTCACAAGGGTGGACAGCGGCACGTCTTTGGGAAGGCCCGTCTGCGTCATGGGGACAAACACGCGCACGCCCTTGACCATGACGACGAGGCCGCCCTTATTCTCTTCGGTCACATAACCTTCGACAACGGTTTTCTCTTCGCGCGCTTTTTCGATTTCTTCCCAGTTCTTGATGGCGTCGAGACGCTTCTTCGAGAGCATCACGGTGCCTTCCATATCGTTGACGCGGAGGACGAACGCTTCAATCTCGTCGCCAACCTTGACGATGTCTTCGGCCTTCGCGTTAGGGTCGTCGGTAAGTTCGGACATGGGTATGTAACCCGAATGTTTTGTTCCGAGGTCGACGGACACTTCCGTCGGCGTGATGGCGGCGACAATGCCGGTCACTTTTTCCCCATTATTTAAAGTTTTAAATGATTTTTCGAGCAGTTCCGCAAAAGTTTCAGTTTCCGCCTCGGCTTGTCCGGATTTTTCCAAGATTTCTTCACTCATCGTCTGG
>JAAYMC010000097.1 GCA_012521555.1 Clostridiales bacterium
CGTCCTGCTACGAAAGAGAAAGGAAGGATAAGCACCATGAAAACAGTGATCGTCGGCGGCGTCGCCGGCGGGGCGACCGCCGCGGCAAGGCTCCGCCGGCTGGATGAGAAGATGGACATCGTCCTCATCGAGCGCGGCGAGTACATATCCTTTGCCAACTGCGGCCTGCCGTACTACGTCGGCGGCGCGATTGCCGACAGGGACGACCTCACCCTCCAGACGCCGGAGGACTTCCACGCGCGCTACCGCGTCGACGTGCGCGTCCTGGAGGAAGTCGTGGACATCGACCCCGCGGCGAAAATTGTCCGCATCCGCCGCGCCAGGGACGGCTCGGAGTACACCGAATCGTATGATAAGCTCCTCCTCTCCCCCGGGGCACGGCCCTTCGTCCCGCCCATCCCGGGCGCGGATGCGGAAAACGTCTTTACGCTGCGCACGATTCCGGACGCGCTGGCCATCCGCGACTATGTGAAAAGCAGGGGCTGCCGGACGGCCGCCGTCATCGGAGGCGGGTTTATCGGCCTTGAGATGGCGGAAAACCTCGCCCGCGAGGGGCTGAAAGTCTCCATCATCGAGGCAATGCCGCAGATTGCGACGGTCCTGGACGAGGACGTCGCCTGCGAGGCCGCGTCGTACCTGCGCAGCCGTGGCATCGAGATCTACACGAACGCCGTGGTGGAGGACATCTCCGCCCTCGGCGCCGACGTCGTCATCCTCTCCGTCGGCGTGCGGCCGGAGAGCGAGCTTGCCGCCCGGGCGGGCCTGAAGCTGAGCGAGAGGGGCCTTATCGTCACGGACGAGACGATGCGGACCTCGGACGAGCACATCTACGCCGTGGGCGACGCCGTCGCCGTGCGCCATTTCGTCAGCGGCGCGGAAACGCACATCGCGCTCGCCGGCCCGGCCAACAAGCAGGCGCGCATCGCGGCGGACAATATCTGCGGCCTCGGCAGCCGCTACACGGGCGCGCTCGGCAGCGCCGTCATCAAGCTCTTTGACATGACCATCGCCGCCACGGGCCTTAATGAGCGGCAGATCAAACAGCTCGGCATCCCTTACGACAAGGTCTTCCTCTGGTCAAGCTCCCACGCGACGTATTACCCCGGCGCGTCGAACATGAGCCTGAAGGTGCTGTTTAACACCGAGACGGGCAAAATCCTCGGCGCGCAAATCGCGGGGTTTGACGGCGTGGACAAGCGCATCGACGTGCTGGCCACCGCCATCCGCGCGGGGATGACGGCGTACGATTTGACGGAGCTTGACTTAGCGTACGCCCCGCCCTTTTCCTCGGCGAAGGACCCGGTGAACATGGCCGGGTACGTCATGGAAAACATCCTCACAGGCAAGGTCCGCCAGCACCATTGGCACGACGTCGAGGCCCTCGAACAGCGCCCGGACATCGTCCTCCTCGACGTGCGCACGGAGGAGGAATTTAACCGCGGCCACTTTAAAAACGCCGTCAACATCCCGCTGCACACGCTGCGCGGCCGGCTCGAGGAGCTGCGCGGCAAGGGCAAAATCTACGTCTCCTGCCAGAGCGGCCTGCGCAGCTACATCGCCGCGCGCATCCTGACGCAGCACGGGTTTGACTGCTCCAACCTCGCCGGCGGGTACCGGCTCTACGCCGCCGTTCGGAAAAACGCCGCGTTTGACGGCGCGCTCACGTATCCCTGCGGCGTGAAGGTGAAAAAACCGTAAGACCATTCGGCACGCAGCCGAAAAACAATAGAGGAGTGAAACGGCAATGACAAAGGAAGAGATACTGGACATCGTCGGTTCCGCCGCGCGCGAGGCCCAGATCCGGGACGACGTGTGCTCCCGCAGCCTGCTCATCGGCTTAAACGAGTACTTCGGCTTCATTCCGGACGAGGTGATCCGCGCGTCCTTCTCCCTGTGCGGCGGCGCGGGGGCCAGCAGCGGCAGCTGCGGGTGCTACACCTGCGGGCTGCTGGCGATTGGGCTGAAGTACAACGCCCCGCTGGAGGACGAGCTGGACGACCCGGACCTGCAGAGCATCGGCCAGCAGAAGTTCATGGAGTACCGGGACCGCTTCATTAAGGAAATGGGCTCGACGCTCTGCCCCGAACTGCAAAAGCAGGTCTTCGGCCGCGGCTTTGACTTTAAAAACCCCGAAGACGCGGCGGCGTTTTTCGCCGATAAGGAACATCACATCAAATGCGCCCAGATCGTCGAGAAAGCGGCCCGCCTGACCGCCGAGATGCTTCTGGAAGACGAGGAAAACTAGGAGGCGCTCATGGAGACGGACATTCAAACGCTCAATGAACAGGCCCGGCGCCTTGACGACCTGCTGCGCCTTGAGACGTACCCGCTGGCCGTCAAGTGGTATGAAGACGCCCGGGACGTGCCGGCGGGCGCCATGTTCCCCATGCGCGACAAGGGCAAGCATATCGCCCTGTGCCAGGCGTTTTCCCTCGCCCGCATGCGCGGCATGACGGTCGCGATGGAAATCCGCGACCACTGGTGCTGGAACCCCCTCGTGGCCTTCGGCATGGTCGACTGCTCGCCGGGCTCGAAGGCCTTCGAGGTCATAAAGCCGCTCATCGGCGTGCCGCCGAAGGACGCGGACGATTTCCTCGCGCGCTTCCCGCGCCTTGAGGCGGGCAAATACAAGGCCGTCGTCGTCGCGCCGCTTTATAAGGCCGACTTCATGCCGGACGTCATCCTCATCTACTCCAACACCGCGCAGCTGAACATGATGCTCCGGGCGGTCAAATCCCAGACGGGCGAGCTTGTGAAAAGCGTGTTTGACGGCATCGACTCCTGCGCGTACGCGACGGTGCCGACGATGCTCACGCGCGAGTTTCGCATCACAATCCCCGACCCCGGGGACGTCGAGCGCGCCCGCGCGGGCAAGGACGAGATCATCTTCTCCGTCCCGCCCGAAAAGCTCCACCTCATCCTGGACGGCCTTGAGCGGCTGAGCGGGCACGGCATGACATACCGCACCGCTCCTGTCGTCCTGCCCTTTGATTTCGAGCGCCCGCCGTTTTACAACGAGCTGTTTAAGATCTGGGGCCTCGACCAGGGCGAAGACTGGTAAACGCGCGTCAAAACGAAAGCGCCCTTCCCGTTTTTTCGGGAGGGCGCTTTTTGCTTTATGGGACTCCGGGGGCTCCCCGCGCCGTTTTCAAGTGAGAGCGCGTTTGTCGCGCGGTTTGAAGGCGCGTTCAGGGGCGGCCTTCGCGGCGGCGTCTTGCCCCGCGCTTGCGGCGCGCTTTCCGCGCGCATCTTGAAAACAGATTCAAGCTCCCGAAGGCGGCAAACCCGCGCGCCTTTTAGCGCGCTTTGAGGGCGCCTTGCTCAGTCGCCCCGCGCCGCGCGAAGGCGCGTCGAGAGCGCGCGCAGGCACCAGAACAGGAAAAACGCCGCGATGTTCACGATGACGACGCTCGCCCCCGCCGGCGTGGCAAACAGGTACGAGATGACGATGCCGACGAGGTAGCACACGACGGACACGGCCGCCGAGCAGATGGTCACCGTCTTAAACCTCTTGCACAGGCGCATGGATGTGAGCGCCGGGAAGATGATAAGGCTTGAGATGAGCAGCGCGCCCATCATGCGCATGCCGAGGACGATGGTAATGGCCGTGAGGAACGCGACGAGCGTGTTGTACACGCCCGTTTTGAGCCCCACCGCTTTGGCGAAGCTCTCGTCGAACGTCACGGCGAACACCTTGTTGTACAGCAGCACGAACAGCGCGATGACCGCGGCGGACAGCGCCACGGACAGCCGCACGTCGGAGCGGCTCATGCTCAGGATGCTGCCGAACAGGTAGTTCATCACGTCCATGTTCATCCCCGACGTCATGGAGATGACCAAGACCCCGACGGCCAGCGCCCCCGTCGAGATGAGCGCGACGGCCGCGTCCCCCTTGATGCGGCTGTTTTCGCTCACACGCAGCAGCAAAAACGCCGCCGCGACGCACACCGGGATGGCCACAGCAAGGGGCGCGGCGCCCAGCGCCGTCGCCACGGCCATCGCGCCAAAGCCCACGTGGGAGAGCCCGTCGCCGATCATCGCGTAGCGCTTGAGCACGAGGCTCACGCCGAGCAGCGCCGCGCACAGGGACACGAGCAGCCCCACAATCACGGCGCGCAGCAAAAAGCCGTAAGAGAGCATTTCCGCAAACGTTTTAATCATGCCGGCAGCCTCCCAGAAAACGCTTTCCGATGTCCGACGCGCAGTACTCCGCCGTCGTGCCGAAAAAGAAGCTCTCGTTGCCGAGGTGCAAAATCTTCCCGGCGTACTGCACGGCGCTGTGCACGTCGTGCGAGACCATCACGACGGTGATGCCCAAATCGCGGTTTATCTCCTCAATCTGCCGGTAAAGCTCCTGCGTCGCGACGGGGTCCAAGCCCGCCACGGGCTCGTCGAGCAGGAGCATCTTCGCCGTGGCGCACAGCGCCCGCGCCAGGAGCACGCGCTGCTGCTGCCCGCCGGACAGCTCCCCGAAGCAGCGGTTGCGCTGCTCCCACATCCCCATCCGCTCGAGGCTCTCGCGTGCGGCGGCGCGGTCGGCCTTCGCGTAAAAGGGCCTTATCCCCCTCCGGGCAATCCGCCCGGACAGGACGACTTCGTAGCAGCTGGCGGGAAAGTCTTTCGGCGTCTCCGCCCGCTGCGGAAGATAGCCGATTTCGTTTGGCCTGAGCCCCCCGCAGAGCGTAATCGTCCCGCTCTGCGGCGCTTTCAGGCGCAAAAGTCCCTTGATGAGCGTGCTCTTCCCCGAGCCGTTTTCGCCGACGATGCACAGGTAGTCCCCGCTCTCAACGGAAAAGCTCAGGCCTGAGAGCACGGTGTTCCCGTCGTAGGAAAAACTTACGTCCCGGCACGTTAATATCGTCATGGGCTCAGCGCCTCCTTCAGCGCCTCGGCGTTGGCCGCCATCAGCTCAAGATACGTCTTTCCGGCGAGGAAATCGTCGCGGCTGACCGTGTGGCAGGAGTGGAGCAGCCGCTTTTTCGCGCCCGTCGCCTCGCAGATTGTGTCCGCGATCTTGCCGCTGGACATCTCAATGTAAAAGACGACGGGGATGTTCTCCTGCCGCACTTTGTCGATGAGAAACCTGACCGTCTTCGCGCTCGGCTCCGTCTGCTCGGCGCACCCGGGGAACGCCGCGAAATAATGGAGGCCGTACGCGTCGGCAAAATAGCGGAAGGGGAAGCGGTCCCCGAACACGAGCGTCCGGCGCGTACCGCCCGCGACGATGTCCTCAAATGTGCGGTCGAGCTTGCCGAGCTCCTCAAGATACGCCTCGGCCGCGGCGCGGTACTCGTCCGCGTTTTTCTTATCCACGGCGCACAGCGCCTCGGCGATGGCCTGCACAATCACCGCCGCGTTCTTCGGGGACGTCCAGACGTGCTCGTCGTACTCATGCTCATCGTCCCCACCGTCCGCGTCATGCTCCATGCCCTCGACGATTTCCTCTTCCACGACGTCCACCATGTCCATGAGCGCGAGAATCGTCTTGTCCTTCGTGTCGAGCGCGTCCAGCACGCCGCGCACCCACGTCTCGGACTTGCCGCCGACGAAGATGAACACGTCGCACTCTTCAATCCGCACCATATCCTGCGGCGAAGGCTCATAGCTGTGGCTCTCCGCGCCGGGCGGCAGCAGCATGGCAATATCCGCCTTGTCGCCCGCGATGGCGCGGGTAAAGTCGTAGGGCGGGAAAACCGTCGTGACGACCTTAATCTTCCCCTCCCCGCCCTCTCTCTTTTCGCTATTCGAGCAGGCGCCCGCGGCAAAAAGGAGCAGGGCCGCAAGCAGCCCGCATAAAATGCGCTTCATTCAGTATCCTCCCCGTCCCGCCCGAAACGGCGCGGCGCGCCCGGCGCGCCTCTTCCGCTGCAGCGGTTGCAGGTGCCGTACAGGACGGTCCTCCCCTTGTCCACGCTGAAATGGTGCTCTTCGCTCAGGTGCGCAAGAAGCGTGTCCAGCTGCGCGCACTCCACTTCAACGGCGCTCCCGCAGCCGACGCAGACGAGATGGTGCCCGCTGCTTCCGTCGCTCCCGATGTAGCGGTAGCAGGCGTAAAGCCCGTCCGGCGCGGTAAACTTAAACACCGCCCCCTCCTTCTCAAGGGCGTCGAGATGGCGGTAGACCGTCGCCTTCCCCACGGGGCGGCCGCTCCGGATAAGGTGCTCGTAAATCTCCTCCGCCGTCACGGGGCGCTCGCCGCTCTCCTTCAGATAATCGAGTATACGGGCCTTCTGCTTCGTCCGGTACGTCCGCCGCCCGTCCATTCCGCATCGCCTCGCAGCTAAAATTTGAAAACCGTTTTCATATTTGTATCTTATACCGCGCCGCATCGCCTGTCAAGCCGCGCAAATCCCTCGCGTGGGCGCGCCCTCGGCGCGCGGCGGACAGGGCGGTTTTGAATATTTATGCGCGCGATGCAGCCGCGTAATGCGGGCGCGAATGATTCATACTTGTGATTTGCCGGACATTGTATTATAATAGGGTGCTGCGTAAACTTTAGCTTTTTTGGATATGCTTAGGAACGGGCCGTTGCCCGCGCGGCCCCGCGATCAACTTAAGGGATGGGAGCTTGATTATGGTAACGCTTGAAACGGATAAGGGACTCATCCGCATCGCCGGCGACGTTTTCACGTATCTGGCCGGCAACGCCGCGACAACGTGCTTTGGCGTGAAGGGAATGACCGTGCGCTCCATGACGGACGGGCTCGTGCACCTCTTAAAGCGCGAATCGATGGGCAAAGGCGTGCACATCACGTACAACGACAACGGGAGCATTTCCATCGAGCTTCACATCGCCGTTGACCCGGGCGTGAACATTCCGGTTGTGTGCAAGAGCATTATCGAAGAGGTCCGCTATAAGGTCTCCACGGCAACCGGCGTAGAGATAAAGAGCGTCGACGTCTTTGTCGACTCGATGATTATCGGCTGAACGAGGAGGATTTCGTTTTGACACAACAGATTACCGGGGACCTGCTTAAAGCGATGATCCTCAACGGTGCCGCCGCCATTGAAAACCACAAGACGGAAATCAACGAACTGAACGTCTTCCCCGTTCCGGACGGCGACACGGGCACCAACATGAGCCTGACGATGAGCGCCGCCGCGTCGGCGCTCAGGGAAAGCAAGCCGGGCCTGAAAATCAGCAAAGCGGCCGACATCGCCGCGTCGGCGCTGTTGCGCGGCGCGCGCGGCAACTCGGGCGTCATTCTGTCGCTGCTTTTCCGGGGGTTTGCGCGCCACCTGAAGGACTGCGAGGCCGCCGACGCCCCCATGTTTGCCGCCGCGATTACGGCGGGCGTCGAGTCGGCGTACAGGGCCGTCATGAAGCCGGCGGAGGGCACGATTCTCACCGTCTCCCGCCTGGCCGCCGCCGCGGCCGTCACGGAAGCCGAGCGCAGCGAGGACATCGAGTCCGTGCTCGAGCGCGCGATTGCCGCGGGCAGGGAAGCCCTCGCCGATACGGTGAACATCAACCCCGTGCTCAAAAAAGCCGGCGTCGTGGACGCCGGCGGCAAAGGCTACCTGTTTATTCTCGACGGCATGCTCCGCGCCCTGCGCGGCGAGGTCGTCGAAGCCGCCGGCGGCGAAACGGCTGAAAAAGCCGACTTTGCCGGGTTCGGGGCGGAGGACATCACGTTTACTTACTGCACGGAGTTTATCGTCTCGCGCTCATCGAGCAAAACGCCGCCGCAGCTGCGGGCGTTCCTTGAAAAGCTCGGGGACAGCATCGTCGTCGTGGACGACGACGAGATCATCAAAGTCCACGTCCACACGGACGACCCCGGCGCGGTGCTCACCGAAGCCCTCACCTACGGCCCGCTGCTGACGGTGAAAATCGAGAACATGCGCGAGCAGCACTCGGCGAAAATCCTTGAGGAGACGGAAACGCAGCAGTCCGGACAGAATGAGGCGGCGCTCGACCCGGTTCCCGTGGAGAAGGATCTGGGCGTGGTGGCCATCTGCGCCGGCGACGGCATGGCCAGCGTGTTCCGCGACCTCGGCGTGGACCACATCATTCTGGGCGGGCAGACGATGAACCCCTCGGCGGAAGACATCCTCGCGAAAGTCAATTTAACGCCCGCCGAAACGGTGTTCATCCTGCCGAACAACAAGAACATCATCATGGCCGCCGAGCAGTGCAAAGCGCTCACGAGCCGCCGGATCATCGTCATCCCGTCGAAATCGATGCCGCAGGGCGTCTCCGCCATGCTCGCGTTCGACCCGACGGGCACGGCGGAGGACAACGAGCAGGCGATGACGGAGGCCATCTCCCGCGTGCACACCGCCCTCATCACCAGCGCCGCGCGCGACTCCACCTTCGACGGGCACGAGATCACGCAGGGCGACTACCTCGCCCTTCTCGACGACAACCTCCTCGCCACGGCGAAAGACACTCTCTCCCTCGTCGACGCCATCGGCAAGGCCCTCGCCGCTTTCTCCCCGGAGTTTCTCACCATCTTCACCGGCGAAGGGGCGGACAGCGCCACGTCCGAAGACGTCCTGCGCCGCCTGTCGGCAATGATACCGGACGCGGAGGTCTCGATGGTCTCCGGCGGGCAGCCCGTTTACAGCTATATGATTTCAGCCGAATAAGCAAAAGCCGCCGGGACACCGGCGGCTTTTTTGCATGGCGGCTTTAAGCGGCAGAAAAGACCGGGCCGCGTTTGGCCCGGTTTCTGTTCGCTTTATGAGGTTACGGCTGGCCGTGCAGGACTTCAAAGCCCTTCGCCATCGCGAGAATTTCCTCCTTGGGGGGGTAGTTTAAGTCCTCTCCGACCTTCGAGTCGGCGACGACGAGGGCCAGGTAAATCGGCATTTCGCCCTTGCGGATAATGCGCTTGTATTTTTTCACTTCCGAAATCAGCTGCCGGACCGCTCCTTCGTGCCCCATCTTTTTGCAGAGGTTCTGATAGAGCTCCTTGCATGTGAGGAACGGGATGAGCACCATCGGCTCGGTTTCTTTCGGGAAAATCTCCAGCATGAGCTTTACAAGCCTGCTCCGCTGCTCCTGCCCGTACGGGAACGCCCAGCGGGCATACTCCTCTTCCTCCCGCTTCTGCTGCTCCTTGCTTTTCCAAGAGAAAAGGTTCGATAAAATGCTCGATTCTCCAAACATAATTCGTCCCCCTTGCGCGTCTTGGACAAATCCTACCATACTTGCGCGCCCTTTGCAACACGTCTCGTCAGATTCCATAAAGATTTTCGCCAAAGCGGCGCCCAACGGAAAGATTAGTATTGTTATTGCCGCGCATTTCGTGTAAACTAAAGCCGTGGCGAAAGATAGAAATCTATATGGAGGGTTTAGCATGAACAAATTATTGCGTATGATTCTCGTCATCGCGTCCTTGCTCATCGCCATCGCGACGGCCGCCTGCGCCATCGTCTACTTCAAAGACGAAATCCTCGACCTCCTCGATACGATAAAGGACAAGGCCTGCAAGAAGAGAAGCCAGATTCCGGACGAATACGTCGATTACGCGGACGTTTAAACGGCCCTCTCGCAGTCCCCGGTTCCGCACAGCCGGAACCGGGGACTTTCTGCTATATGGCGCCCGGCGAGGCCAGGGCGCCGTTTGGATAAATTTTCAAAATTTCCCATATATGCGATTTTTGTGCCGGAATTGCCTGGTATATGAGGATTTTTGTTGACTTTGCCGCGGTAAATTCCTATAATTAGTTAATTAAGAGAGAATTTCAGGCATCTTTCGCGCTTGCGCTCTTTTTTTCTCTTTGGCGTCTCCGGCAGGTTTTTTAACTTTGTGTCTTAGCGAGGTTATCTGAAATGAGTACTTCCCTCTACCGCGACGGTTTTATGCACATGCCGGCCGGCTATGCGCTCTTTAACGTCATCGACAACGAGGGCGGGCTTTCCTCGGACTACCGCCTCGTCGAAGCCAACGGCGCTTTTGAGCAGGCTGTCGGAACCAATGTTGCGCAACTTGAAGGGAAGGCGCTCTCCCAGTTTGTCTGGGACGCGGGCTTTCCCGTCGAGCTGTTTGACGCGCTGCGCCGCGCCGCCACAAAGCCCGTCGAGAAAGAGATTTTCATTTCAAAAACGGGACGATGGGTAAAGGTAAGCGCATACGCGCCGCAGCCGGGGCACATTATGGCGCTGCTTTTTGAGCTCCCCCGCCAGAAAGCCGCCGGGCCGGACGAAAACACGCTCCCCGAAGCGCTCCGGACGGCGCCTCTGCCGGTTTTCATCACCAGTCCCGCGGGCGTAATTCTCGACGCCAATCCGGAGTCGGCGTCCGCCTCGGGCTACTCAAGCGACGAGCTTGTCGGCATGAACGTGTACCGCTTAGTGGAACGGACAAGCCGCGTAATCGGCCTGATGTTCTTCAAGGAGCTGCTCCAGAACGGCTCCGCGACGGTGCAGCTTCAGATTAAGACGAAAAGCGGGAACGCAATCTGGGTAAACGTCCGCGCGCTCAAGTACGGCGCCAACTATATTTTTTACTGTCTGGACATCTCCTCCTACAAGGCGCTGGAAAACGAGCTTGTCAACAGCGAGCTCCTCTACCGCACGTTCATCAACGCCAGCAGCGACCTTATCTATCTCAAGGACGACCGGCTGCGGTACATGATCGTCAACGACGCGCTCCTGCGGGCGCAGGGGGTTGATTACACCGACATTATCGGCAAAGCGCATGAGGAAATGAGCCCCGAAACGTACGTCGACGTGATGCGCGAGACAGACCTTTACGTCATCGAAACACAGGAGAGCGCCGTCTGCGAGTTCTCCATTTGCGGCAACTATTACGAGGCGCTCAAGTTCCCCGTCCCCATCGGGGAGGGGCGCACCGGCGTGGGCGCGTATATCCGCAGCGTCACGCAGAAAAAGCGCCACGAGGAGATGCAGCGCCGCACGCTCGAGCGGCACCGCATTCTCGCAAACGCCCTTCTGATGACGTTCCAGTCCAGCCGGGGGCTTGTCGAGTACGCGCTTCAGGAGGCCCTGAAACTCACGGGCAGCCAGCGCGGCATGCTCTTTACTCTTGAGGAGAGCACCGGCGACATGGTCTTGCGCGTGGATATGAGCAACTTCCAGCACGCCGCGTGCAGGCCGCGCACGCTCTACCCCATAAGCCAGGCCGTCCTGTGGGGCGAGACGGCGCGCTCGGCCCGCCCCGTCATCGAAAACAGCTACATACCATCCGGCGACGCGCCGGATAAGGCGTTTGCCCGCGTCCACAACTTCATGTCCATCCCAATCCTGAAAAACGACCAGGTCCGGGCCGTCGTGTGCCTCGTGAACAAAAACGGCGATTTCGACGAGTACGACGTCACCGACCTGTCCATGCTCATGCACAGCGTCTTCATGGCCGCCGAGAAGCAGGACATGCAAAAGAACATCGAAAACCTCTGCGCGCAGATGCAGGCCATGTTCAACGAGCACGACGCCGTGATGCTCCTGTTCGACCCGGCCACCCGCGAAATCAGGGAGGCAAACCCCGCGGCCGTGGCGTTTTACGGGTACAGCAAGGAAGAGCTTTTGTCGCTTAAGTACGACGACCTCCTCGCCCCGCGCGACCCGGGCGCCATCGTGGTGCCGGAGGGGGACAACAAGCGCTTCTTCTCCTCGCCGCACCGGCTGAAAAACGGTGAAATCCGCTATGTGGACGTCTACTCCTGCCCGATCAACTACCATGCCGAGCGCATGATTTTCTCGATTATCTTCGACGTCACCGAGCGCGAGAAGGCGTTCGAGGAGGTCAAATACCTCAGCTTCCACGACCACCTCACCGGCCTTTACAGCCGCCGCTACTTCGACAACATCATCAAGCAGATGGACGACGAGCGCTACTACCCGCTCACCATCGTCGTGGCGGACGTCAACGGCCTCAAGCTCGTCAACGACTCCTTCGGCCACGCGCAGGGGGACGAGCTGCTCGTCAAGGCGGCGGAGCTCCTCCAGCAGGGCTGCCGGAAAGACGATATCTGCGCGCGCATCGGCGGCGACGAATTTGCCATCCTCCTGCCGAACACGACCGGCGCGCAGGCGGGCAAGATCATCCGCCGCATCAAGCGGATGCAGTCGAAGGTGAAAATCAAGCAGCTTGACCTGTCATTGTCGTTCGGGCACGCCGTCAAGCAGGACGCGAAGAGGGACATTGAGCTTGTCTTCTCCGAAGCGGAAAACAGGATGTACCGCAACAAGATGAACGAGAGCCCCTCGACGCGCAGCAAAACCATCGACATTATCCTCAAAACGCTGTACGGCAGGAGCGAGGAAGAGCTGCGGCACGCCGCGCACGTGGCGAAAATCTCCGCCCGCATCGCGTCGGAGCTCAGTCTTCCCATGGACGAGGTCATGCTCATCAGCGAAGCGGGCCTGCTGCACGATATCGGCAAAATCGGCATCGACAAATCCATTCTCAAAAAGAACGGCCCGTTTACCCGGGCCGAGCGCCTTGAAATCGAGCGGCACAGCGAATCGGGCTGGCGCATCCTCAGCAACTCCGACGAATACGCGCGCCTGGCCGACGTCATCCTCTACCACCACGAAAGCCCCGACGGGAAGGGCTACCCGCGCGGGATAAAGGGCGACTCCATCCCGCTGGCCTCGCGGATTATCGCCGTGGCGGAGGCGTTTGACGCGATGACGAGCCGCATGTCGTACCGCAAGGCCATCAGCTGGGAGCAAGCCGCCGAGGAGCTGCGCCGGAAAACCGGCACGCAGTTTGACGAGAAAGTCGTCTCCGTCTTCCTTGAAAAGGTATTGCCCAACATGACGGAGGAAGACCTCGACTTATCGGACGCCCTGATGCTCTTGGACCGGCTCAAGGGGCCGGCTTAGGTTAAAGCAAAGAGAACTGGATAACAACAGGGAGGGTAACAATGACAAATTTTGGCATCAAGAAGAATTTCGGCTTCGGGCTGATGCGCCTGCCGCTGAAAGGCGAGGACATCGACATTGAAAAGGTCATCGAAATGGTCGACCTGTTCATGTCGAAGGGATTTACGTATTTTGACACGGCGTACGGATACAACAACGGCAAATCGGAGATGGCGGCGAAGGCCGCGATTGTCGACCGCTACCCCCGCGAGAGCTTCCAGCTTGCCACGAAGCTGCCGGCGTGGGCCGGTCCGAAGACGGCGGAGGAAGCGCGGCAGATGTTCTGGACGTCCCTCGAGCGCACCGGCGCCGGTTACTTCGACTTTTACCTGCTGCACAACATCGGCGGCAGCCGCCTTCAGAAATTCGACGAGTACGGAATGTGGGACTATGTCCAGGAGCTCAAGGAGAAAGGGCTCGTCCGCCACATCGGCTTCTCCTTCCACGACAACGCCGAGCTGCTCGACAAGCTCCTCACGGAGCACCCCGAAATGGACTTCGTCCAGCTCCAGCTCAACTACGGCGACTGGGAGAGCGTCACCGTCCAGTCCCGCAAGTGCCACGAAGTGGCCGTCAAACACAACAAGCCCATCATCGTCATGGAGCCGGTCAAGGGCGGCACGCTCGCCAATCCGCCGGAGTCTATCCTGAAGGTCCTCAAGGAGGCCAACCCGGACGCCTCCCCCGCGTCGTGGGCGATCCGCTTCGCCGCGTCGCTTGAGAACGTGTTCATGGTGTTAAGCGGCATGACCACCCTCGAGCAGATGCAGGACAACCTCTCCTTTATGGAAAACTTCCAGCCCCTCAACGACGAGGAAATGGCCGTCATCGAAAAGGTGCGCGCCATGCTCGACGCCATCCCCCGCATCGAGTGCACAGGCTGCGGATACTGCGTCAAGGAGTGCCCGCAGGGCATCCACATCCCGCAGTTCTTCGACGCGGCCAACCGCTACTACGTCTTCGGGGACCTGAGAAACGCGAAAGCCAGCTACCTCATCGAGACGCGGTTCGGCAGCGCCAAGGGCTCGGAGTGCATCGCCTGCGGCTCGTGCGAAGCCGTCTGCCCGCAAAAGCTCCCGATTATCGAGGAGATGAAAAAGACGGTCGAGCTGCTCGAAGCGAAGTAGTCCGCCCCGTCTTAAGCGCCGCCCCGACAGCGGTCACAACAAAACAACACAAACGCCCCCGACGATGGTCGGGGGCGTTTTTTGCGTTTTTCTTTTCGACGAGAGGGCGTCTTTACTTCTGCGAGGCGCCCTCCTGCTTTGCGCCGTCCTGCGCAATCCCGTCATCGCTCAGACCGCCCTCCCCGCCGCGGCGCAGTCCGCGCGGCAGGAGGCCCTTGAGTTTTTCCAGCGCGGGGATGGTCACGCGCAGGAGAATGCCCGTGACGTTGCCCATGAGAAAGCCGGAGAGGATGAGAACGGGCAGGTAGGTGAGCACCGTCATGGAGCCGAGCAGCGCCGCCGCCATGAAAATCTGCCCGATGTTGTGGGCAATCGCGCCGAAGACGCTGATGACGCTGTAAGACGCCCTGCGCCCTTTCGGCAACGTCAGGAGCACCATCACCAAAACGGAGAGAAGCCCTCCGGCAAGGCTCAGCAGGAACGACGTGACGCCGCGCACGAGGAACACAAAGCCCGACTTGAGCACGGCGACGGCGAAGGCGGCGCGCCGGTCAATAAAAAACAGGCAGTACATCGTCACGATGTTCGAAAGCCCCAGCTTCACGCCCGGCGGCAGCATCGGCATCGTGGGCAGCGTATGCTCCACCCACGCCAGCACGACGGACAGGGCAAACAGCAGCGCTGTAAACGCGAGGCGCTGCACGTCAATTTTGCTTTTATTCTTCATACAACCTCCGCGCGCAGCGCTAACGTATCACGACGTCCGCCCCGTCCTCCGCCACGACGCGCACGATGACGCGGTTCGGCAGGCACGCCGCCGACTCGCCGCCATAGCGCAGATCGCCCGTCTTGATGCAGATTTTATCGGGGCAGGACGACTCAATAAACCGTATCGCGCCGTCGCGCACTTCCAGGATAACCTCCTCGCGCCCGGGGACGGGGAAAACCTGGTCCCGGCCGAGGGAGACGGTCTGAACAACCGCGCCGTCGACGATAATTTCCGCTGCGGCTCCCGCCGCCGCCTGCGGCCGCGTGATAAAATACGCCGCTACGGCAAGGACAAAGACCGCCGCGAAAATCACAGCGTCGCGCCGTGTTATCAGTCGCCTTTTATCATTTTGCATCCTTATCCTCAGCTCGAAACAAACAAGGCTGCGGCCGCCGCCGCAATCAGCGGGGCCATCACCACAATGAAGTTGACAATCGACAAGGGAAACGTCTCGCCCTTTGACGGGCGCCTCGAAAACCGCCGCACGTTGCGGAACACAAATACGGCCCCCAGGAGGGCGACAAGAGCGTACGGCGGCAGTATGCCGGCTGCGGCGGCGGCGATGACCGCAAGGTACGCCGCGACGTACAGAAGGGCGAAAAGCCGGAGGGCCGCGCGCGTGCCGACGACCATCGGGAGCGTGCGCCGGCCGTTTTGCTTATCCCGCTCGACGTCGCAGATATTGTTGGCCAGCATGATGCCGGCAATCCCCGCCATCGCCGGAACGCACAGGATAAAAAGGCTAAGGAGCGCGTCCAGCTGCAGCGACACGTCAAGCCGCGCCGCGTCGAGCGCAAGCGACACGAGCGCGCCGCCCGGCGCGTTGATATACACCGTGAGAAACGGGATGAAAAACCCCTCGAACAGCCCCGACAGCGCCTCGCCGAAGGGCGTCTTCGAGAGGGGAAACGGCCCGTAGGAGTACCCGGTGCCCACCAGAAAGCACAGCCCGCCCGCAAGGAGCACCACAACGCCCTTGAGTGCCACGAGGCCCGCCGCCGCCCCGAGGGCGACGGCAATCAGGCCGATTAAGATGCGCTTTGCCGTTTTACGCCTGAGGGGCAGGCGCGAGCCGTCCGTCTTGCTGTCCACGTAGTTGTTCAGGCCCGTGATGAAAAGCTCGAAGGAAAGCAGGGAGACGGCAAACACGGCCGTCGCCCGGGCGTCGAAAGCGCGGTAGGCGCGCAGGGCGTAAAACAGGCTCAGGAGAAGCGGCAGAACTCCCGCCGATTTCGCCGGCAGCTGGACAAATTCGACCAGCCGCTTGACCGTCCCCTTCATAACTAGTACACCCTTACGCGGATTTTTTCAAGGAGCGCGAGCAGCTCCTCGCGCCTTCTGCCGTCCGTCTCCTGCGCGATGAGTTTTGCCGCCTTGTCGCAGTACCGCTGGGCGACGGCCCTTGTCCGCCGCACGCCCCCGAGGGCGACGACCTGCGCGGCAATCTCCGCGACCTCGCGTGGCGTCAGCTCCCGCCCCACGGCTTCCTTGAGCTCCGGCTTTTCCGCCATGGCGAGGATGAGCGGCATCGTCACGACGCCCTCCGCCAGGTCGTTTTTCACGGGCTTTTTCAGAATGTCGCCCTGCGTCTCGTAGTCAAGGCAGTCGTCGGTCAGCTGAAACGCCATGCCGATGTAGTGCCCGGCCCGCGCAAGCCGCCGCACGCGCAGCGGCTCGTCGCCAGAAAGCAGCGCACCGGAGTACATCGACAGCGCAAACAGCGCCGAGGTCTTGCCGGCGATGATTTTCAGGTACCGCCGGACGGTCAGGGCCGCGTCGCCGTTGTGCCGCAGCTGCCGCATCTCCCCGAGGCAGATTTTCGTCACCGCGCGCGCGATCAGCTCGTACTGGTCCTGATAGCGCTTGGCCAGCTCCGAGACCATCATAAAGCACTTGCAAAACAGGTAGTCCCCGCAGACGACCGCCGCCTTGTTCCCGAACCGGCTTTTAACGCTCGGCTTCCCCCGCCGCTCGTCGGCGTCGTCGATGACGTCGTCGTGCACGAGCGTGGCAAGGTGCAGCAGCTCAATGGCCGCCGCCGCGGTGATAGCGTCCTGTGGGATCGTGCCGTCCTCACCGGACGCCGCGGCAAGGAGCAGCAGCGCCCGGAAGTTTTTCCCCTCCGTGCCGGCTAGGTGCGCCGTTAAGTCGAGCATGGGCGGCTGCACGTCGTGCAGGGCGCGGCGGAGCGCCTCGCGGACGGCGCCGAGCGCCCCCTCAAGCGGCACGCGCGCGCTGTTTTCCATATTTTCCATAGGCGCCGCCTTACTAGTCGTGATAGAGATACAGTCTCTTCACAAGCCGGTTGCGGCGCCAGCCTTCCTTCATGGCGGGCAGGACGTAATAATCAAGGCCGAAGATGCGGCCCGAGCCGATGAGAAGCGCAATCGCCGCGAAGATCATCCACCACTGGGACAGGTACAGCCCCGTCGTCATGAGAAACAGCGCCTGCAGGAAGATGGCGTACCCGGACGCAAAGAACGAAAACAGCCCCAGGACAAGCAGGACGCCGATGAGAATCTCGGAGATGACGACGACGTACTGGAAGAAGACCTGCGTGCCGTCCGTGCGCAGGAGGAATGTGTTGTTAAACCAGTCCATCAGGACGAATTTCAAACGGATGGCGTAGTCGGACGACTCGATGAACGTCAGGCGGAAGATGCCGAGGATGTTCCAGTCAAACAGGAGCGACGCTTCCGCCGCCGCCTGCGTGGCGGTTGTCGTGGCGTCGGCCACCGCCGTGGCGCCCGAGACGGCAGCGCCGGAGATGGCCGCGTCGAAAACGGCCGCGGCGGACGCGAAAAACTGCGCAATCTTGGGCGACTGCAGCCACCCTTCCCAGATTTTCTTCACGCCCTCGAAAATCCAGTACGCGCCGAGGAAGACGCGCAGCGGCACGAGCAGGAAGCTCGGCGTGCGGTTGGAAAAGTGGCCGCCGAGAATGCTCCTTCTGCGCCGGATGGTGAAGAACTCGTTGCGGACGTATTCGAAAAAGCCCTTCCAGCCGAGAATCTGGATAAAATAGATGATATAAATCAGGTGCTTTGTGAGCATCGCAAAGAACGACGCGAGGGAAATTTTGCGCTTTTGCCCGCCGATGTAGGCGCAGCCGTACCGGCTGCCGACGCTGAGCATCGCCCCGTGGAACTTCGGGGCGTACTTTTCAAGCTCCCCTTCGCCCGTCACGAGGGCGACGATGTTGTGCACGACGGTGTCGGCGCTCTGCTCGGCGTTTTCCACCATCTGCAAGACGGGGGTGTTCATCCCCTCGGGGATGAAATACACGTTGTCGCCCGCGACGAAGACGTCTTCCTTCCCGACGGCGCGCAGGTATTCGTCCGTTTTGATGCGCCCGCGCCCTTCCTTTTCAAGGTCGAGCGCTTTGACGGCGTCCGCCGACTCGATGCCCGCCGTCCAGATGACGGTCTGCGTCTCTTCCCTGAACGTGCGTTCACCGCTCTCAAGCTCGATATACCCGTCGCCCACGGCCTTGACGCTTGTCTTGAGCATGAGTTCAACGCCCATTTTGCGCAATCGCCGATCCGCCTTCGCCCCGACCTTTTCGGGGAACATGGGCACGACGCGCTCGAGAAGGTCCACGTTCACAAGGCGCACGTCCTCGCGCGGCACATGGAACTTCTCGCACAGCTCCGGAATCCACTCGGCAAGCTCGCCTGCCATCTCAACGCCCGTAAACCCGGCGCCGACGACGAAGAAGGTGAGCAGACTCTTCCTCTTTGCCGCGTCCTTTTCCTTTACGGCGCGGCTGAACACGTCGACGATGTGGTGGCGGATTTTCAGCGCGTCCTCGTATGACCACAGCCCGAAGGTGTGCTCCATGGCCCCGGGCGTGCCGAAATACGTCGGCTTCGACCCGAGGGCGATGACGAGATAGTCGTACGGTATGTCCCCGTTTTCGCAGCGGACGGTCTTGCCCTCAAAATCGACGTCCTTGACCGTGTCCATCACGAGGTTGACGTTCCGCCCGGCGAAAATATCCTCCAGCTGGAAGCGGACGTGGTCCTCCTGCACGCGGTGCGCCGCGACCTCGTGCAGCTCCGTGAGCATGGTGTGGTATGGGTTTTTGTCGATGAGCGTGATGGAGACGTCCGCCTTCTTCAGGCGCTTGTAGAGCTTTTTTGCCGCGAGCACGCCGGCGTACCCCGCGCCCGCGATGACAATGCGTTTGCCCATAAGTCCCAACTCCTTTATCGTCTCTCTGCGTCGGCCGATGTTGACAATGTTTTCTCTTTCGCGGATAATAATTTTAATTCCACTTCCTGGAGCGAAAACATGAAAAAAGCCGTTATCGCCCTGCTTGCGGCCGCCGTCGCGGCCGCGCTTATCATTCCCGCGGCCCTGCGGCTGTCCGTGAGCTCAAGGCCCTACATCTCCGGCTCAAAATTTCTGCTCGATACGACGTGCGCCATCCGTCTTTACGATAAGCAGGATGAAAAGCTCCTCGACGAGGCCTTCAGCCTCATCGCCCGTTACGAGGCCCTCTGGAGCAAAACCATCCCGGAAAGCGACGTCTCCCGCATCAACGCGGCGGGGGGCGCGCCCGTCGAGGTGGACCCCGAGACGGTCGCCATCCTGAAACAGGCCAAGGAGTACAGCGCCCTGTCCGGCGGGCTGTTTGACGTGACCATCGGGGCGCTCACGCAGCTGTGGGACATCCTCGGCGAAAACCCGCGCGTGCCGGACAAGGCCGAAATCGAAAAGGCCCGCGAGACGGTCGATTACACCAAAATCCTCCTCGGTGACAGCACCGTGACGCTCCTTGACCCCGAAGCGCAGCTCGATTTGGGCGGCATCGCCAAGGGCTACATCGCCGACGCCGTGCGCGACTTCCTCGCAAACCGGGGCGTCGGGAGCGCCATCATCAACCTCGGCGGCAACGTCGTGGTCATCGGCTCCAATACGAACGGCAATCCCTGGACCGTCGGCATTCAGGCGCCGTTTGAGGAGGACGGCAAATACGTCGGGACGCTGCGCCTTACGGACAAATCCGTCGTCACGTCCGGCATCTACCGCCGCTACGCCGTTATAGACGGCGCGCTCTACACCCACATCATCGACCCGCGCACGGGATACCCGGTGGACAACGAGCTGGCCAGCGTGACCATCGTCTCCGAGCGCAGCCGCCAGGGGGACGGCATCGCCTCCGCCTGCCTGCTGCTGGGCCTTGAGGAAGGCAAGGCGCTCATCGAAAGGCTCGACGGCGTCTCCGCCGTCTTCGTCAAGAAGGACGGCACGGTCGTCTTAAGCGACGATTTCCCGGAGGACGTCGCGTTCGTCCCGGAGGGCAGCGGCCAATCTCCCGATTAGATTTCGCCTTGCGGCACATACTGCTGATAAAAATGGCGAAAAATGATAGTGAAAACAAGTCCTAAAATGTATTTTGGCTTATTCTAACACAAAACATGCACCAAGCCAACACTTAAGCGGCAAAAAGCGGAAAAAGAGGCGACACAATCATGAGACGGACAAAAATCATCGCGACGCTCGGCCCCGCGGCGGACAGCGAGGAGGTCATCCGCGCCCTCCTTCTCGCGGGCGTGAGCGCCGTACGCTTAAACTTCTCCCACGGGACGCACGAGGAGCACCGCCGCACCCTCGAGACCTTCAAAAAAGTGCGCGCCGAGCTTGGGCTTTTCACCGCGTCCATCCTCGACACGAAGGGGCCTGAAATCCGCATCAGGACGTTTGAAGGCGGGCGGGCCGAGCTTGTCTGCGGGCAGACGTTCACGATTACGACGGAAAACATTGTCGGCACGAGCGAGCGCGTATCCACCACATATCCGGACCTGCACCGAGAGCTTAAGCCCGGCGACCGCGTGCTCATCGACGACGGCCTTATCGAGCTTGTCGTAAAGGAAATTGCCGGGCGGGACGTGCGCTGCGAAGTGATCAACGGCGGCGAGCTGCGCGACAACAAGGGCGTGAACATCCCCGGCGTGCCCATCCGCATCTCGGCGCTCTCCGAGCGGGATATTAGCGACCTGCGCTTTGCCGTTGAAAACGACATGGACTTTATCGCCGCGTCCTTCATCCGAAGCCGCGCCGACGTGGAACAGGTGCGCCGGGTCCTAAAGGAGCTGGGCGGGGAGAAAATCCGCATTATCGCCAAGATTGAAAACCGCCAGGGCGTGGACAACATCGCCGAAATCATCGAGGCGGCCGACGCCGTCATGGTCGCCCGCGGCGACCTGGGCGTGGAAATGCCCTCGTACGAGGTGCCGATTATCCAGAAGCGGATTGTATCCGACTGCGTCGCGGCGGGCAAGCCCGTCATCGTCGCCACGCAGATGCTCGACTCGATGATGCGCAACCCGCGCCCGACGCGCGCCGAGGTCAGCGACGTGGCCAACGCCGTGTACGACGGCGCCGGCTGCGTGATGCTCTCGGGCGAGACGGCCTCCGGCAAATACCCGGTCGAGAGCGTCAAAACCATGGCCGAAACGCTCCTTGCCGCCGAGCGGTCCATCGACTACTGGGAGCGCTTCCGCGCCCGCGGCCTGTCGCGCCGCTGCAACTCGATTGACGACGCCATCACCAGCGCCTGCTGCACCACGGCCATGGAGCTGTGCGCCGCCGCCATCGTGACGGTCACGAACTCCGGCCACACCGCCCGCATGATCGCGCGCTTCCGCCCGGCCTGCCCGATTATCGCCCTGTCGGAGCACGAGATTGTCTGCCGGCAGCTGTCTCTCTCATGGGGCGTCGAGCCGCGCGCGTGCGCGCGCCTTGACTCGACGGACGCGCTGTTTGACGCCGGCGTGCGCGCCGCGCTGGAGTCGGGCATTGTGAAAAAGGGCGACACCGTCGTGCTCACGGCGGGCGTGCCGATCGGCCTGTCCGGCAGCACAAACCTCATCAAAGCGCAGGTTGTCTCGTAAGACTGAACGCAAAACAAAAACCGGCCTGTCCCACTGAACTGCACCCCAATTGTTAGACAGTATGGTATACTGAATAACGATTGGGGTGTTTTTATGCCAAAAGGAGTGCCGAACAAACGATACACGGCAGAATTTAAACAGAAAGTTGTGGAAGCAGTC
>JAAYMC010000098.1 GCA_012521555.1 Clostridiales bacterium
CCGATTTAACGGCGTTTTCGCGGTCGTACATCTCCTGAAGGGACGAGGCGAGGGCCGACAGCCGCTCGCGCGCGCGGGCGAGCTTGTCCATGAGCGCCGCTTCCTCTCCCGTCAGACGCGCCAGGCGCTGCGCCGCCTCGCCGGCGGACTCGGCCAGCGCGTCAAGGGACTGGATGACCGCCTTCGCCTTTTCCTCGAGCTCGAGCTTTTCACGCTCGATCTCACGAAGCCGCGCCTCGCGCTCGTCAATCTGCGCTTTTAGGCCGCCGTCGCGCCCCTCCTGCTCGGTCAGCTCGCGCCGCACGCGCTCCATTTCGGCGGCGGTGTTTTCCAGCTTCGTGCGCAAAACGGCGACGGCCGACTCCGCCTCGCTCCGGCGCGCCTCGCACCGCCGGATTTCCTCGCGTGTCTCGTCGAGCGCGCGGTCGAGCTCCCGCATCCGCTCGGAGAAGGACTCCGTCTCGCGGTACCATTTTTCCAGCTCGTCGGCGACATTCTGCTTTTGCGCGGCCGCGGCGGCGGAGTCTGAACGTATTTTCTGCGCCTGCTGCCCGAGCTTGTCGATGGCGTCAAGCCACACGGATATCTCCAGCTCCCGCAGCTCGTCGCGCAAGATGAGGTAGCGTTTGGCGACTTCCGCCTGCGCTCTCAGCGGCTCGACCTGAAGCGCCAGCTCCGCGATCTTGTCATTGATGCGCAGGAGGTTTTCCTCCGTCTGGGCGAGCTTGCGCTCGGCCTCTTCCTTCCGGTAGCGGAAGCGCGAAATGCCCGCCGCTTCCTCAAAGATTTCGCGGCGGTCGGTGCTGCGCAGGGAGAGGATGGCGTCAATCTTGCCCTGCCCGATGACGCTGTACCCCTCGCGGCCGAGGCCTGTGTCCATAAGCAGCTCGTGGACGTCTTTGAGGCGGACGGGCTTGCGGTTTATGAAATACTCGCTCTCGCCGGAGCGGTAGTACCGGCGCGTGAGAACGATTTCAGGGTAATCGAGGTTGAAAATCCTTTCGCTGTTGTCGATTTCAAGCGTCACTTCGGCAAAGCCGAGCTGGGGCCGGCGCGCCGTGCCGCCGAAAATCACGTCCTCCATCTTGCCGCCGCGGAGCGTTCTCGTCGACTGCTCGCCCATGACCCACAAAATGGCGTCGGCAATGTTCGATTTGCCGCTCCCGTTGGGCCCGACAACGGCGGAGACGGGTTTGTCAAATGTCAGACGCGTCTTTTCAGGGAAGGACTTAAATCCTTGGATTTCCAAGGACTTTAAGTACATACGCCCACCTCCCGTGTTCTCGGCTTTTAAGGCGCCGCAGCGAAAGCTTTCACCTTAAAACATTCATGATATTATATCCTTTTTCTGGCGCTCTGACAAGCACCGGAGCGCAATATAGCAAGAAACGGACGGTTTTTCCGTCCGCTTTAGTCCCCGCCGCGCCCGCCGCACGGCGGCACCGCCATGCCGCCCGTCAGCGCCTTGTCCATCCAGGCAGCGGTCACGCAGTACGTTGCCGCTTTCCCCGCGCCGCGCGCTTTATCCGCCGGTACAGGCGCCGCGCGGCGCAGCCTGTCGCTCATGGCAAGCGCGGTCCGGGCGCGAAGATGGGATGGCGCGGCGGCGCGTCACTTCGTGAGGTCTTCGTAGGCCACGCGCGCCGCGGCCTGCTCGGCCTGCTTTTTCGTGCGCCCCGTCCCCGTCCCCATGACGACGCCGTTGAGGAGCACCTCCACGGTAAACTCCTTGCTGTGGTCCGGCCCGGTCTCGCTGACAAGGCGGTATGAGAGCACCTGCCCGCTTTTGCGCTGGACAAGCTCCTGCAGCGCCGTCTTATAGTCGAGCTCGCTGCCGGCGTGGCGGAGGAGAATCGGCAGGATGGTCGTGTGAATCACGCTGCGGACGGCTTCGATGCCGCCGTCGAGGTACATCGCGGCGATGACGGCCTCCACCGCGTCGGCCAGAATCGACGGGCGGCTGCGCCCGCCGCCGGCCTCCTCGCCCCGCCCGAGGCGCAGGTGCTGCCCGATGCCGAGCTCTTCCGCCGCGGCGCACAGGGACGGCTCGCAGACGAGCTCGGCGCGCAGGCGGGACATCTGCCCTTCCGGCATGTCGGGGCGGTCTTTGTAGAGATACTCCGCCACGGTAAAGCCGAGGATGGCGTCGCCCAGAAACTCAAGGCGCTCGTTGCTCATGGCGCCGTCTTTTTTGTTTTCGTTGGCGAAGGAGCTGTGCGTGAGCGCGGTGACAAGCAGCGCTTCGTCACGAAACGTATAGCCGAGTTTTCGCTGAAGTTCCTGCATGGTCTTTCCCGCGATGCGGCGATTACCAAACCGGCTTTGCCTGAAAACCGGCTTGGTGATCGGCGCCGCGCCGTCCTTTCCCTAAAGTTTTAAACGAAAAAGGGCGGGTTATCTCCCGCCCGTTTTTTGTATGATTAGTCGATATGGCTGGAGATATAACGATAAACATCCCCCACCGTGACGAGCTTGCTGAGCGTTTCTTCATCGGCCTCGGGAATATCGAATTCCTCTTCGAGGGCCATGGCAAGCTCGACGACGTCGAGGGAGTCTGCACCGAGATCGTCCGTGAAGGAGGTGTCCATCGTTATCGAATCTTCGCTCACGGAAAACTGCTCGGCAATCAAGGCTCGCAGTCTTTCCATAATCATACCTTATCACCTCGCTGCTAAAAGATACTGCACGTGCGCTGGCCTAACAGAATATTAAATATGCAGTATACATTTGTCAACCATTTTGATATGTGGCTTTTGCATCAATTTGCCGCGCTGTTTTCCGCTGTTTTCATATGCTCTATATTACTCTGAATCTCCTCAGTTATTCCAGCGGAAACAGTCAGGACGGCCTGGTAGATGGCGTTTTTAATCGCGTCGGGCCCGGAGGAGCCGTGCGCCTTGATGACGGGGCGCGATATGCCCAGCAGCGCCGTCCCGCCGATTTTGTCGGCGTTGAAGCGCTCCTTGATGCCCTTAAAGCGGCTTTTGAGAAGCAGCGCCGCAAACTTCGAGACGAAGCTGCTAGTAAAGACGCCCTTGAGCTCCTTGAGCATGAACGACGCGAGGCCTTCCATGGACTTGAGCATGATGTTGCCCGAAAAACCGTCGCACACGAGCACGTCGCACTCGCCGGTGATGGCGCCCTTCGGCTCGACGTTGCCGACGAAGTTGAACGACGGGTCCTCCTCGGCGGCTTTTTCGAGCAGGGCGTACGTCTGAAGCTGCAGCTCGCCGCCCTTCGTCCGCTCCGTGCCGATGTTGAGCAGGCCGATGCGCGGCCGCTCGATTTTCAGCACGCGCTCGGCGTAAAAACGGCCCATGTACGCAAACTGCAGCAGGTATTCCGGCGTGCACTCGGCGTTGGCGCCGACGTCGATCATCAAAAGCCCCTGCTTGCTGAGGGGGGCGACGGGCGCGAGCGCGGCGCGGCGGATCCCCTTCACGCGGCGGACGATGAGCGTCGCGCCCGTGAGGAGCGCGCCGGTGCTTCCCGCGGAGACCATCGCGTCTCCCTTCCCGTCCCGCAGCATCGTCAGGCCCACCACCATCGACGAGTCCTTCTTGTCCCTGATGGCGGCGACGGGGTCTTCGTCCATTTCAATCACAGACGGGGCGTTGGCGATTTCGATCCGCGCGGGCAGCTCCTTATACCCCATCTTGTCAAGGCTGCGCAGGACGTCCTCGACACGTCCCGTGAGGATGATGTCAACGCCCAGCTCCTCGCTGGCCATCACGGCGCCTTTGACGACGGCGTCCGGCGCGTTGTCCCCGCCCATCGCGTCAACGATTATCTTCATGCTTTTACCTCCGGCAGGATTCGGCTTAAAATCTCGAGAGACCGCTCCGAGATCGCTAGGTTTTTATTCCTCTTTCCTTTCACACGCCGCTCAAGCGGCGGTATCAGCCCGAAATTGATGTTCATCGGCTGGAACGCGCCCACGCTCCCGCCCGATATATACGCCGCGAGCGCGCCGATGGCCGTCTCCGGCGGGAAATCGGCCGGCGGCAGGCCGAGGACGGCCCGCGCCGTTTCAATGCCGGCAAGCAGCCCCGACGCGGCCGACTCCACATACCCCTCCACGCCCGTGATCTGCCCGGCAAAGCGGATGCGCGGGCAGCTCCTGAGCCGGTAGTACCGGTCCAGCAGCTGCGGGGAGTCAAGGTATGTGTTGCGGTGCATGACGCCGTAGCGGACAAACTCCGCGTTTTCCAGCCCCGGGATCATCGAAAACACGCGCTTTTGCTCGCCGAATTTCAGGTGCGTCTGGAAGCCGACGATGTTGTACAGCGTGCCGGACAGGTTGTCTTTCCTCAGCTGGACGACGGCGTACGGCTCCCGCCCCGTTTTCGGGTCAATCAGGCCCACGGGCTTTAAGGGCCCGTACCGGAGCGTGTCCTCCCCGCGCCGCGCCATCACCTCGACGGGCATGCACCCCTCGAACACGGCGGTGTCCTCAAACCCGTGCACGGGCGCCTCCTCCGCCGTGATGAGCGCCTCGCGGAAGGCGGTATACTCCTCCTTCGTCATGGGGCAGTTAATGTAGTCGGCCGACCCCTTTCCGTAACGGGAGGCGAAAAAGGCCTTTTCCATGTTGATGCTCTCGAACGTGACGATGGGCGCCGCGGCGTCGTAAAAGCTCAGAAAACGCCTGCCGCCGATGAGCGCGGCAAATTTTTCCGCCAGGGCGTCTGACGTGAGCGGCCCCGTGGCGAAAATCACGTCGCCTTCGGGGATGTCCGTCATCTCCTCGCGCAAGACAGTAATGCGCGGGTGCGCCGCGACGCGGTCTGTGACAAGGCGGGAAAACGCCTCGCGGTCGACGGCGAGGGCCCCGCCCGCGGGCAGGCGTGTTTCGTCGGCGCACTGCATGATGAGGCTGCCGAGCCGCCGCATCTCCTCCTTGAGGAGTCCGACGGCGTTTGTCAGCTCGTCGCTGCGGAGGGAGTTGGAGCAGACAAGTTCGGCGAAATACGCCGTGTGGTGCGCGGGCGTGCTTTTTTCCGGCCGCATCTCGACGAGCGTGACGTCGACGCCCCGCCGGGCGATCTGCCACGCCGCCTCGCTGCCGGCAAGGCCCGCTCCGACAACCGTGACGTTCATGCTATTTCACCGCCGCCGTCTCCCGCTCGGCCGCGGGCGGCGCCTTTTCCTCCGCCTCGGGCGCCTCGGCCTTTTTGCGGGATGTTTTAGCGGGTTTCTTCTCCGCTTCTTTCTTGAGGCCCCTGGTCAGCCGCTTCTTTTTGCCGCTTTCCGGCTCGGCGCTCTTATTTTCCTCCGCCTGCTCCGAAGGGGCCGCTTCGGCCTCCCCGGCCGGCGCGGCCGTCTTTTTCCTGTAGCCGCGCTTTTCCTCCGGCACGAAGTTGGGGCAGTTTTCGTTGATGCAGAAGGGTTTTCGGTATCCCTTCCCCGATTTTTTGAACATCGTCTGCCCGCACTCGGGGCAGTTGTCCTTGACGGGCACGTCCCACGTCATAAAGCCGCACTCTTTGAGCTTTTCGCACGCGTAATAGGTGTACCCGTTTTTCGACGTGCGCTTTAAGATGCGGCTGCCGCACCGCGGGCACTTGCCCGGCATTTCCACGACGAGGGGCTTCGTGAAGCTGCACTCGGGGTAGCCCGGGCAGGCGAGGAAGCGGCCGAACCGGCCGGCCTTCACGACCATCCTCCGCCCGCACACGTCGCACACCTCGTCGGACACTTCGTCCGGGATTTTGATATGCTCGCCTTCGAGCTCCTTTTCGGCCTTCTCAAGGGCGACGGCAAAGCTTGTGTAGAAGTCCTCGAGGACGCTCTTCCAGTCCCGCTCGCCTTTCTCGACGCTGTCGAGGGACTCCTCCATCCGCGCGGTAAAGTTTAAGTCGACGATGTCGGCAAAGCGCTCCTTCATCAGCTGCGTGACGACTTCGCCGAGGGCCGTCGGCCGGAGCGTCTTGCCTTCCTTGACGACGTACTCGCGGTCCAAAATCGTGGAAATCGTGGGCGCGTACGTGCTCGGACGGCCGACGCCCGTCTCCTCCATCGCCTTAATCAGCGTCGCCTCCGTGTAGCGCGGCGGCGGCTGGGTAAACTTCTGCTCCTTTTTGATGTCCTCGAGCCTCAGGCGCTCGCCCGTCTCGAGGTCGGGCAGGGGCGAGGTCTCCTCCTCTTTGTCGTCGTCCCGCCCTTCTTCGTACACGGCTGTAAAGCCGGGGAACCGGATGACGGAGTTTGTCGCGCGGAAGATATGGCCGGCCGACTCGACGTCGACGGTGACGCTGTCGTAGACGGCGCTGGTCATCTGGCTGGCGATAAAACGGCTCCATATAAGCCGGTAGAGGCGGTACTGGTCGTTTGTGACGCTGGAGCGGACTTTATCCGGCGTGATGAACACGTTCGTCGGACGGATGGCCTCGTGCGCGTCCTGCGCGCCGGCCTTCGTCTTGTAGCGCGTCGGCTGGCCGGGGTAGTACTCCGCCC